>CBDUSE010000028.1:0-24054 GCA_965369835.1 uncultured bacterium
CGAGCCGCAGCCCGAGTATTTCGTTCACGTTCACGCAGTGTCGCAGATAGGCGCGCGAAAAGCCCAGGGGCCTTTTCGCGTTAGAAGAACTCGCGGACGAGTTCTTCGAGCGCGCCAACCCCGAGCAGGCCTCGCACGGGCAGCCGTCCTCGATCGGGCGCGCATCCTCCCGGTAGCGCGCAGCCCTGAGCCGGAGCACCCCTGTCGAGGTAAACGCCTGGCCGTTGCGCCCGTTGCGCGTCGGTATGACGCAGTCGAACATGTCTATGCCGCGCGCGACGGCCCGGACAATGTCGGCCGGCGTCCCGACGCCCATCAAGTAGCGCGGCTGCTCCTCGGGCAGCAGCGCCGCCGTGAAGCCGGCGACCTCGAGCATCCGGTCGATCGGCTCGCCGACGCTCAGGCCACCGATGGCGTAGCCGTCGAAGCCGATGCCGATAAGCTCCCGGGCGCAGCGTTCGCGCAGGTCCTCATGGACCGAGCCCTGGACGATGCCGAACAGGGCTTCGGGTACGCCGAAGAGCGCTTCCGGCCCCTGTTCGGGCCCGCGCCCCTGAAGGCGCGCGTGCACAGAGCGACATCGAGCCGCCCATTCTATGGATCGGTCCACCGCCTGACAAGCAATATCGCGCTCGACCGGGTACGGGACACATTCGTCCAGCACCATGGCGATGTCGGAACCGAGGTCGCGCTGAATGCGCACAGCGTCCTCGGGCCCGAGGAAGCAGAGCGCGCCGTCCACGTGCGAGCGGAACTCGACGCCGTCGTCGCTGACCTTGCGCATCCGGGCGAGGCTGAAGACCTGGTAGCCGCCGCTGTCGGTCAGGATCGGCCCAGGCCAGCCCATGAAGTGGTGCAGCCCGCCGAGCGCCCGGACGACGTCGGTGCCGGGCCGGAGGCTCAGATGATAAGTGTTGGCGAGGACGATGTCGGCACCGGCTGCACGCAGGTTGTTGGGCGAGAGCGACTTGACTGCCCCGTATGTGCCGACCGGCATGAACGCCGGCGTCTCGAAAACGCCGTGAGCGGTCGTAACGCGCCCTGCGCGGGCGGCTGAGCCTGGATCAGTGGCGAGAAGCTCGAACTTCACGACACCGCCTTCCCGCCGTAGCGAATGAGCATGGCGTCTCCGTAGCTGTAGAAGCGGTAGCCCTCGCGCTTGGCCTCCTCGTAGGCGTAGAGCACGAGGTCGCGTCCCGCCAGCGCGCACACGAGCATCAGCAGCGTCGAGCGCGGCAGGTGGAAGTTGGTTAACAGATTATGCACCACCTTGAAGCGGTAGCCGGGCGTGATGAAAAGGCTGGTCTCGCCCTCGCCCGGGCGGACGGTGCCGTCGTCGCCGGCGCAGGTCTCGAGCACGCGGGCGGCCGTTGTGCCGACGGCGACCACCTGCCGCTTCGCCTCGATCGTGGCGTTGATGGCGTCGGCGGCGACCGGGCCGAGGACGTAGACCTCCGGGTGCATCCGGTGCTGGGCCAACGTCTCGGTCTTGACCGGCTGGAACGTGCCGAGGCCGACGTGCAGGGTGACGCGCACGATCCGGACACCTTTCGCGCCGAGCTGCTCAAGGATTTTTTCAGTGAAATGCAGGCCGGCCGTTGGCGCGGCGACCGAGCCGCCCTCGCGCGCGTATACGGTCTGGTAGCGGTCGCGGTCCATGAGCGGCTCATCCGGGCGGCGGATGTAGGGCGGCAGCGGCGTGTGGCCGATCGCATCGAGGCGGTCCTTGATGTCGCCATCGAGCGTGAAGCGGACCGTGCGGACGCCGTCGGGCCGGGCGTCGAGCACCTCGGCCCGGACCGTGTCGTTGTCGAGAAGCACCCGCTTGCCCGTGCCGAGCTTTTTCGCAGGCTTGGCGAGGCACTCCCAGAGGTTGGGCCCGATCTCGCGCAGCAGCAGGAGTTCCGCCTCACGCGTGGCCCCTTCGACCCGCCCGAGGAGCCGGGCGGGGATGACACGCGAGTCGTTGATCACCAGGGCATCGCCCGGCTTGAAGTGGCGCGGCAGGTCCCCGAAACTCTCGTACGCGAGCGTCCGGCGGCGGCAGTCGAGCACGAGGAGGCGCGAGGTGTCGCGCTCGAGCAGCGGGTACTGGGCGATCAGCTCCTCGGGCAGCTCGTAGTCGAACTCATCCACACGCATCGTGTACGCATTTCCTATGGTAACGCGCTCGTCGGCAGTTCTCCCGCGGGAAGAGCGGAGCGCCATAGGTTGTGCCACCGGCTTCAGCCGGTGGTCAAGGGCCTGCCCTCCGCGATACAAGCCGGCTTCAGCCGGCTTCTCGACAGGCGCCTTCAGGCAAGGGCATGGCTGAAGCCGACCGTCGAGAAGCCCGCTGGAAGCGGGCTCAATGAGTGAGAGCTTGTCCTGCTACCACCGACTGAAGCCGGTGGCAAGACCTCTCCCCGATTACTGCTTGCAGTCCATGGCCGGCAAGGAGCGGCCGTTGGTGCGAGCGCCGCCAGGTTGCTCGCGCAGCAGCACAGTAGCAACGGCGTTGCGCCCTGGCAAGGCGAAATGCTAGCTTGTGTCGTGGGCTTACCGACGAGAAACGGCCTTGCCCGGGCGACGGGATCATACGCGATGGAATCACGGCCGACAGACGTGTTGCTTGAGCGCGACGCGGCACATGCCGCGGCGCCGGGCGCAGCGCCGCTCACCGCGGCGTTCGAGGTGCTGGCCGGCTACCGGTTTGCCGACGCGAAGCGCGCGCACCGCAACGTGCTGGCGATCGCCGACGATGCGCTGGCGCGCGAGACGCTGCGCGACCTGCTGCCCGAGCTGCTCGAGGTTTTCTCGGAGAGCGCCGACCCGGACATGGCGCTCAACAACTTCGAGCGTTACTCGGTGGCCGTCTCGAGTCGCGACGGCTTCTTTTCGATGCTACGGTCGAACCCGGCGCTGCTCGAGCTGCTGGCGGCGGTCTTCTCGACGAGCCAGGTTCTTGCCGACGCACTGGTGCGCAACCCGGAGTACCTCGAGCTCGTCGCCGACCCCGAGCTGCGCGACGCGCCGCGCAGCCGCGAGACGCTCCTCGAGGAGCTCCGGCACGACGTGTTCGTCTTCGAGAGCGAGGCGGACCGGATGAACGCGCTCCGCCGCTTCCAGCGGCGCGAGATGCTGCGCATCGGGGCGCGTGACATCATCGGGTGCGCGGACCTCGAGGCGACGACGCGCGAGCTTTCGGCGCTGGCGGCCGCGTGCGTCGAGGTGGCGCTGGCGGCGGTGCTCGAGGGCCTCTCGTCGAGGTACGGCGTGCCTATGGGCTGCGAGAGCAGCGAGCCGGTCGAGTTCGCCGTGATCGGCATGGGCAAGGTGGGAGCGGGCGAGCTCAACTACAGCTCGGACATAGACGTGATCTTCGTCTATGGCGAGGACGGGGCGACAGCGCCACCCAAAGGGCCTTCGACGCAGCGCGGCACGCTCGACGCCGAGGCGTTTTTCACGAAAGCGGCCGAGCAACTGATCAAGTTCATCTCGACACGCACCGACGAGGGGCACGTCTTCCGCGTGGACACCCGGCTGCGGCCCGAGGGCCCGATGGGGCCGCTCGTGCGTTCTTTGGGAAGCTACGAGCTCTACTATTCGCAATGGGGGGCGACGTGGGAGCGGCAGGCGCTGATCAAGGCGCGGCCGCTGGCGGGCAGCGTGGCGCTGGGCCGACGATTCGTGCGCATGGTGCGGCCGTTCGTCTTCCGCCGCCACCTGAGCTACGGCGATATCGAGGAGCTGCGGCAGATCAAGCGCCGGGCCGACGGCGAGGTGGCGAGGCGCGGCGAGGTGCTCACGAATGTCAAGCTTGGCCGCGGCGGCATTCGGGAGGTGGAGTTCACGGCCCAGCTTCTGCAGCTCATGCTGGGCGGGCAGTACCCACAGCTCCAGGCGCCGGCGACGCTCGATGCGCTCGGGCTGCTCGGCTTCCTCGGCTCGGCCGAGGCCGAGCGGCTCGCGGCGGCGTACCGGTTTCTCCGAACCGTCGAGCACAGGTTGCAGCTCGAACAGGGAGTGCAGACGCACACGCTCCCTCGGGAGCCGAAGGCGCTCTACCGGCTGGCGCTGCGGTGCGGCTTCGCCGACGAGGGGGAAGCCGAGACGATTGTTCAGTTCCGCGCCGAGCTTCGGCGCCACGTCGAGGCCGTGGCACAAACGTACCGGAACATGCTGGCCGAGACCACGGATCGGCTGGCCCCGAAGCTGACGGCGGCCGAGGAAGCGGCTCACGAGGCCGTGGCCCTCCTGCTCGATGAGGACGCTGCACCCGAGGCGCTCGCTGCGGCCGCCGGACGCTATGGGCTGGACGACGCAGAACGGCTAGTGAAGTTGTTTGGGGCGATGGCCTTCGGGCCGCCCTATAGCCCGCATCTGGCCGGGACGACGTGGGCGTTTCGGCGGATCGCCCGAAAAATCCTCGAGATCATGCCTGAGGTGCCCGACCCGTACGCGGCGCTGGCAAACTTCGAGACGTTCGTCGCCGCCTACGGTGCGCGCCGGGTGCTCTACGACCTGCTCGCCACCAACCCCGAGACACTGCGGATGCTGCTTCTGCTCTTCGGCACGAGCCAGTTCCTCTCGGACATCCTGTGTCGGCAGCCGGCGCTGTTCGACGCGGCGGTGCGGCGCGACGTGCTCGAGTCCTCGGCGCTCAACGAGTTCCGCGTGGTGTTCGAGGAGCTTCCCCTCGATGAGCTTTCCCCCGACCAGGCGCTCCCCTACTTCATCCAGTACCGCAACGAGGAGCTGTTCAAGGTCGGCCTGCGCGACATCCTGCGGCTGGCGGATGTGCGCGAGACGATGCGGGCGCTCAGCGCGCTGGCGCGGCGGCTGGTGGGGCTGGTGCTCGAGCGGTGCGAGGCGGCCTTCCGCGCGAAGTGCGGGTCGCCGCACGATGCATCGGGCCGGCCCGCGCGGTTCTGCGTCATCGGGTGCGGCAAGCTCGGCGGCGACGAGCTCGGCTACGGCTCGGACCTCGACGTGCTGTTCGTCTGCGATGGCGAGGGAGAGACGCGCGGCGGCGAGCGCGCGATCCCCGCGTCGCAGTACTTCGGCGAGCTCTCGTCCGCCGTGCTGCGCACGATGACGATGGCGACCGCGAAGGGCTCGCTGGCAAAGGTGGACGCCCGCCTCCGCCCCGAGGGCGAGCAGGGGCTGCTCTGCCCGACGCTCGAAGGGTACGCGAACGCCTACCGCCGGCGCATCCAGGCATGGGAGAAACAGGCGCTCTTGCGCGCGGCGTACGTGGCGGGCGACCGCTCGCTGGCGGACGAGTTCATGCAAATGCGCGACGAGGTGGTTTTCGGCGAGCCGCTTCGGCGCGTGGAGGTGGATGAGATCGCGCGGATTCGCGAGCGGATAGCGGCCGAGCGGGTGTCGGCCTCGGCGCGCGACCGCGACCTGAAGCTCAGCCCCGGCGGGATCGTGGAGATCGAGTTCACCGCGCAGGTGCTCGAGCTGGCGCACGGCCGCGAGGACCGTGCGCTCGTGCAGGCGAACACGGCGCGGGCGCTCAAGGCGCTGCACGCAGCGGGCTACCTCGGCCGCGACGACTACCTGTTTCTCGACTCGACGTACACGTTCTACCGGATCGTCGAGAACGCGCTGCGGATCGAGACGAACGCGGCGACCGACGATCTGCCCGCCGACGAGCCCGAACTGCGTCGCCTGCTCCGGGCGCTGCGGCTGTTCAGGGCGGAGCTGCCGGCGTTCCTCGAGCGCGTCGCCTCGTACCGCGAACGGGTGCGCGGCCTGTATGAGCGCGCGCTTGAGCACGCGAGAGAATCGGCGACGGGCTAGGCGGGAGCGCTTGGTCAAGACCTGCGCGGCGTTCTGTCGCGCCTCTCGCACTCGATGGATTTGAGCCGGGCACCCGCTCTTGGGGCTTGTGCCCCGGGCTCCGATGAATGCATTGTAACTGGGTGATGGAGGAAAAGACGTGGCGGGCAGTTCGAAGCCAATGCGTATCACGGGGAAACGGGCGGTCGCGCCGGGCGTCTACGAGATCGCCGACCCGAAGGGCCGGGGCGCGATGGTCGTCGAGGGGCGCGACTTCGTGCTCGACCTGACCGGCGTGCACCTGCGCGGCGGCACGGGCCGGAAGTGGCGCTTCGAGGGCGTCGGCATTCTGCTGAGAAAGTGCCGCAACGTGACCGTGCGCGGCGCGCGGGTGAGCGGCTACCGGCGCGGCATTCTTTTGAGCAATTGCCGAGGCGTGACGCTCGATGGGTGCGACACCTCGGGCTGCTACGACCAGAAGCTCAGGAGCACGCCGGACAGGTACGACCCGTCGGATTGGGTGGACGTGTTCCACCGCTCGACGTGGGAGACGTACGGCTACGGCATCTACCTCGTGAAGTCGAGAGACTGCTGCGTGCGCGGATGCACGTCGAGGCGCGGACAGAACGGCATCGGGCTCATCGAGTCGAACGACTGCACGGTCGAGGACAGCGACCTCAGCCGCAACAGCGGCTGGGGCATCTGGCTGTGGGACGCCTCGGACAACCGGATCGTGGGCAATGCCGCTGACTGGTGCGTGCGGTGCGAGAGCAAGCACTACTCGGCCGGCGGCGACGCAGCGGGCATCATGCTCAGCCACAACTGCTGCCGCAACGTGATCGCCCACAACAGCGTGACGCACGGCAGCGACGGCTTCTTCCTCAACGGCCTGTGGGTCAAGCAAAGCACCGACAACCTCGTGGCGTTCAACGACGCGTCGCACTCGCCGCACAACGCGATCGAGTCGTCGTGGTCGCGCGGCAACGTCTTTGTGGGCAACATCGCGTCGAACAGCCGCTACGGGATGTGGCTCGGGCTCTCGTGCGAGAACCGGGTAATCGGCAACATCGTCGAGAGCAACTTGTTCGACGGCATCGCCATCGAGCACGCGCATCACAACGTGCTGGCGGGCAACCTCATCCGTCGCTGCCGCAACGGCATCGCGTTGCTCGCGCGCGATCCGAAGAAGAAAGCGTCGCACCATTACGCGATCCACGGCAACGTCATCGAGTCATGCCGCGAGGCGGCGCTCGCGTTTTCGCGCACACTCGACGTGCGCGTCACGGGCAATCGGATCGCGCGCTCGGCCGTCGCGTTCCGGTTCGACGGCGGGTGCGAGCGGATCGAGATCGCGCGCAACAACATCATGCGCATCGAGAAAAAGCTGGCCGAGCTGGGCGACTCGAAGGCGGTCCGCCTCGATGACAATTACTGGGACATCGGGCGCATCAGGTCGGTGCTCTCGAGGATCACGATCAACAGGCAGAGCGCGCTCGTGCTCGAGCGGATCGCCCGGAAGCGTTTCGCGGCGCCGCGCCGGCCGGTGCGCCTGGACTTCCCGACGAAGGAACGCGCGCGCGACAAGTCGTTCGGTTGGTACGCCGAGCTCGAGCACCTCATCGGGCTGTGAGTGAGGCCGCCGGTGCGCCTGGCAGCACGGTTGAGTCTGTGCCCTCCGTGAGAATCTATGGTAGGTTTGCTCTTGTCCCACGATCGTTTGTCAAGCCAAGGAGCGGACTCCCATGAGTACGCGGACGATCAAGCTCTACGACACGACGCTGCGCGACGGCAGCCAGGCGTCGGACATCAACTTCACACTCGAGGAAAAGCTCGCCCTGATCGGCGAGTTTGACCGGTTCGGGTTCGACTACATCGAGGCGGGCTGGCCTCGGCCGGGCTCGGTGGATGCGGAGCTCTTTGCGCGGGCGACCAAGATGGAGCTCGCGCATGCGAAGCTCGCCGCGTTCTCCTCGACGAAGAAAGCGCGCTCGGCGGTGGACGAGGACCCGATCATCAAGGCGCTCATCGAGTCGGGCGCGCCGGTGGCGACGGTTTTCGGCAAGACGTGGATCCACCACGTGACCTACCAGCTCAAGGCGACGCCGGAACAGAACCTCGGCATGATCCGCGAGACGGTCCGCTACCTCAAGGACAACCCGGTGCGCGCGTTCGACGAGGTGATCTACGACGCCGAGCACTTCTTCGACGGCTATAAGGACGACGCGGACTACGCGTTCGAGACGCTCAAGACGGCGGCGCTCGCGGGCGCGGACGCGCTCGTGTTGTGCGACACGAACGGCGGCACGCTCTACTCCGAGATCGGCGAGATCGTCCGGCAGGTGCGCGCGTTCCTTGAAGGCGACGCGCAGATTCGGGAGCGGCTGCCGGAGCTGGGCATCCATTGCCACAACGACTCGGGCCTGGCGGTGGCGAACACGATCGAGGCGGTGCGCGCGGGCTGCACGCACGTGCAAGGGACGGTGAACGGCATCGGCGAGCGGATAGGCAACGCCGACCTCGTGCAGGTCATCGCGAACCTTGCGCTCAAGACCGACTACCCGCTCAACGACGTCGTCAAGACCGAGGTGCTGACGCACCTGAGCGAAGCGGTCTATGCCCGTGCCGGCATGCGACCGCGCAAGGACCAGCCGTTCGTCGGCGTCAAGGCGTTCGCTCATGACGGCGGGGTGCACGTGGACGCCGTGCTCAAAGGGGCGAGCTACCAGCACATTGACCCCGCCTGCGTCGGGAACAAGATGCGCATTGTGCTCAGCACGAACTCGGGCCGGGCGAGTATTTACGCGGTGGTCAAGTCGCTCGGCTACGATGTCAAGCCGGACGACCCGCGGCTCAAAGCGATGCTCGAGGAGGTGCATGCACTCTGCAGCCAGGGCTTCGACATCGGCCTGCTCGAGGACGAGCATTTCCTCATGGCGTTGAAGCACCTGAAGGGGATCCCGCGCGACATCGTGGTCACCCGCTGCGACGTGACGAGCCACTTCACGCAGGTCGAGGGCGAGGTGGACCACGACAACTCGTGCATCCTCAAGATGGAAGTGGACGGCACCGAGTACAAGGTGTTCGAGGACACCGAGAGCGGGCCCGTCGGCGTCAACTTCAAGGCGATGAAGGAGGCGCTGCGGCGCGCGGGCCTGCCGACGAATTTTGAGCTGATCAACTACGAGGTCGGCCTGCCCAAGCAGCGCGCGGGCGCCGGCTCGACGATCCAGACCTACATCACCTACGAGACCGACGACGGGCGGCTCATCACCACGAGCGGCTTCCACGAGGACATTATCGTCTCGAGCCGCGAGTCGCTCCTCAAGGCGGCGCTGCTCGTCGCCGCCCGGTTTGGAGGATAGGAAAAAACCGTCTACCTTATGTTGGCTTGTCCCTTCCCTGGGGCTTGAACTTTCCTACAGTAGGTGACCATTCTTAAGGCTAACGCTCTGAGTCATCGTTTTGGCAACCCGCGCATCGCGCGGGTTGACAAATACGGTGGACTCAGTTGTTGGACAACTTATTGTTCTTCTTTGCCGATCCATGCCCTGTATGTTTCAACAAGGGTTCTTCGCACCTGTGAACTACTGCGCCAGTTTCCGGTTCGATGACAACTTCTGAGTACTGGTTCTTCTCCTTGTCAATTCTCCGTGTTTTCTGCATCCATTTCCCATCAGACCTTCTCTGGTCATCCCTGACGAAGAACTCAACCCTGGGGTTCTTCTTGCTTGGAAGGCTCGGGTCCTCGAGTTTTCCGGTGAGCGTGTCATGGAGAGGTTGGATGTGCTCCGTGATAGACAAAGTGAGATTTCGTCTGACCGATCCACACCTGGGGCATGGGGTGGACTTTTCTGGCGTGACTTCTTCTGCTCGCAGTTCAACACCACAATCCGCGCACGTCACCTTGCGTGTATTCTGGTTTTCCTTATGATTCATTCGCGCACCACTGCCTCCGCCAGACATTTTGCAAGGGCCGTCTCTCGCTCAGTTTGCCATCTTTGTTCTTGGACCTCGTCTGCTGCAATCCTTTCTCGCATCTGTGCATCGAGCAGATAGCCATAGAGCGAATCTCTGGCACCCTTGAGGTAACTCTCGTATGAACGTAGGCCGCTTGGCATCGTGAGCTGAGGGCACTTCTTGATCTGCTCGTTCAGTTCGTTGATGCAAGCTTGTATCTCGGCTGAACTCGTTTCCGTGATGGCATGTTGGAGTTTCAGCAACCAGTTGACGTTCCGTAGAGCTGCTTCGCTGTCGCGGCAATTAGCGAGGAAAGCGAGACTACCCTTGTTTGCTGCAAATTGTTCTCGTATCTTGGCATATCGTAGATACTTATTGAATCGGATGAACTGAACGTCGCAGTCAGATTCAAATTTAGGGTATTTCTTGAGTTGCTCATGCAGTTCGTTGATGCAGGCTTGGATGTCGGCTGAACTCGATAGTTTTATGGATTTCTCGATTTGGCGGAAGTTGCCTGAGAGGGTTATGTAGTCCGGGTTGTTCGCAAGGAAGGCGAAACTTCCCTTAACGTAGTGGCTTGGGGGTGACTGTCTAAACCTAAATGGGGCATGCATGCCAGATGGGCTCAGCAGCATCGCGCAATACGCCATGTCTACGTTCTTGAGTCTGAGCAACTCCGCAGTATAGGCAGCATCACCGAGTTCGCTCAACTTCTTCCTCGTCCGGATGCTCTGCAGGATGTTCCAATGGCATTCCTGAAGGAATTTGATGTCCCTGTGGAGCGGTTCTTCGGTCTTGGCATGTATGATGAAGACGTCGCTATAGCGGAGGCAAAGTTGATAGAAGTATCCAGCACCGTCTGGATGCTTCTCCCAATGATGGGGATACTCGAAACCCGAATCCCACTTCAGTTCCGGGCTATCTATCCAGCAAGAGTCATGGACAAATAAGACCACAAGCGCGTAGTCCTCTCGCGTCAGCGTGGTATTTGGCTTTATCAGCAGGAAGCACCTTGTGTCCTCGAGCCGGTGCAGTGCATGGTTAATCTCTGCCTCTTCCTCGGGCCACACCAGCTCGTTGTCCATGAGTAACGCATAGAGCCTTAACCATTCCTTTGCGTTGTATGCGTTGCGCACCTTGTCAAATTCCTCTCCCAGGAAAGACACGGCATCCGGGGCGATTCCGAGGGATGGCGAAATATGAAGGCGTGGGGTGAGAGGAAACTGCGTGAACTGAGCGATGGCGTACTGTGCCACTTTCTGACGCTTCTCTGATTTGCTGGCCTCTCTCTGTCGCTCACGCTCACGTTCCTCGGCCCTGCGCCGAGCGAGCGACTCCTCTTGAAGTTGCTTCTGCCGCTGTGCCTCCTGCTCCCTCGCTTGACGGTCCCGGATGGCGTCGTTCAGCTGTTGATCGAGTTTCTTCGTTGCTTCGTCAGGTTGCTTCTTTTCTTCACCGTCCCGACCGCAGCTCGGAAGCAACAGTATGGCAAAAAAGGCAGCGATCCCCACAAGGGCTATCCGCAGGTATGCCTCCCAGTTCGGTCTTTGTGAAGCACTCATTGTCGCCTCCTCTTGTCCGGCGTGGGCCTTGAGGCGAAGCCGCCGTGGCTTCACTGAATAGGCTCCACGCCGTTGTTGGGTAGTCCTCCCATGTACATTATGTACTCACAGGCGCGGAAAGGCGTCACCCAGTATCCGATCTTGAGGTTCATGGAGTTATGGACTTGGGCAAAAGCCTCGTCGGCGACAAGGCTGCGGAGGTTGTGGTGATAGTCGAGGTAATTCCGGACTGAGATCATCTCGTTCTGCGTGGGTTCCCTCCGCTCAATGAAGCGAAACACCCTGCTGTCCCAGATCGCGAAATTCGCAGGGTTGACAAAGTGCAAGAGTTTCGATGGGCCGACCAGGGAGTGGTTGATGGTTCGCGAAAGGAGTGCTATTTCGTCTTCTGATGGGAATTGTCCGAGCTTGGCTCGATTGATGATTGCCACCAGAGCATTAAGGTTGTTGACATCGAAGGTCGTCAGTGCCCGCGGCATCCACCCGTAAGACATGTATGCGCCTATCGTGATGTCGTGGGTTGAAAGTACAGGTCTCGCCTGAAAGAAGGCGATAAACTCGCGATACGAGTGGTTCGTGGGATCGGTGCAAGCGAACTGCTGAATCATTTGCTCAGCCTGGCTGATCTCCCCAATGGTAACGAGTCTCATCTTTTCCTTTCTGCCCAACGGTGATTATCCAGCATCCGTATAATACCCCAAACAGAGCCAAGGTGTCGGCATGTGGTAGCCATCCTCCAGCAGATGAGCGGCGAAGGGCCCGATGTGTTCCATGTAGATCACCTTTGTGGTCGCATGGTAAGAGGGCCAACGGCTTGTGTCAAGAGGAAAATCCGGCGGCAGGCGCCTCCTCACGGGGCCGCGGGCCCGCGCGTATCGCTGTCGGGCTGCGGTGCGGGCTACGCGCTCAGCTTGACGGCGGTGCCGTACGCGAGGAGCTCGGCGGCGCTGCCGACAACACTGGTCGTCATGTAGCGGACATTGATTATTGCATCGGCTCCGAGCGTTGCAGCCTGGGCGATCATTCTGTTCGTGGCGACTGTGCGAGCCCTTCCCATCATCTCTGTGTATTCCGTCAGTTCCCCGCCAAGGATGAGCCTGACTATGGCGGAGAGATCCTTGCCCAGCCAGATGGCAAAGACCGTATGGCCCTGGACGAGGCCGAGAATTTCACGCGTCGCCCGGCCGGGGACTGCGTCGGAATTTAAGAGCAGAACGCTGGTGCCGGAATCAGTGGTCAGCGGCAGCTCTGTCGGCTTCTTGCCTTTCCTTTGTTCGAGCGCCACGGTCAGCAGGACGACAAGAATGCCGCCCAGAAGGCAGAAAACCGCCGCCCTGAGCCACCAGGGCACGACGGGATCGTCGGCCACGAGCACGTGCCACGGTACCCCGGCAAATACCGCAACGAAGAGGCCAAGCACGAAAGCCAGCGAGCCGATATTCCGAAGTATTTTCATCACTTCTCCTTTCACAGCTGAAACCCCTAAGTCTCACCTAACAATGATTATCCGGATCCGTTAGAACCCCAAACAGGGGCGAGGTGCCGGCATGTCGCAGCCATCCTCAGCCCAATGAGAGGCAAGGGATACAGGTGCGCCATCTGGCTCACCTTCGGTGATCAGATGATAGGGTTGCCAACTGCTCGGGTCAATTGGGGAATCGGCGGCGGCCCCTGTTTTTCTGTGAATTGTGGCACCGGGTTGCCGTCAAAGTACGTTGGAAGTACAAGGAGGCCCAGGGTGTGTGTCCGGGCCGGGGTTGTCATACGCTGAATCCAAAGACGGGGATATCGCGATGAACAGGATATGGAGAATCAGCCTGGTGGTGGTGCTCGCGGCGGCCGGCGCGGTGCTCGTGGGCTGCGGCGAGACGTACGAGCGGCGCGCGGTGCTCGTCGGCGTGCCGCTGCCGATGACGACCAACGACGTGGTCGCTGCGGTCAAGGCCGGCGAGAGCGAGGACGCGATCATCTCGCGCCTCCAGCGCTCGGGATACGCCGGGGCGATGACGACGAAGGACGTGGACCGGCTGCGCGAGGAAGAGGTGCCTGAGGCCGTGCTCGACTGGATGCTGGCGCATCCCGGCCTGCCGTCGGCGCCCATCCGGCGCACCGTCGAGGGCATCCCGGTGCAGGAGGTTGTCTACGTCGAGCGGGTCCCCGACGTGGTGATCGTCGAGCGCCCGCCGCGGGTGACCTACAGCATCGGCATCGGCTACACCTGGGGGCATTATCGTCACTACCCCCGGTACTACGGCCACTACCGCTATCGCTCCCACCGCTACCCGCGCACGCGCGTCTACCGCTCCAGCGGCCGCGTTTACCGCTACACGAGCGGCCATTGACCGCCGCATAGCCTCGGCGGCTTTGCGCGAGAAGAACGGGTCTCACGTAGAGAGGCAGAGCGGCGCGCTGGTTTTGAGGAGGCCGAACGGCCTGTTGGGTGCGCAGTAGAAGGGGGCGTCCTGGGTGGTTCTCATAACGGTCGGTCTGGTCGCGCTCTCCTCGGTGGTCCCCGTGTGCAGGGCGGGTGCTTCAACCACGATGGCGAAGGAAAGCGGCAGGGCTATCAGAAGGGTTCTCTTGAGCGTCGGCGTGTCCCCCTGCATGCGGATGGGCTGCCGGCACGCTCGAGCTCGTGATCTGCGCGCGGCCGTTCGGCGTGTCGGCGCGCGGCGCCCGGTTTAGCTGAGGAACAGGGCGATCGCCTTGGAAAAATCCTCCAGCCGGGTCGAGAACTCGCTCTTGCCCTTCGCTTCGAGGCCGGCGCGGTGCCGGTCCACGAGCTCCGGGAGCCTGTCCGGGCCGGCGCCGGCCAGCGTCGCCTTGATGTCGCGCATCAGCGCCAGAACCTCGCGTTCGTACTCCGGCTCGTTGTAGCGCATCTCGTGCATATGCGAATCGAAGAGTCGCTCGAGGGCCGAGATCAGTTCGTTGTCGTGATGCATCCGGTCGTCTCCTGGGGTGGATACTTTCAGTAAAACATAATTATACAGGAAACTGGGCGAGAAATCAACGGGTTCGGCATGTCCGATGAGCGCAGGCCGCCCTCCGTCCGTCGTGCGGACCTTCAGGTCTAATCGAGTCCTCTTGCAGCGCGGGGCGGTTGGTAGATACAGAACGGCTCTTCGGCGAGGTAGTTGCCGGTCAGCGCGTAGGCGCGGGCGCGGCATCCGCCGCAGATGGTCCGAAAGCCGCAGACGCCGCACTTGCCGCCGAGGAGCGAGGGGTCGCGCAGCCGGGCGAAGACGGTCGAGGTGTCCCAGATCTCGTCGAGCGGTGCGGTGCGGATGTTGCCCGACGAGACGGGCAGGTAGCCGCAGGGATACACCTCGCCCGAGTGCGAGATGAAACAGACATGCTGGCCGGCGAGGCATCCTTTGGTCACCGCCGACAGGCCGTCGCCGCGCGGGGGCTCAATGTCGAGGTCCTTCGCTTTCTGGCGCGCGATGCGGAAGTAGTGGGGGGCGCAGGTGGCCTTGAGCTCGATCGGGACACGCGCGCGCATTCGCATGCGCGACGACTCGACGAAGAGCCACTCGAGCACCGTCTCGTAACGCTCGGGCGAGATCATCTGCTCGCCCGAGATCTCGACGCCGCAGCCGACCGGCACGAGCAGGAAAAGATGGAGGGCCTTGACGCCAAGATCAACGGCGAGCTCGAGCACTTCGGGCAGCCCGTCCACGTTATGCCGGGCGACAGTCGTGTTGATCTGCGTCTCGAGGCCGGCGGCCTGGAACCGTTCGAGGCCGGCGACCGCGCGGTCGAACGACCCCGCGCGGCCGCGGAAGGCGTCGTGCACGGCGGCCTCCGGCCCGTCGAGGCTGATCGCGGCGCGCACGATGCCGGACGCTTTGACTCTTGCGGCGACGGCGTCGTCAACGAGCGTGGCGTTGGTCGCGAGCGCCACACGCAAGCCGAGGTGCGTCGCGAGCGACGCGATGTCGAAGATGTCGTTGCGATAGAGCGGCTCGCCGCCGCTGAGCACGAGGATCGGCTTGGCGAACGAGGCGAGCGCGCGGACAAAGGCGAGCGCCTCGTCGGTGGAGAGCTCGTTGGGTGGGGCTTCGGGCGTTGCCGAGGCGCGGCAGTGCATGCAGCTCAGGTTGCAGCGCCTCGTCGTTTCCCAAAAGACGAGACGAAGCGGGTAGTGCTGCTGCTCCACGTCGAGCGCTCCGTTGCAGGCGCTCAGGCGCCTTCGAAGCGGGTGAGCGTGACGTACTCGAGATAGCGGTTGGTGATGTCCTCGTCGGTCAGGCCCTTGAGCCGGTCGAGGCTGAACTCCTCAACGTTGAACGAGGCCATCACGCAGCCGTACACCACGGCGCGCCTCAGGTGCATGTTGTCGAGCTTCCCCGTCTTGGCCAGGTAGCCCATGAATCCGCCCGCGAAGGCGTCGCCGGCCCCGGTCGGGTCCTGAATCGTCTCGAGCGGGAAGCCCGGGCAGGCGAAGAAGAAGTCGGGGGCAAAGAGCAGCGCGCCGTGCTCGCCTTTCTTGATGATGACGTAGGTGGCGCCGGTCTCGAGGATTCGCTTGGCCGAGACGATCAGGCTCGGGTCGCGGCTGAAAAGGCGCGCCTCGCCTTCATTGACGATCACCACGTCCGCCTTGCCGAAGAGCTCGGCCACCGCGTCGCGCTTGGTGTTGAGCCAGAAGTTCATCGTGTCGCACGCGACGAGCTTCGGTTTGCGCACCTGCTCGAGGACGCTCAGTTGCAGGTCGGGGTCAATGTTGGCGAGGAAGACGTAGTCGGCGTCGCGGTACGACTCGGGCAGCACCGGCTGGAACGTCTCGAAGACGTTGAGGCTCGTCGAGAGGGTCTTCGCCTCGCTCATGTCGTACTCGTACGAGCCGCTCCAGCGGAAGGTCTTGCCGTCAACAACCTGCAGGCCCTCGGTGTTGATGTCCCGGCCCCTGAGCAGCTCGATGTCCTTGTTGCGGAAGTCCTTGCCGACGACGCCCACGACCGAGACCGGATGGAAGAAGCTGGCCGCGTAGCTGAAGTGGGTGCAGGAGCCGCCGAGGACGTCTTCCCGCTTGCCGAACGGCGTCTCGATGGTGTCGAGCGCGATAGATCCGACGACGACGATGCTCATGAAATACCCTCGCCCAATCGTGTTTTTAGGGGCATTATAGAGCCGTTCGCGCACAGGTCAACGTGCGAGTGCAGGGCATCGCGTGCGAGTGCAGGGCATCGCGTGCGAGTGCAGGGCATCGCGTGCGAGTGCAGGGCATTGCGGCCGAAGACCGGCTGCGCGGCAGAAAGGAGTGTAATCATGCGTCGCCTCTTTATGGTCTTCTCGATTGCGCTGGTCGTCCTGTTGCCGGCGACTGCGTTTGGCCTCACGCTGCTTCCTCGGCCCAAGCCACAGCTTGGCTTCTATGTGGAGCAGAAGGGCTGGAGCGGGGAGTCGCGCGTGTCGCACCAGACCATATCTCGACCCTACTGTAACGCGAACGGAACGCGATTGTATTGTGTCACCGAAAGGGAAATGCGCCCAGGCCGGTGGGACGCAGCGATATTCGGATTGGCGCCGGGCGGATACCTGAAAGGCCATGCGGTGCTGAACTACGGCAGTGGGAAGACGCTTGCGGTGGTGCCTGCGCCCGACGAGAGCCGGCTCCTTTTGCTCCTCGAAGACGGCGAGACGACGCGGCTTGCTGTGGCGGAACCGTCTGGCAAGGTCCTTCAGCAGTTGGCGGAGGGGCTGGACCCAGAGCGGTCGCAGTTTGTGTGGTCGCACGAGGGCAAGTTCATCTACTGCACCGTTCCAGCCGGTCCGGACAAGAAGATGTCGCTCAAGCGGGTGACGCCCGACGGGAAGACGCACAAGACGCTCATGAAGGAAGACGTGGTTGAGTTCGATGCCGCGCGCAAGGCGGATCGTGTGGTGGCTCTCGCGTTCGGGAGCTTGTACTTGATCGAGAGCGGAGAGGTGACGCAGACCTTCGAGTCGGAGAGCCCGATCGAGGGGCTGCGCGTCTCGCCGGACGGGACGAAGGTGGCGTGGGGCGGCCGGCGTCTCGTGGTGTTTGGTCTGGAGTCGGGGACGGTGGTTGCCAGGACGAAAGCACCTGAAGGCGAGCCGGCGACCGACCATAGGCCGGCGTGGTCGGGCGATAGCAAGCGCGTCGTGTTCGAGCGCGTCTTCCGTCTCGGCGGTTCGGAGGGGCCGATTCTTTCAACCTGCCTTATTTTCTTTGAGCCGGCTCGCGGCTTGGAGCAGGAGCTGGAACGCAAGAACTTCATTCGGAACCACATTGAGTGGTCGCCGGCCGGGAACTTCGTGTTTTACGACTACATGGATATCGGTGCACATCTCGCATTGAGTGCGAAGAGCCATGAGCCGACAGAGCTTGTGGCGGCGCCCAGGCTTGCCGCGTGGACTCACGTTGATGGCCCGTCTGGAGGTGAGGTTCGCGCGTACGCCGTGGCGCCGAGTGACGGCCGGATCGTGTACGCCTACGCCGCCGGCCTGCACGTGAGCGAGGATGCGGGAAAGAGCTGGCGCCGCGTCAAGATGCAGGCCGGGAAAAGGTTTCAGGGCCGCGTGAGCGACATTGAGGTGGACCGATCGGACCCGAGGATCGTCTTTGTCGCGGCCGGGAACAAGCTCTGGTGCAGCGAAGACGGCGGCTCGAGCTGGGTACTGTACTGCCCGAGCGACAAGGAGGCGTCAGCACTGAACATTGCCGTGCACCCGACCAAGCCCGGCCTCGTGTACGGGTTTCGGGGTGGTAGGCGGGTCGTGCGGTTCGAGACGGGGCGAGTAACACTCCTCAAGGAGTTTAAGGGAGACCCGCGCATCGGCGCGCTAATCGTGGATAGGCGGAACCCGGATCTCCTCGTGTTGAGCGACCACTTCCATTCGAAGCAGGTGGCAGTGTTCTCGACCGATGGCGGCAGATCGTGGCGTAAGGCAACGCCGCCTGCAGGCGAGAAGGGCATCCTGTTTCTTGCAGGGGACGCGGACTACAAGGAGTTGCTCCTGGCGCTGACGCTGTCGGGCAGCGTCTACTTCAGCACGGACGCCGGTATGACTTGGGAGCTTCACAAAGAGTCGAAAGAGCCCGGCCCGTGGACCGACATTGTCCGCGAGTCTGTGAGGGAGGCGTTCCCGCTGCCGGCCGGCAAGCCCGAGAAGGGCTGGTTTGGCGATCCGCTGACGGCTGTGCGTGACGAGCAAAACCCCAAGCGGGTCTACGTCATCGTGTGCGGAAAGGGCCTCTATCGTTCGGACGACGGCGGCCGGCAGTGGCAGTCCGCTAATAAAGGGCTTGGCAAGAGGCACTTCTCCCACATTGCGGCGGTGCCAGGCCGCCCGGGTCGTCTTGTGGTGGGAGGATACCGCGCGCTCATGATGAGCAACGACGGCTGCCAGAGCTGGAAGGCGTCGGGCGTCCCCCCCGGTTGTCTCGGGAACATCTTCGACCTTGCCGCGCACCCGGACGTCCGCGACCTGATGTTCATCTCGTCAGTGAACTGCGGTGTCTGTCGCTCGACGGACGGCGGCGAGAGCTGGGAGAAGAGGGTCGGGAGCTGTGAGGACTTCGGTATCGGTTGGGGGTGGCGGTTCAGCTTTGACTCGACGGATCGTGACCACGTCATAGGCTATGCGCAAAGTGGCGTCCTGGAGTCCACGGACGGCGGGAAGAACTGGAAAGTAGTTTCCAAGTTCCAGCCGTTCCAGCGCAAGCGTTATCACTACCAGATCGTCGGCGACGGCGAGATCATTACGATGTGCGAGCGCGCGAACTGGCGGCTTTTACAGTCGCGCGACCTGGGCCGGACGTGGCGAACAATGAGGGGCCCGTTTATCGGATGGCGGACGATGGCTTTGGCGAGCCGCTACGAGCGTCCCGGCATGCTCTACCTCGCGACTGAGTACGACGCGAAGGCGAAGGGATTCGTCCTCTGGGTAAGCGAGAACTCTGGCGAGACGTGGGAGGCACGACCGATGCCCGAGCTCTTCGCCCACCCGACGGTGATTGCGTGCAATTCCGCGTCGCCGGAGATGCTTGCCATCGGGTTCGATGATGGCACAGTCTGGATCTCATTCGATGACGGGAAGGAGTGGCGCGACCTTGGCGCCGGCCTGCCAAAGAGTGATGTGGAAGCGCTCGCCTTCAGCCCCGACGACAACCGCCTCTACGCGAAGATCGAGCGCGGCAGCCTCTACTGGATCGAGCTGCTGGGGAAGTAGCCATTCGACCAGCTCAGGAGGCGGGCCGCTGCGCTTTCGGCCACGGCGGCATTCGCAGGCGGGTTCTGCCGAAGATGCCGCGGGCGGGGTGGCCGGTGCGTTCCATAAAGGCGTAGATGCGCTCGCGCATCTCGCGCACGGTCGCAGCGTGGGCGGGATCATCAATGATGTTATCCGTTTCATGCGGGTCGGCGGCGAGGTCGTACATCTCGTCGAGGTTGCCGATGTTCCAGCCGTACTTGATGTCGCCGTGGCGGCAGGTCAGCATCGTCGTGGCCGCGCCTAGGCCGCCAAACTCGACGAAGATCTCGTCGCGCCACCCGTGCGACGCTGACGTGTCGCCGGGCGACGCTGACGCGTCGCCCAAGCCGTTCGTCTCAGAACGGCCGCCGTTCCTTGCGGAACGGCCGGTCGCTTTCCCTTCGAGCAAAGGAACGAGCGACCGCCCGTGCAATCTTTCCGCGTCGCATTCGGCGCCGGCCATGTCGAGGATCGTCGGATGGAGGTCGAGGAGTGATGCCCATTCTTTAACGACGCTTCCCGGAGCGAATCCGGAACTGCCGAACCCGCGCGGGTCCTTGACGATGAGGCCGATGCGCTGAATCTCCTCGAAATGGTGCCACCCCTTGTCCGTCAGGCCGCCGTGGCTGCCGAGCGTCTCGCCGTGGTCGCTCGAGAAGATCACGACTGTCGGTCTCCTGACCGCGTTGTCGGCGAGGCCGGCCTCCTCGAGGTGCGCGAGGATGCGGCCGAACTGCTCGTCAATGAGCGTCGTGAAGGCGTAGTAGTAGCGGATCGCGTCGGCCCAGTCGTCCCAGGTCAGCTCCTCGGCGCGCGAATGGATCTTGACCTGGTGCGGCCGGTTGATCTCGCGTGCGGGCCAGTTGTAGTTGGGCCACGGCGGGATCTCCACGTCGCGATAGCGGTCGTAATACGCCTCGGGGATATAGTACGGCTCGTGCGGCCCCCAGTTGTTGTGCCAGATGAAGAACGGCTCGCCCGAGGCGCGGAAGCGGTCAATCAGGCCGATCGTCTGCTCGGCGAGGAAGTAGGGCACCGTGGATTCGACCGGGCCCTCGAGCAGGCCGAGCGGCATGCATTTCCGGCCCAGCGTCTTGTTGGCCTTGAGTTTGTGCTCGAAGCCGTGCTGCTTGAGGTACGCCTTGTACTCGTCGTAGTGGAAGCCGCCCCCGCCGTGGCCGGGGAAGTCAATCCCCTCGAAGCCGCGCGTCGAGGGGAGGGCGATGTCGGTCGCCGCGCCGAACCATTCCGTTCCCTCGCCCAGGTGCCACTTGCCCGTGTAGCCGCAGCGATAGCCGGCAGCGCCGAGCCGTCGGGAAATGAGCCGCGGCGAGTCCGGCAGCTCGGTGATGCAGGTTCCTGGTTCGCGGAGATTGGCCAGCATCCCATGCGCATGTGTATGCAGCCCCGTCATAAACGAGGCCCGCGCAGGCGAGCAGACGGGGCAGCACGTGTACGCCGTCGCGAAGCGCACGCCCTCGTCGGCGAGCTTGTCAATGTTGGGCGTCTCGCACGGCGTCGGGCCGTAACAGCCGAGGGCCGAGAGGCGATGCTGGTCGGTAAAGAAAAAGATGATGTTCGGTCGGTCCGTTAGCATGACCTACTCCTTCAGCTTGTCCGCAAGCCACCGGCCGGTGGTCTCGAGGACCTGCTCCTTCAGGTCGAGGTTCTGGCGACGGGCGGGGACGATGTCGAGCACGTCGAAGCCGCAGATGCCGAGGACGGACTGCATCCGCTCGACGCACGCGGGCGCGCCGCCGCCCCCGCCGCCGGCGACGCAGATGCCGACGGCGCGCTTGCCCTCGATGCCGGGCTTTGCCGAGTCGTGACGCGTGATGCGGCGCAGGCGGTCGAGGAACGCCCGCAGGCTTTCGCTCAGGTCGGAGAAGTAAACGGGATTGGCGAAGACCACGGCGTCCGAGTCGCGCACCTTCGACACGAGGCCGGCGAAGTCGTCCTCGATGACGCACGTGCCCTTCTCAATGCAGTTCCCCCAGCCGCGCTCGTCGCACTGGCGGCACCGCTTGACGAACATCGCGGGCAGGAAGTAGCGCTCGCATTCGGCGCCTGCGTCCTTGGCGCCCCGCAGCAGGGCGTCGGCCATCGTCGCCGTTCGCCCCGCCAGATTGCGGCTGCCTGAGATCATGACGATCTTCATGGAGACTTCCCTCTCCTACTTGAGGTAGACGCCGAAGCCCGCAACCGTGTCCGGTACGCGGTGATTGCGGAAGTGCTCGCGGCAGAATGTATGGAAGCGGTCCAGCTCGGGCTCGCGCTCATCGCCGTCGCCATCGGGCGACGCATCGTGCGGCGCGTCGTTGTGGACGACGAGCAGGGCGCCGTCGCGCATGAGCTCGTAGATCGGCTCGACGAGGAAACCGTAGATGCCCTTGCCGTGGTAGGCGGGATCAGGATGGTCGCCGGAGCCTGCGGCGTCGAGCAGCACCAGGTTGAGGCCCGGCTCGATGTCCGGGAAGACGTCCTCGGCCACCTTCGCGTGCACCGTTGAGCAGGCGCCATAGCCGAGTGCGTCGAAGTTCCTCTCGGCGAGCGCGCTCACCTCGCGGTCAGGATCGACGAGAACCGCATGGCCGCTCGCGGCGGCAACGCCCGGCATGGCCCACACGGCCCAGTAGCCGTAGTACGAGCCGACGACCAGCAGGCGCTTCGGCTGAACGGCCATCGAGATGAAGTAGGCGAGCCGCGCATCGTCGGGATGGATCGACGTGCGCCGAGTGTTGTGGTCGTAGTCGGCGCGCATGCGCGCTCGGAACTCGTCGAACGGCGCGTCGGGGAGCGCGGGCAGTATCCCGTCGGCCACGAGCGATTCCAGGATCGCGTCCGCCGACGCGTCGAAGTCGGGCGGATAGTCCTTGGCGACCTCGAGCAGGCCCCGCCGCCCATCGAGGCGGGGCAGAAGCTCGTCGGCGTGGGTGTCGAGGGCGGCGGCGTACTCGGCGCGCGTGATTCGCCCGGCGCGATAGTCGCCGTGCGCGGCGAGCCCGGCGAGCGCGTCGAGCACATAGTCCGAAATGGGGCCGGGTGGACGCATGTCATGTTCCTATCAGCTTGCTGAAGCCAGTTTGCCGCAAGGAGTCTTGAGCAGAACACGCCGCCGAAGTCGTCAACCGGTCGCCGTTCGACGCGGCGCAGCGAGTGCGCGTCAGCGTTGTAGGGCGGGTCGCCCCCGGCCCGCCGCAGGTCCGCTGGGGCCCAGGTAGGGGCCGAAGGCGCGGAAGAGGTCGAGTAGATGCCATGTGTCGCCGCTCCGCGGCTGCGGCGGGCCGAGGGCGACCCGCCCTACATCCCGGATGCGACGCCCGGCGATCCTGACGGCCGTTTGATGCAAAGCGCACCTCTGCCACGCGCCACCTACGCTTGCGCCTCGGGGTTAATTGTCTCGACTGAGCCCTCAAGCTCGAGCTCGGTGCGGATCAGGTCGCACGTCGTGTCATAGACGGCCTGTTGCGCCTTCTCGACGGACTCGCCGGCCGCCTCGAACGCCTGGCGGATGACAGTGCCGATGTTGATCTTGGCGATGCCGTGCTTGAACGCGTCGAGCAGGTACTTCCTCAAAATACCCGAGCCGCCGTGCAGCACGAGGGGCACGCCGGCGGCCTCGCGGATCGCGTCGAGCCGCTCGATGCTCAGGCGCGCGGCCACCTTTTTCTCCGAGCGCCGCGCCCGACTGACGGCGCCGTGGATGTTGCCGATGGCGACCGAGAGCCAATCGGCGCCGGTCTCGGCGACAAAGCGCTTCGCTTCATCGGGATCAGTGAAGCCCCTGCCCGAGGCGAAGAGCTCGTCGTACGGCGGGAGCGGGCCTTCCTCGTGGCCCAGCACGGCGCCGAGCTCGCCCTCGACGGGCACGCCGGCCGCGTGGGCCATGGCGACCATGCGCTCTGTGGCCGCGATGTTCGCGTCGAGCGGCAGGCGCGAGCCGTCCACCATGACCGACTCGTAACCGAGATTGAGCGCTTGGGCGATGATGGCGTCGTACTCCACCGTGAAATTGTCCTCGTCAACGACGGGCACGTGGTCGAGGTGCAGGCGCGTGAAGGACTCGTCCTTGACGCGCTCGTACTCGTCGCGAATGTCTCGCAGGCTGCCCGCCTCGAACTTGATCCATTCGAGCCGCGCCACCGCGATCAGGCCGAAGCAGCGCGTGTCGCGTAGCGCGCGCACGATCGGCTCCATCATCGGCCGGTGCGGGGTGTTGAACGCGGGAATCACCGTCCCCGCCTTCCAGGCGTTGTTGATCAGCTCTTTGGTGCCGAGCATTGATCCTCCTTTGGTGGGCGGGCCTGCGATCTCATAAGGCAGCACTATACGCCGTCCGCCCCATCCCGTCGAGATCATCCGCGTGAACATCGCCTGCTATCGTGTGGAGAGGACTGACAGGACGCAGCCGCGGGCTGCGGGGCTGGCGAAACTGAGAGAAGCGCCGTTCGAGGGGGCCGTGTCATGCGGCCTGATCGCGTGCCGGAGTGGGTATGGTGTCCCGTGCGCCGTGGAAAGGCGTTGGTTTTCAGCGGGTGCGATT
>CBDUSE010000029.1:0-23768 GCA_965369835.1 uncultured bacterium
CCCATCAAAGAAGCAAGAACAATACGTCATCGTACTTATGAGGCGGTGTACTAGCTTCGGGCTCTCTCTGTCTATGAGGAATGAGTGCCCGCGCAACGGGTGTCGTCGAGCCAGGCGTCGAGTTTCCGTTCCAGGTCGGCGGCGATGGTCTGCGCTTCGGCGGGGGTGAGGCGGTCTGGGACGGGCGGGTAGAAGCGCTGGCCGATGGGCGAGATGAGCGTCCGGTGCTCGCCGGGATCGACGCGGAAGTCGTACAGCTCGCGGATGACCGTTCCAGCCTTGAGCTCGCACGGATCGTATCCCGCGCGCAGCATGATGGTCTGGAAGTGGCGCTTGCGGTCGCCGTACAGCTCGTTGGGCTCGACGTGAATCTTGCTGCGGATGAACTTGTAGTCGAGCGTCTGGATCGCGTGCTGCTCGAACTCGATGGGCCCCATTTTGTCGTCGTTGTTGTGGACCGTGTGGGCGCAGACGTGCTCCGGCGCCTCCGGGGAGCGGCCAAGGATGCGCGGGGCGACGCTTGCGCCCTGCGCCTGCGGCAAAGGCGCCAGGCCGGCGAGCTCGAGGATGGTCGGCGCGACCATGGCCGACTCGACCAGCCCCTCGACGACGCGGCCCGCCGGAATGCGCGGCGGATAGCGCATGATGAGCGGCACGTCGAGGATCTCGCGGTACAGGTTGCACTTCTTCTCGAGGAACTCGTGCTCCCAGAATGTCGTGCCATGGTCGGCGAAGACGACGACGAGCGTCTCGTCGAGAATGCCCATTTCCTTCATCGCCGTGAAGATCCGGCCGAGGTAGTGGTCCACGTATGAGAGCTCGCCCTCGTACTTGTTGCGATAGGACGGCCCCCACATGCTGTACCACGGCTCGGGCGGCTCGAAGGGCTCGTGGCTGTCGTTGATGTGCACGTAGACGAAGCACGGGCCCGAGGCGTGGTGGTCGCGTAAGCGGCTGACGATGAACTGCTCCGTCCACGGCATGTGCTGGTTGTACTCGGCCTCGGGCAGGTGCTCGTTGAAGCCGCGGTCAAAGCCGAACTTGGCGCCGCCGCCGAAGGCGTTCCGTTTCGAGACGCCCGCGAAGGTCCGGTAGCCGTGCTCTTTCAGGTGCTCGCTCAGCAGCTTCCACCGCTTCTCGAGGGGCGGGTTGTCCCACAGCACGACGCCGTGCGTGAGCGGGTACAGGCCGGTGAGCAGCGTCATGTGCTGCGGCAGCGTCCAGCCGCAGTTCGCCACCGAGTCCCGAAAGCGCACGCCGCCCTCGGCGATGCGATCGACGTGCGGCATGAGTTCGCGCGGGCAGCCGTAGCAGCCGAGGTGATCGCGGCGCAGCGTTTCGAGCGAAATCAGCAGGATGTGTGGATGGTCCATGGTGGTTCTCTTTAGGGTTGTCGCACAAGCGTGAGCCCGTCCGGGCCCTCCACCTCTACCGCATAACCGGCCGGGGTATCGAGCCGATACGTGAGCGTTCGGCCGTCCTTCGTCCAGCGCAACGACACGAACCCGTCCGGCGTCGGCACGCGGCCCTCACACCACGCCAGGTCCGTGTCGGCGAAGCGCAGCGTGATCTTCTTGTGCACGGTGTCGAGCCGGTACAGGCCGAGCGCGTCGCGGTAGAGCATGTGCACGACGTGTGACGTGAAGCCGTGGTTGCAGCTCGCGTACGGCTCGGCGTTCTCCCACAGCGTGCCCGTTCGCTCGGCCTGCGGCTGGAAGTAGGCGACCGTCTCGTCGAGCAATTGCTTCGTCCTGCCGTAGCGCGAGAGCAGCTCGAACCGCAGCATGTAGCCGATGAACGCGTTGGCGCGGTGGATGTCGGCGAATTCATCCTCCTTGGGCCGATCCGGGCCGAAGTTCTCGGACAACGTCTGCCAGAGGGCGGCGTGCGTCTCGGGACTCGCGATATCGAAGAAGAACGCGTAGTACTGGCACACCTCTGTGCGATTTCGCGTGGTGTCGAGCGTGCCGTCCACCCGCACGGCGTTGTCCACGAAGAATGTGCCGTCGAAGGATTGCTCGCGGATCGTGTGGCGGATCTTGTCTGCTTCGTCAATGAGCTCCGGCTGGTCACACATTCGGCCCGCGGCCGCCAGAGCGGCGGCGTAGACCATGTTGGTCGGGTAGCTCACGTCCTGGACGAGCTTGTTGGCCTCCGACCACTCGATGAAGATCCAGCCGTCGAGTTTCTCGAGGAGGCCGGCGCTGTTGAGGAACGGCTTGAAGTAATCGAAGAGCGCGGCGATGCGCTCGCGCAGTGCGTTGACCCTTGCGCGATCGCCGCTGCGGGCGAGGTACTCCTCGAGCTGCACGACGAACCACAGCGCCCAGTTCGGAATGAACAGGCCGTCGTTGTGGTCGGCCGGGTAGCACATCGCGAGCATGCCGTCGGGCAGGAAGTTGAACCGGGGCGGGAGCAGGTAGTTCTCGAAGAAGTTGCACTCGATGTCCGTGGCGCCGGAGAGGTCGAAGCCGGCGCGGGCCGTGAAGAAGGCGTCGCAGAGATAGCCGCCTCGCTCGCGCGACGGACAGTCCATGAACACGTCGAGGGCGTTCTGGCGGTACGTCTCGCGCCCCGCGTCGAAGATGCGGTTCAGTCGCGGGTCGCTCGCGGCGAAATGCGCCTCCCACACGTCGGGATTCACATACTCGCGCAGGTGCACGTTCTCGACGGAGCACTCGCCGTCGCGGACGAAAAGCTTCGCGTAACGAAGCGTGTAGGCCTCGAACGCCTCGATCGCGTACGTGCCGGGTTCCAGCTCGTGTTGGACCGCGTTGACGCAGCCGAGGCGCTTGAAGTCCACGTCGCCGTCGCGGAGCAGCTCGTCGAACGTGATAAGGAATCGCGTCGGTGTCCGGGCCGTGACCGTCGCGCCGAGGAAGCCGGTAAGGTTCGTGCCAAAGTCGAGGATGTGGTAGGCGTTCGTCGCGAGTTCGATCCTGTCCGTCGGCTCGACCGTTCGGTCGAGCGGCTCGGTCGTGGCGTTGACGACCGACTGCAGCTCGGCCGATAACACGAACTCGAGCTCGTGCTCGGTGTAGCCTTTGAGTTTCGGGCCGATGCCGATGAGCGCGCGGTCGCGCCACGGCTTCTTGACGGGGACGCCCGTGCGCAGTGTGCCGCGCGAGACGTGGAGCATCGGCACGCGCACGTCGAACCGGGGGTAGGGGACGCCGCGCGGGAGCAACCCGTAGTCGGCAGGCAGCTCGGCACACTTCACGGCGTTCATGTCTGCTTGTGGGTCCGTCTTCCACGCGTCGTGGCCCGGTGTCAGGCGGTAAGCCTCCGAGAACGGCCGCTGGAAGCTGTAGCGCTGCACCTTCTGGACGCGCTCGGTCAGGACGCGTGCCTGGAAGCCATCACCGTCGCCCGTTGCGGCGAGGACGCGGTCGCCCTGCACGAGCTCGGCCTGGAGCAACGACGGCGCGTCGATCGTATAGAAGCTGTTCACGTTGTAGCCGACGACCTCAACCGCGATGACGTTCTTCCCCCCGACGAGGTGCGGGGTGATGTCCCATTCGTCGATGCGGAAGTATTCGTGCGGACCACGCGCCGGCCCGTAGCCCACAAACCGCCCGTTCACGCTCGCGCGGTAGAGGGATGACGCCGTGAGCCGGAGGATGACGGGTCCCTCTCCAGCAGTCTCGACGACCGCGCGAAAACCGACGGAGAGGTTCCGCTCCCGTTCGCGGCCCGCGGGCCACACAGCCTTCGCGGCAACAAACCGTGCAATTCCGTCATTGGCACGTCCGGTACTCATAGGCCTTCCCACGTGGGGCGTACGGGCGCGCGGCAGGATCGCCCTGCTCCCTAGAGCGGCGGCGGGTCCTCCTCGTCTTCCCACTTCTCGAGCAGCTCGACGGAATTGCCGTCGGGATCGGTGAAGAAGCAGATGCGCTGGCCGTCGAGGTGCTCGGAACAGTCCTCGATGGGGCCGACCTCGATGCCGTCCTGCTTGAGCGCCTCGATGAACGGCTCGAGCCCGGGGACCTCGAAGCAGAGGTGCGAGAAGCCAATGGCGGAAGACACCGCTTCCGCGCCGTCTTCCGCTTGGAACAACTCGAGGCAGACGGGGCCAAGGCGGGTCATGACGAACTCGTCCGTCCGGCCCGGGTTGAAGACGCGCGCGCGGCGGAAGCCGAAGTGCTTCGTATAGAACCGCTCCGTCGCCAGGCGGTCCCGGCAGTAGAACGCGATGTGCTGTACGGCGGTCATGGTCGGTTTCCTTCTGCTGCTGCCGACGCGATTCGGTGTCAGGACACGCGCACACTATATCCGCGCGACAGGGAACTGTCGAGCCACGAGGCCGACGAGGCGCGGCGCCCGAGCTACTCGTCGAGCTCGCCCTCGCGCAGGCCGACGGGCAGCGGTGCGGGCCGCTCGCACGTTGTGGTGAGCTCGATGGTCCGCCCCGTCTCCGACGCCTCGGGGAAGGCGTGCATGATGTCGAGCACGTGGGCCGCCATCTCGCCGCTGGCGCGGTGGGGCCTGGCCGAGCGGAGCGCATACGCCATATCGGCCACGCCCAGACTGCGCCCGCCTGTGGCGTGCGGATGCGTCAGCGGCACGTCGCGCCACCCCTTCTCGCCGGCGCGCCGCACGCGGACCGGGCCGCCGAAGCCGTTCGGGTCCGGTACGCTGAGCGAGCCGAGCGTGCCGTGGATCTCGATGAGCGGCACGGTGGCGGCCCAGACGTCGAAGCTGGTGATGATCGTGCCGACAGCGCCGGCGTTGCTCGCGTCGTCGGCGAACTCCATCAGGCCCGCCACGTGCGTGGGGACCTCGACGGGGATCGTCGTGCCGCGCAGCGGTTCGCTCGTGATGGTTCGCGTTGGAAACGTGGCGCACGCCATACCGGCCACGCGCCGAATCGGACCGATGAGGGCGATGAACGCCGTCAGGTAGTAGGGCCCCATGTCCAACATGGGGCCGCCGCCCTTCTCGTAGTAGAACTGGGGCGCCGGATGCCAGCTTTCGGGGCCGTGGCTCATCATGAACGCCGTGGCCGCGATCGGCTTGCCGATCACGCCGTCAGCGATGAGCTTGCGGCACGTCTGGATCCCCGCGCCGAGGAACGTGTCGGGCGCACAGCCGACGCGCACGCCGCGCGCCTCGGCCGCGGCGAGCAGCGTCCGGCTCTCCTCGCGCGTGACGGTCAACGGCTTCTCGTTGTAGACGTGCTTGCCCGCCTCGACGGCCCTCATGGCGACCTCGAAGTGCGCCTTCGGCGTGGTCAGGTTTAGGACGATCTCGATTGCCAGATCCGCGAGCAGCTCCTCGACCGAGCATGCCTTCGGCACGCCGTACTCGGCGGCCTTGTTCCGGGCGCGTTCCGGCACGGTGTCCGCGCACGCGGCCACGTCGAGGACGTCGAACATCTTCGCGTGCCGCAGGTACGCGCCGCAGATGTTGCCGCAGCCGATGATGCCGATCTTTGCTGGTTGCATGATGCGTTTCTCCCTGTGGTGCAGCGGCGCCGCTGTATTCACTCTAACCAACCGGCGGCACGAACGGGCGCTGCTCGCACACCTTGGCCCGGATCGAGACCGTCGCCGGCCTCAAGCCCGGTGACGTGGCCGTCAGCTTGATGGCGCCGGGCTCACGCGTCGCCTCGACAATGACCTGGGCCAACCCGTTGAACGCGCGCCGCCGCGACGCCTTGTTCGGCTCGTGGCTGCTCGGGTCGCCGTTGCCGACGCCGATGATCCGGCCCGGGCCGTTGATGTCGAACACGATCTCATTGTCGGCGATGGGCACGGAGCGGCCCTGGGCGTCGACACCCTCGACCATGACGACGGCGGCGTCCTCGTTGTCGGCGCCGATCGTCGCACGGTCGGGCGTGAGGCGTATGGCTGCAGCCGGGCCGGTTGTCTCGACGCTCGTCGTGGCGACCACCTTGCCGCCGCGGTAGCCGCGCGCCTCGAGCGTGCCTGGGGCATACTTGACCTTCCACTCGACGTGGCTGTCCTTCGGCAGCTTCTTTCGGCCGAGGCTGGCGCCGTTGAGGCGAAGCTCCGCTTCGTCGCAGTTGGTGTGGCACCAGACCTCGATCGGCTTGCTCTCGCGGCCGGGCCAGTTCCAGTGCGGCAGCAGGTGGACCATCGGCTCGTCGGTCCAGCGCGCCTTGTAGTAGTAGAACTTGTCTTTCGGGAAGCCGCACAGGTCGAGGATACCGAAATGCGAACTGATGCAGGGCCACCGGTACGGTATCGGCTCGCCACGGTAATCGAACCCCGTCCAGACGAACGTGCCGCCCTGCCAGGGCCGCGTGGCGACGGCCTTCCACGACACCTCCGCGGTGTCGCCCCACTGCGGGCGATTGCGGTCGTAGGCGCTGACGTAGCCCCGCTCCTTGTCGTCGGCGTAGACGCCGCGCGTTGTGACGGTCGACGCCGACTCCGCAACGACGGCCGGCTTGCCGGGATACTTCTCGTGGAAGTCGTCGTAGACCTCGGGGTGGTAGTTGAAGCCCATCACATCGAGAACGTCGACGACGGGGCCGCCGAAGACGCCGTTCATGGCCACGGTGACGGGGCGCGATGGATCGAGTTTCTTGACGAGCTGCTTCATCGTCGCCGCCATGCGCGCGCCGTCGTCGCGGCCCTGCACAGTCCACTCCTCGTTGCCCAGCGACCAAAGAATGACCGACGGGTGGTTGCGGTCACGCTTCACCATGCTCTCCAGTTGCTCAAGGCAGTCTCGCGAACTGCTGAGGAGCCGCGTCTCGTCCATGACGAGCATGCCGAGGCGGTCGCACGCGTCGAGCAGTTCGGGCGTCGGCGGATTGTGCGCCGTGCGATACGCGTTGCAGCCCATTGCCTTGAGGCGCTTGATACGGAAGGCCTGCAGCGCGTCGGGCAGGGCCGAGCCGACGCCCGCATGGTCCTGGTGGCAGCAGACGCCCTTGAGTTTTACGGGCTCGCCGTTGAGGAAGAAGCCCGTGTCCGCGTCGAAGCGAATCGTCCGGATGCCGAACGTCGTCGTGTACTCGTCCACAGCGCGGGCGCCGACCTTGAGCGTCGTTACCAGCGTATAGAGATTCGGCTCGTCCACCGACCACAGCCGCGGCTTCTCGACGACCATCTGCTGCGTGCTGTCGCCATCGTCCCACGCGGGGATCTCGACCGTGGACTCCGCCCTTGCGACCGCGCGGCCGTTGGCGTCGAGCACGGTCGAGATCAAGCGGCATGTCACGTCGTCCGTGTATCTGTTCTGCAGCGTCGTGCGGGCGGTGACGACGGCGCTCTCGGGCCGGGCGGTCTCCTCGACCTCGGACGTGACGAGCGTGCCCCACGGCGCAACGTGGAGCGGGTCGGTCTTGACCAGCCACGTGTGGCGATAGATGCCGCCGCCCTCGTAGAACCAGCCCTCGTACTCGGAAGCGTCGACGCGAACGGCAAGCAGGTTGCGGCCGCCGTAGGTGACCATGTCGGTGACGTCGAAGCGGAAGCTCGCGTAGCCGCTCAGGTGCGAGCCGACATAGTGCTCGTTGAGAAACACGGTGCAGTTGCGGAAGGCGCCGTCGAAATCGAGGACCAATCGCTTGCCGAGGTCGCGTTTCGGCACCTTGAACGTCTTGCGGTACCACGCCACGCCGATGGGCAACGAGCCGTGGCTCACGTGAGTGCTGCGGATGGATTCCGCCATGGCGCCGGAGTGTGATGCGAACGCCTTGTCAGGCTGCGTGAACTCGCCCTCGACGACGAAGTCGTGCGGTAGATCGACGACGCGCCAGGCCGAATCGTCGAGCGTGAGCGCCGGGCCGCCGACCTTGAAGTTGCCCGACTTGAGCCAGCCCTCGCTGAGGCGTTCCGGGGCGACGTCCCCGCGGTGGAAGCGCCATCCGAAGTCCATCAGCAGTCGTTCTCGTGCAACCATGATAGCCTCCCAATCTGGCGTGCTCGCGATGCACCCGCCCCGTTTCTCACAAGACGGAGGCGGGCCGCAAGCCGAAAAGCGGCGCCCGCCTTATGAGATTGGCAAGGGGCCAGAAAAACGGCGGGCCTGTGTGTGGCAGACCCGCCGCGAATCGTGATTATGTCTACTCCTCCGGCGGGTTCCAGTCGGCGTCGGCGCCGGCCATCAGGTCGTAGTAGGGCTTGCCCTCCGGGTCGGTGACGCGGAAGTAGAAGCCCCAGCCGCCCTCGCTGTTGCAGATCTTGATGAGGACCCGGTTGTTGCCCTTGCGCAGCGTGGCCTTTACCTCGTCCTGGTCGGGCGCGGCACCGCGCTCGGCGGGGTTACGGTGCACCTCGGTGCCGTTGAGCCAGACGACGACCGAGTCGTCGCTGCCGAGCTTGAAGAGCACGTCGCGGTCCTCGGGGCTGCTCAGCACCGTAGTGACGTAGATGGTCTTCCACTCCGGATCCTTGAAGTGATCGTGGAAGAAGATGCCGTCCTTCTCGTCATAGAGTTTGGTGGGCACCTTGATCCAGCGCAGCTTCGTGCCGTCGGGCATCACGACGGGGCGGTTGATCTCGACCTTCTTCTCGGGCGGGTAGGCGGTGGTGAAGCCGACCTTGTTGGTGTTGTCGAATGGGCCGATCATGCGCCAGGCGATCGGACGCACGACGTCGAAGGCGGCGGCGTAGTCCTTGTCCATGTGCTTGAGCCGGCACGTCACCTGGGCGCGCAGGCCCTTCCAATCGAGCGGCACGAGCACCTCGAAGGGCAAGGCGAGCGTGCCGGTCGGCGGCAGCACATATCCGTCGGAGGCCACCCGCGTCTTGACGCCGGCACGCCGCGGCGCGGCGAACAGCTCGATAGCCGTGCGGTCGGGCCGCGGGGCATAGGTGGCAACGAGCATGTGGCCCCGGTACTGGAGCCAGCGGTCGCCTTCCTCGACCGGCATCTTCTCGACGATGAGGCGGTGCTCGACCAGGTCGTGCAGCTCGATCGAGGTGTAGGCGTGCGCCATGCCGAGATGGGTCTCGAGCTCGAACTCGGCGGGCACGATGCCGCGCTTTTCTTCCCACGGGAAGCCGACGAGGACATCAATCCGGCGCGTCTGGCCCGGCGAGAGCCAGAACCGGCCGCGCTTATCGAGGTCGGCCTGCCGGGCCGAGCCGCCCACGCCGATCCTCGAGGTGACGCGGTGCACGGCGAGCCGCTTGTCGCTGACGTTCGTGAAGTAGATCCTGGTCCGGTTGGGCGCGAGCTTGTGGAAGAAGCCCGCCTCCGGCACGATGCGTACGGCGAAGTCGGTCGGCGGCTCGAGCACAACCGGGGACGCGCCGCCCTCGCGCGCCACGACGATGCGCATGAAGCGGTCGAGCGAGACGGCCACCGGCTTGCCGAGCGGCGCGCCGTCGCACTCGGTGATCTCGCGCACCACACGCGGCCCCTTCTCTGTGATCTTGAAGGTGCGCACGCGGTCGGCGCCCGCCTCGGCGACGATGACGCGCTCGTCGGGCGAGACGGCGATCGAGACCGGGCCCTCGAGGTCCTCGATCCTGGCCTTTTCAGGCTTGCCCTCGGCGTTGAAGACTGCAACAAAGCCTGTGTCGCGGAGCCGGTACGCGACAAGGATATGGCCCTGTGGCCCGATCGCGACGGCGACAGGGCTTGCGGTCTTTGCCGACCGAGGCTTCGGCAGCTCCATCCCGAACGTGCCATCCGGCTTGAACATGAGGACGCGCCGGTTACCGGTGTCGGCGACGATGATGCGGCCCTGAAGGTCCACGGCGATGCCGCGCGGCTCCTTGAGGGCGTGCGGGTCGTCGGCCGGCACGCCGTAGCGGGCCCTGAGCTCGCCGCTGGGGCCGATCACGACAATGCCGGACATCTTGGTCGGCTTGTCGCCCTCGCCCTTTCCATCCCACGCTGCACCGGCGAGGCAAAGGGTGCCGCCCGGGCTCGGGCACATCGCGGTGGCGCCCTCGATCCAGCGTCGCCATTCGCCGAGGCGCGAGCCGTCGGGCCGCACGGTGATGATGCGCCCCGGCTCGAGCACGTAGTACTTGTCGTCGAGGCCGGCGAACATCTGGATCGGCCTCAGCGTGATCGCGCGCGATCCCGCCACGCGCGCGCTTTCGCGCCGCGCGCGCGTCACCGCGCTCACCGCGTAGCGCGAGTCGGCGCTCCACGCCCGCCTAAGGGGGAACTCGGTGTAAACCGTTTTCGTGACGAGTTGCCACTGCTGGCCGCGGGCGCGTCGGTACACGCGGTAGTAGGCCGGTTGCGGCGCGGGCTTCATCTTTGGCGCAGAGCCGGGGGGCCCCGATCCTGGAGGTAGCTTTTTGGGCTCGGGCGGGTCCCACTTGAGGGCGTAGTGCCCCGACGCCGTTTTCTCGACGCGCACGTTGCTCGGCGCGAACTCGTTGGCGAGCGAGAAGTTGACCGGGATCGTGAAGTGCGCCTCGCGCCGGCCGCCGTTCCAGTAGGCAAGGTTGAAGTCGCTCACATCCATGATGTGGTTGAAGCTGTCGTGGGCGAGCTCGACCTTGAACAGCACGATCGAGTTGCCGAGGTAGCCGGAAATCCTCTTGCCGCCAAAGGGATTGCCCTCGATCGTGAACCGGCCCTCGCTGTTGGTGGTGAAGACCAGATCGGGCTTGTCGTCAATCTGTTTGTCGTAGAAGTCGGTGCGCTCGCCCCAGGGCCGCGGGTCCGACACGCTTCGGTACACGAGCACCACCGCGCTCGGCAGCGGCTCGCCGTTGACGTCCACGACGGTGAACGTGCTCCTGGCCGGCAGGTCGCTCAAGTACTCGCCGATCTCGGGCGAGGCGTTGTAGTTGCCGCCCCGGGCGCGCACGTTGAGCCGGCGGTTGAGCGCGCAGGCCGAGTGGTCCGAGTAGCCCCAGAAGTAGCCGCTCGACATCATCACGCCGCGCCGGGCGTGGTGCTCGGTGCCGGAGAAGCGGTCGTAGTCGCGCCGGCCGAAGCTGTCGGCCACGTCAATGTCCTCGCCGCGGATGCCGAAGCCGTACAGGTCCACCAGGTAGCGGGCGTGGCTCATCTCGTGCGGCAGCGAGCCTTCCTTGTAGGCGAACTGCTGATAGTTCGTCGTGTAGAACGCCTCGTTCTCGAGGTTGTCCGTGGTCGGGAAGCCCCAGATCACGTCGGCCGTCCTGTCGCCCTTGTCCGGGTGGTTCGTCGGCAGGCCGCCCGCGAGCGGCAGCGCACCGTCCTCAACGACGGTGACCTTGTCGAGGCGAACCCGGTCGGCCACCCCCTCGGGCGTGAGCAGCGTGACCGAGCGGCGGAAGCCGAAGTTCCAGATCTCCATCTGGCGCTGGGCCCAGTCGTCCCACGAGTTGGAGCCGATGTTGAGGTAGAACTGCTCGTCGTTATAGATACCGTAGCGGGTCTTCTCGACCCAGAGCGCAGCGATAAAGGCGTTCGTCTTGTCCTCGCGCGCGTTGTTCTTCTCGCTGATCTCCTCGACTGCGTTGTCGGCGTCGAGGACGCATCTGACGGTGTGCGGCCCGGCCTGCCAGGTCCATTTCTGCTCGACGGTGGTCTCCCGGCCTGGCTTCAGGCTCTTGACCGTGCCTTTGCTCGCGGGCTTGCCGTCAATGGCCCACAGATACGAGAACCTGCCCGTTGACTTCGTGCCGGCGTTGCGGATGTGGGCCACGAACGTCACCTCGTCGCCCGGCGCGGGGTTGTTTTTCTCGGCGTCGTAGTCGTAGCGTGGCAGCCGCGCGATGAAGCGCAGGTCAACGTCCGGCAGGTCGGGCTTCTTGATCAGCTTGATCTCCGAAAGATCCTTCGTGGCGAACTTCTCCTTGTTCGCCTCCCACCACGCCTTCTGCTTACTGGGGAGTTCGGGGTCGGGCTTAGGGAGTATCAACGCACCGTAATGGCGCAGCCTGACGGTCGCCAGGGCGGCCTGCTGCCGAACCACGACGTTCTTGTGCTCCAGGAGGGGGACGAGATGCTCAATCAACAGCGGGTCGCACGAAAAACCCACGTGAAGGGCCGCAGAGCCCGAGTGAGTTGGCAGCCCGCCGATCAACTCGATAAGCTCGCGGTAGCGCGCCTGCTTGCCCAGGTTGTAGATGCAGGCTAGCACGAGCCTTCTCTGCGCGTCATTGAGCACGGCGGGCAAGGCTGCGATGCAGTCGCGCAAGGCGGCGGCGGCGCGGTGGTCCCAGAGGGCGCCGAGGACGTTGGCGCACTTGGCCTTGTCGGCGCCGGTCGCTTCGTTGAACGCCTCGATGATCTCCTCGACGGCGAGGAGGCGCTCCTGGAGCTCGTGCGCGGCGATCCAGCGCACAACGGTATCGAAGTCGTAGTTGATGTAGTTCGGGCCGGCGTCGTTGACGAGCTTCGTGTCGTTCTTGAGAAACTCGATGATGGCGTCCGTGCGGCCAAGCGAGCCAAGGGCGCGGATGGCGAGCGCGCGGACGTTCCAATGTGCGTCCTTCAGGGCGGGGACGATCTCGTCGGCCTGGCCGAGATCGTGCAGCGCCAGCACGGCGCGGTTGCGCACGCGCCATGCAGGGTCGCTGCGGAGCTTGACGGCCGTCTCAAAGGCCTTTTCGCCGCCGATTCGGCCGAGGGCGAACAGCGCGACCATCCGCTTCTCATCGTCGGCCTTTGTGTCGCCGGCCGCCGTGCTCAGGTGTGGCACGGCCTTGTCGCCGCACATAATGATCGTCTCGATGATCGGGTCGTTGGCCATTACCTGGACGAGCGACCGCTCCTCGGGGAGGCGCTTCTCTACGTAAAGGTCGAGGCCGATCTTCGTAGTCTTGACAGGGGTCTCTTCGGCGAGCATGAGCTGGTCGGCCTCGAGTTCCTCCCACTTGCCGTCGAGACCGTAGAGATCGAGCAGGTCCTCGCGGACGAACGAGTCCTGGGCGGCGGCCGGTATGAGCCAGAAGGTAAGAAGCGCCGGAACAAGGATAAAGACATCGGCACGAGGGCGTGGGATCCACGAATGCGTCATTGAGCCATCCTCCCGAGGGGTTTTGCGTACCTCATTTGCACGTACCATATCGGCACAGGTTCCGAGCATCCTACAGAAACGTTCCGGTCCAGGCAACCCGCCTTCGCTGAAGCTACGGCGGGCGGGCCCGCCTTCGCTAAAGCTTCCTACTTCGCCAAGGTTTCGTAGGACGAGACGAAGGGCAAGCAGGGCAGTTGCCGGCGGAGCGATCCCTCCGTGCTCTCCGTGGTTCATTCGCATTCTTCGGCGGTGGTTGAGGGCGCCACGCGGCTGCCCTATAATAGATTGGCCGCCTGTGATGGAACGCGAGGGGTTGCCTCGACGATGTTCGATCTGAGTGCGCTGCGAGAGCTCGATTGGCTGCTGGTGGTGACGATGGTGATGATCGTCGCCGTGGGGATCGTGGTGATCTCGAGCGCCGCGCACCGGCTGCACGAGCAGTACGGCGCCGACTACGCGAAGAAGCAGTTGATCTTCGCCGTCGGTGGGCTGTTCGTGTTCCTGTTCCTGAGCTGCTTCGACTACCACTGGTTCCGCAAGGCGTCGGTCTGGCTGTATCTCGGCGCGCTGGCATCGCTCGTCCTCGTGCTCGTTATGGGACACGGCGCCGGGGGCGCACGGCGGTGGTTCAAGCTGCCGATGCGGTTTACGCTTCAGCCGTCGGAGTTCATGAAGCTCGGCTGTATCTTTCTCGTGGCCTACCTGCTCGACCGATACCGTGATCGCCGGGCGAACGTGCTCTACACGCTGGCGCCGCTCGGGCTGCTGCTCGTGCCGATGGCGCTGATCGTCAAGCAGCCCGACCTGGGGACCGCGCTGGCGATGCTGCCGGTGCTGTTCGGCCTGCTGTTCGTGGCCGGCGCCCGAAAGCGCAACGTGCTGGTGGTGGTCCTGGTCGGGGTGCTGGCGGTGCCGGCGCTCTGGCTCAAGATGGAGCCGTACCAGAAAAAACGCGTGCTCGAGTTCCTGACCGTACCGCAGCGCCGGGTGGCGGTCCGGTTGATGACGGCCGGCGACCGCGAGAAGCTCCGCAAGCGGCTCGACCCGACCGGCGAAAGGGGCCTCGACGAGCTGGTCGAGGCAATCGGCGGGGGCTGGAACTCGGAGCAGTCGGAGATCGCCGTCGGCTCGGGCGGTCTTTACGGCCGGGGCTACCTCTCGGGCACGCAGACGCAGCTCGCGTTCCTGCCGGCGGCGCACACCGACTTCATTTTCCCGGTGCTTGGCGAGGAATGGGGCTTCTTCGGCTGCTTGCTCGTGCTCGTGCTTTACTTCCTGCTGCTCGAGAGGGGGCTCAGGATCGCCTCGCAGGCGGTGGACACATTTGGCCGGCTCGTGGCGTCGGGGATCGTGGTGCTGTTGGCGTCGCACATCCTGATCAACGTGGCGATGGCGATCGGGCTGTTGCCGATCACGGGGCTGCCGCTGCCACTGCTGAGCTACGGCGGCTCGTCGCTGTTGATGACGATGGGTTCGGTCGGTATACTCCAGAGCATCCACACGAGGCGCCACTACTTCAAGAGCGGCAAGTTCTCGCTCGACATCCCCGGCGGCTAGCCCGCCTCGGGTGGAGAATCCCGTACTTGCCCGACGGAGAAACCCCCGATGCGTCCGGAAGAGATCGTTGCAGCCCTCGAGTCGGAGCTTCTGCCACTGGTCCAAAAACCAGGCCGCTATATCGGGGGCGAGCTCAACCGCGTGGTCAAGGACCACGCCGAGCTCGACGTGACGCTTGCGCTCGCGTTCCCGGACGTGTACGAGGTGGGGATGAGTCACATCGGGTTCAAAATCCTCTACGAGGTCGTCAACCGGCTCGACTGGGCGTGCGCCGAGCGGGTCTACGCGCCGTGGCCCGATATGGCCGACCGGATGCGCGAGCGCGAGCTGCCGCTCTACTCGCTCGAGACGTTCACGCCGCTCCGCGACTTCAACGTCGTCGGCTTCTCGCTCCAGTACGAGCTGTGCGCGACAAATGTGCTCCGGATGCTCGACCTGGCCGGCATCGCCCGGACGAGCGACGAGCGGCTCGAGCGGGGCGGGCCGCTGGTGATCGCCGGCGGGCCGTGCGCGTTCTCGTGCGAGCCGCTCGCGCCGTACTTCGACGCCGTCGTTCTCGGGGACGGCGAGGCGGCCATCGTCGAGATCCTCGAAGCGCTGCGGCAAGCGAAGCGGTCCCAGGATGTGCTTGGGAATCCAGAGGCGAGGCGGGCGTTTCTCCGCCGGATCGCCACAAGCGTGGTGGGCGTGTATGTGCCGCAGTTCTACCATGTTACGTATGACGAAGCGGGCGGGGTCGCGGCGATCGAGCGCGACTATGACGACATACCGCTACCGGTCGAGCGGGCCGTCGTGCGTGATCTGGACGCCGCGCCGTATCCGACGGCGCCGGTGGTGCCGCTGATCAACGTGGTGCACGACCGGGCGGTGCTCGAGGTGATGCGCGGCTGTACGCAGGGCTGCCGGTTCTGCCAGGCGGGCATGGTCTACCGGCCGGTGCGCGAGCGGCGGATGGAGACGCTGCTCGGCCAGGCGCGTAACACACTCGGGGCGACGGGCTTCGAGGAGATCTCCCTCTCGTCGCTCTCGACGGGCGATTACTCGCAGATTCGGGAGCTCGTCACGGCGCTGGCCGATGAGCTGAAGGATAATGCGACGAGCATCGCGCTGCCGTCGCTTCGGGTTGACACCTATTCGGTAGAACTTGCCGAGCAGGTGGCGCGTATCAAGCGGACTGGCATAACATTTGCTCCCGAGACGGGGAGCGAGCGCCTGCGTGCGGTCATCAATAAGCCCGTGCGCGATAACGAGTTGCTGGAGGCGGCCACCGAGGCGTACCGGCGAGGGTGGAACCTGATCAAGCTCTACTTCATGATCGGGCTGCCGACGGAGACCGATGAGGACCTCGACGCGATCGCGGCGCTGATCGCGAAGGTCTCCGGCGCTCGGCGCGCACACGACGGCCGGCGCGGGGCGGTGAACGTGGCGGTATCGTGCTTCGTGCCGAAGGCGCACACGCCGTTCCAGTGGCTGGGATTCAGGCCGCTGGCGGAGTTCAAGGAAAAGATCCGCGCCCTGCGCAGGCGGGTGCGGTCACGGGCGATCAAGCTTCGGTTTCATAATCCTGAGAGGAGCTATCTCGAGGCGGTCTTTTCGCGGGGCGACCGGCGGCTCGCGCCGGTCGTGGCGGAAGCGGTGCGCCTCGGGGCGCGGTTTGATGACTGGTCCGAGCACTTCAGCTTCGAGCGATGGCGCGAGGCGTTCGACGCAGCGGGCGTGGACCCGGACTCATACGCTTACAGGGAGTTCGCGCCCGACGCGACGCTGCCGTGGGAGCACCTCTCGCCGCGTGTGGACAAGACGTACCTGCTCGCCGAGCTCGAGCGGGCGCGCAGGGGCGAGCTTACCGGCGACTGCCGCGAGGTGGGCTGCCGGCTGTGCGGCTCGGTCTGTGATGTGTAGCATGGTGAGCACACAGGAGAGGACAGAGGCGATCACCGCGCGGGTCGAGTACGCCAAGCGCGGGCGGCTGAGGTTCATTGGGCATCTCGACACGGCGCGCCTCATCATGCGCGCGGTGCGTGCGGCGCGGTTGCCGGCCCGCTACACGCAGGGCCACAGCCCGCACCTCGACGTGTCGTTCGGCCCGCCGCTCGCGGTGGGCACGACGGCGGACTCGGAGTTCTTCGACGTGCGACTGACCGAGCCGGCGGACCCGACCGCAATGCGCGAGGCGCTGAATGCGCACGTGCCGGACGGCATCGAGGTTCGCTCGGTGCGCGTGATCGCGGGTAAGGCCGACTCGCTCGGCGTTCACCTCGACCGGGCTGACTACACGGTGCACGTACCGGCAGGCGTCGAGATCGCGCCGGAGGCGGTTGCGCGCTTCATGGCGAGCGAGCAAGTTGTCGTGGTGCGCAAGCGCGCTGACCGCGAAAGGCAGGTCAATGTGCGCCGATACATCGAGCGGCTCGAGGCGTTCGACGAGCCGGACGGCGCGACGCGGCTCGAGATGACAATCGCGGTGACGCCGGAGGGAAGCGCGAACCCCAGCGAGGTGCTTGCGGCGCTTGCCGGCACGGACGCCGCATACGAACCGGGCGTGCGCGCGCATCCCGGGGTGCGCGCACACCCTGGTGTGCGCGTGCACCGCGACAGGATGTATCATGCGGCCGGCGGCGGGCCGTCTCAGTAGACGGCGGGCGTCGAGCTAGGTGAATGGAAAAGGAGCAGGCATGTATCGCGAGTTCTACGGCCTGAGCGAGCGACCGTTCAACCTGACACCCGACACGGGGTTCCTCTACCCGAGCAAGGTGCACAAGGAGGTGCTCACCCACCTGCTCTATGGGATCAACGCGCGCTGCGGCTTCATCCTGGTCACCGGCGAGGTCGGCGCAGGCAAGACAACGCTGTGCCGGGTGCTGCTCAATCAGCTCGACGAGAAGACCAAGGTCGCGTTTGTGCTGAACTCGTTTTTGACCGAGTTCGAGCTGCTGCGCGCGATCAACCAGGACTTCGGGTTGCCGACCAAGGGCCGCACGAAAATGGACCTGCTCGACGAGCTGAACGCCTACCTGCTCAAGCAGAACCGGCGCGGCCACAACGTGGCGATCGTCATTGACGAGGCGCAGAACCTCTCGTTCGCCGTGCTCGAGCAGATCCGGATGCTCTCGAACCTCGAGACTGAGAAGGAGAAGCTGCTGCAGATCGTGCTCGTAGGCCAGCCGGAGCTCAGGCGCAAGCTGGCGTCGGCGCGGCTGCGGCAATTGAGCCAGCGCATCACGGTGCGCTACCATCTCACGTCGCTCGGCCGCGAGGACGTACGCAACTACATCTACTACCGGCTCAAGGTGGCCGGCTCGCGCGGCGACATCGTGTTCACGCGCGCTGCGCTCGACGAGATCTATTACCTCTCCGGCGGCGTGCCCCGGCTGATCAACGGGCTGTGCGACCGGGCGCTCATGGTCGGCTACGTCAAGGGCTTGCGCCGGATCACGCGCGCGATGGTGTGCCGGGCGGCCACCGAAGCGACGGGACACCGCGGCGGCGAAGCGCTCGGCTCGTTCTTCTCGATGCGCTTGAGCATGCCGCGGGTGGCGATGGCGTTGCTTTGGGTGATACCGTTTGCGGCGGTGGCGGCTCTGGGCGCGATCGGCAGCGCCCGCGCCCGCATCGCGCGAATCGAGGACCCGAAGATGATCGCGCGCGCTACAGAGGGGGCCGACTGGCCACGCGTTGCCGTGCGCGAGCCGGGTGTCACATCGCACGACCCGGGACTGCGGGCGGTCTCGCCCGACGAGCCCGTTGAGCGGGAAGAGCCCACGGAGCCGGTCGAGCGCGCACCCGAGGGCCCGTCGAGCATCGCGCGTATCGTAAGGGAAGAGGGCGCCGGCTCGGCGCTCGGTGCGCCGCTCAGCAGCCTGCGCGCGACGAGACCGCTGCGGACGGCGTTCCTCAAGCCGGACATTGACTTTACGCCGCCGGCGAAGAACTTCACGCCCGCCACGGTGGCGGACGCATCGTACTCGAGCATTGTCGAACCGGTGGTGCAGCTCTTGCTGCACTGGAAGGTGGAGAGGCCGGTCACGGCCGAGATACGGCGCGATTGGCTCGGCTGCTCGCAAGTGAACCTGACGCAGATCGCGGACGCATGCCGGATGGGTGTGGCGCGGCTGCCGTGCTCGTTCGACGAGCTACTCGCCTACAACCTGCCGGCGGTCATCATGATCAAGCACGACGATTCGAAGCCGCGCTACATCACGCTGCTGGCGATCAAGGGCGACACGGCGATGGTCTTTATCAAGAGCAAGCGAGTGGTCATTCATCTCCCGACCGTGCGCGAGCTCTACGACGGCACGGCGACTCTCTTCACCTCCGACACGTTCGTCAACAAGGTGAAGCTCGACGAGAACATCGGCTTGAGCCTCGACGTGCGCAAGCTGCAGGACTACCTCAAGGAGCTCAACTACTTCACCGGAAACCCGACCGGCTGGTACACGCCGGACACGCAGTCGGCGGTGCTCGAGTTCCAGTCCGACTATGCGATCAGGCCGACCGGCGTGGCCGACGCCCAGACCAAGCTCCGGCTCTACACGCTCGTGCCGCCGGAGGGGATCCCGCAGTTGAAACAGTAGTTGCCGACCCGGTGGATCGGGCGGCCCTTTGGGTCGGTATCCGCTGAGTCTGCACCAGCTTCGGAGAGCGGCTATGAGCTCGATCATGGACGAGCTGAAAACACTTCAAGGCAAGCGCGATGCTTCCCGGGTGGGCGGCGATGCCGGGGAAAGGCCAGCCGAGCCGCCCGCGAGCCCTGCCCCGATGCTAGGGGCGCCGCAGGCGCCACGCCGCAGGCGCAGCGGCCTCGTGCTCGGCGTGCTGATCGCGCTGGTGGCATTGGGTGTGGCGCTCGTGCTGCCCAGGCTCGGCGGGCGGTCGCGCGCGGGGGAGCGCCCGACGGTCGCCGCGGCGGATGAACACCCAAGCGAGAGCAGTCCGGACGCGCAAGGTGACGCAGTAGCGAACGCCGGCGGCGCGGTTGCTCACGACGCGGAACCTGACGCGACGGACGATACCCCCGTCGCCCTGGCTGAAGCGGATACCCACGAAGTGGCCGGGGCGGGCGCGACGGGCGTCGCCCTGGTCGAGCCCCGTGATGTTGACGATACGACCATCCCGGAAGTAGCCGATGGGGCAAGCGCGCCCGAGGAGCCTGCTGATGAAAGCGCCGCGCCCGAGGAGGCGACTGCACGCGTTGAGGAGACTCGCCCTGAGCTTGTCAAAGGAGCCGCGCCCGCGTTGCCTGTTCGCGTGTTGACGCTGGCCGAGGACGAGGCGAACAAGGCGGCGATTCGCGGCTTGAAGGTGTTTGGGGTTCTCGCTGACGAGAAAGGCATCGGCGTATATACCTCGGCAGGCGAACTTCGCGAGGGCAGCCGGTTCAACGAGATGGACGTGACGAAGGTCACATCCCGGTACGTCATCCTCGAGTGCGGCAACAAGCGCTATAAATGGATGCTTCCTCGACGGCGGGCGATGCGGGCCGAGGGGGATGCATCGTGAGCCGGCTGTTGAGACTTCGGTGTCGGGCGGCCGGGTTTGGTGCTATACTGTAGGTGTGTGTATCGAAGAGACGAGGAGTACAACGCAATGGATGAGCGGTCCAACCGCCGCCTCCTGTTCCTGATCGCCGCGCTGCTCCTGGTGCTCGTGGCGGTTTCGATACTGACGCTCAGGCAGTTTGTGACGGGCATAGACAAGCTGGTCGGCTGGCCGATGGTGCTGGCACTGTCGTTCAACGTGATCGTGTTGGCGGCGACAGCCGTGATCATCGTCGGGCACTTCGAGCCGCGCCCGGTGGCCAAGTTCTTCGCCCTGGTGCTGGCGTGCAAGGCGATCCTGACCGTGCTGACCGGCGCGGGCTTCATGCTTGTCGGGAGCGCCCCGGCCATCGGGCCGGCGCTGCTCGAGGCGGGGCTGGGGAGCTGGTCGGCCTCGGTGCTGCATGCGATCGGCGCGCTGGTCGTGGCGCGCGTGCTGCGTAACGTGGCCTTGGGCCGCCAGGCCGGGATCGAAGTGCCGCCCGATGGGCTCATTCTCCCGAGCCTGAAAGAGCCGGAAATGGTCGCTGGTGAGCCCGCGCCGGCCGAGGGACTCTGGCTCGCCCCGCCCGAGCCGGGGGTGGACCCGCTCAAGTCGCCCACTACCGCTCAGCGCGAACAGGCCGAGGGCGAGGCAGAGCTCGACCGCGTCGTTGCCGCTGCCGCGCCTGCCACGGCGGACCTCGAGACGATGCCGGACGAGCCCGCGCCGGAACCAAAGGCGGAGGTGGCCGCTGCCGAGGAAGCGACGCCGCCCGAAACGCTCGCCGAACCGGAAACGGACGAGCCCCCTGCCCAGGAAGAACCAATGGCCGAGCCCCAAGTGGAGACCGGGCCTGCTCCCGTCGAGCCCGAGGCTGCAGGGGACCGTCCTGAGCAGGTCGAAGGGGCCGAAGAGCGTGTCGAGCCGGAGCTCGAGCTGGCCGAGGCCCCGGCGCCCGAGCCTATCGCGGAGAGTGCCGAGGCGCCGGGTGGCGGCTCGGATGAGGTCCGATCGGATCAGGCCCAATCGGATGAGGTCCGATCGGATGAGATTCTTTTGAGCATCAGCGACGTGCTCGAGTGCTTCCGGACCGAGGACATTGCACTGAACCCGAGCGAGGTGCGCCAGGAGCGGGGCGGCGACGAGTTCGTGCGTGTGCCGCTTGACGTGGTGGTGGCGCAGATCGAGAACGGCGTCGTGCTTGTCGAGCCTGATCTGGTTTTCAGCCAGCTTCCTCGGGCCGCATTCAGCCGGCCACCCGAGGAGATCGTGGGCGGCCTGTGGCAGGGCAAGGTCGAGCTGCCGCTGGCGCGCGTGGTGAGCCAAGTGCCGACGAACGCCATGGTCAGATCGTACGAGGCCGAGCAGGAGGTCGCCGACGAGTTCCCCGACCCGTTCACGGATGCGCTCGCGGCGGAGGAGGCCCCTTCGGAGCCAGCCGAGGAAACACAGGCCGAGGTTGCCGAGGAACCCGACGAGCCCGAGCCTGTCGAAGAGCCCCATCTTGAGCCTGCTGAAGGGGCCCGTCCTGAGCAGGTCGAAGGGGCCGAAGAGGGACATTTCAAGGCATCCGTGTCGCTTGGACCGACCCCCGAGGAGGGTAGTCCCGAGCCTGTCGAAGGAGCTGCCCCTGGGTCTGTTGAAGGGGCGGAAACCGTGCCGGTGACCGAAGAGCTCGCCGCTGCGGCGCCCGAAGAGGGAGAGATCGAGGAGGTTGCGGCTACGCCGCCGGTGGAAGGGGTCGCCTCGCTAACGGAGGCGCCCGAGCTGGCGGTCGGCGGCGCGCCGTCTCCTGCCATGCCGCCCAGCCTGTTGAACGTCAACGCGGAATACATCGTGGCGCAGTTCCCTGAGAACGCGATGGCGATGCCGATCGAGGATATCGAGGCGAAGCTCGACCCGTACGGCAAGCTGCAGGTTCCCATCGAGGAGGTGCTGCCGAAGCTTGTGGAAGGATTCGTGGCCGTGGACATCGGGCCGCTGCTCGAGCAGCTCCCACCCGGCGCGATCGGCATAAGCTGGGGCGAGCTTGCGGACACGCTTCCGGACGGGAAGGTCGAGTTGCCCCTCGAGGAGATCGTGAGCCAGATGCCGGCGGATGCGTTTGCGCCCGGGGCCGAGCAGAGCGAACAGGATACCGCTGAAGAGATCCCAGAACCGTTCGAGGAAGCCCGCCCTGAGCCTGCCGAGGCAGCTCGTCCCGAAGAAGCGATCGAGCCCGCCGCGCCTCCCGAGGAGCCGAGCCCTGAGCTTATCGAAGGGGTGGAAGCCGAGCCCGAGGAGGAAGCCGCACCCGTTGAGGCGGTTTATCCTGAGCCTGTCGAGGCGGCTCGTCCTGAATCTGCCGAAGGGCCCGAGCCTGAGGAGGCGACGAAGGACATCCTGGAAATATCGTGGCTCGATCTGCTGCCGCAGTTCCCGGCCGACGCGTTTTGCGTGAGCCGCGAGCAGCTCAGGACCGAGCTCGAGGGCGAGTCGGCGCGCATTGATATGCACCTGGTCCGGCCGCAGCTCGGCGAGGGGCGCGTGACAGTGCCGTGCGGCTACCTGCTGGCCCAGTTCCCCGACGAGTACCTGGAGCTCTCGATCGAGCAGATTGCCGACCGGATGCCGGAGGGGCGGTTCGAGGTCCCGCTGGCGCCGCTGGTCCTCCAGCTCCCAGCCGAGGAGCTTGCCTTGCCCGCAGAGCAGGTGCTGCAGGAGTCGGCCGAGGAGGTCCCGACCGTCTTCGTCGAACCCGGCGCCGAGCAGCCCTCCGAGGAACCGGGCAAGGAAGCCGTCGCTGGTCTGGGCGAGCCGGAAGCCGCACAAGAGCCGGGGATCGAGGAACCCGGTCCCGAGCCTGTCGAGGAGGAAGAGCCGGCGACGGACGAGATCGAGACGGCCCTGCCTATAGAGGACGAGGCCGTGCCTATTGCCGCGGAAGCGGAGCCGGAGCCTGTGTTTAAGGCGGGGCCTGGCTTGGCCGAAGAACCGCCCAAGTCGCTGGAGGAGGTTCACGAGGCCGCCGAGCCCACGGCGACGCCGGCAGAGCCCGACGATCTCACGGAGGAGGACATCACGCAACTCGAGGGCCTGCTCACGGACAAGCGCCGGGAGGAGATGACGTTCGAGGATGAGGGCGAGTTCATAGACGACCTGTTTGTTTCAGACGAAGCCGAGGCGCCCAGGATCACGATGCCGGTTCTCGAGCCGGAGACGCTTCGCGAGGTCGAGGAACCGGAAGCCTTCGGAGCAGCGCTTGCAGACGAAGCACCGCTCGAGCTCAAAGAAGAGGAGGCAGGTCCCGCCTACCCTCCGGAGCTTCAGCGAAGGAGGAAGCCGGTCGAGGAAGCCGGTCCCGACGTTCCCGCCGAGGAACTGCCGAGTGCGGAGGAACCCCCGCTCGACCTGGCGGAAGAGCTTCCGGCTGAGGCCCGTGCCGAGGCGGGGGCGCCCGAAGAAGCGGCGACTGGGCTGGCGCCTGCGATGGCGAGCCTGGCCGAGGCGGTACACAAGAATGAGGCGTTTCGCGATCTGCTGCACGGGTATGCGAAGTATCACGTCGAGCATGGCAGCGCGTACCTGGAGGAGGGTCGCTTGGTCTTGTCGTTCACGCCGGCGGAGACCAGCGCTGAGGAGCTGGCGCGCGAGCTTCCCCCGCGGCTGGAGGTGCTGTCGCGCTTTGCCGCACAGCTCGGTTGCGACGCGCTCGAGCAGGCCGTGCTGACCGCCGACAAGGGCGCGGTGGTGTGCGAGTGGCTGCCGGAGGAAACCGGCAGGGGCCTGGTGCTGATCGCCACGAGCGAGAAGC
>CBDUSE010000030.1:0-23553 GCA_965369835.1 uncultured bacterium
GCGTTCTTGAACATGTGGCACGTCTCGAGCACGAGGCGCTGGGTGTCGGGCAACTCGTCGGGCCCGACGAGCTTGACGACCTGCTGGAGCCGCGCCTCGCGCTGCAAGAGGTCCATGATCTTGTTGCGGTTCGTGCGCCAGTCGTGGTCCACGTTCTGCTCGAACCACGGGGCCACCTCGTCCACGTACTCGCTGTAGCTCTCGAGCCAGCCGATGGCGGGGTAGTGGCGCGCGTTGGCGAGCTGGCGGTCGAGCGCCCAGAAGCACCGCACGAAACGGCGCGTGTGCTGTGTGACCGGCTCGGAAAAATCGCCGCCCGGCGGCGAGATACTCCCGATGGCGCTCACCGAGCCGGTCGAGCCGTCGGCGTTCCTGACCGTGCCGGCGCGCTCGTAAAACTCCGCGAGCCTCGTCGGCAGGTAGGCGGGGAAACCCTCGTCGGCGGGCATCTCCTCCATGCGGCCGGAAAGCTCGCGCAGCGCCTCGGCCCAGCGCGAGGTCGAGTCGGCCATGATCGCAACGTGATAGCCCATGTCGCGGTAGTACTCGGCGAGCGAGATGCCGGTGTAGATCGAAGCCTCGCGCGCGGCCACCGGCATGTTCGAGGTGTTGGCGATGATGATCGAGCGCTCCATCATGGACTTGTGGCTGCGCGGATCGATCAGCTTCGGGAACTCGAGCAGCAGGTCGGTGATCTCGTTGCCACGCTCGCCGCAGCCGACGAAGATGATGATGTCGGCGTCGCACCATTTCGCGAGTGACTGCTGGATCATCGTCTTGCCGGTGCCGAAGCCACCCGGCACGGCGACTGAGCCGCCCTTGGCGAGCGGAAAGAGCATGTCAATCACGCGCAGACCCGTGATGAGCGGTATCGAGGGCGGTAGCTTCTCCTTATACGGCCGCCGGCGACGCACCGGCCAGCGGTGGTAGAGCTTCAGCTCGTGCGTTCGGCTGCCGTTTGTGAGCCGCGCGATCGTCTTCTCGATGGTGTAAAGCCCCTCGGGCGCGATCCACTCGAGGGTGCCTGCTACGTCGGGCGGCACGAGGACCTTGTGCTCGATCATCGCGGTCTCGGGCACGATGCCGAGCACCATGCCGGCGCTGAGCTCGTCGCCTGCCTTGGCTTTCGGGGTGAAGATCCATTCCTTCTCCCGGTCAAGCAAGGGCACCTGGATGCCGCGGCGGATGTACTGGTCGCTCGTGTCGCGGATCACGGTGAGCGGGCGCTGCACGCCGTCGAAGATGCTCCCCATGATGCCGGGGCCGAGCTCGATGCTGAGCGGCAGGCCGGAGCCGTAGACTTCCTCGCCCGGCGTCAGCCCGGTGGTGTCCTCATAGACCTGGGCCGTGGCGACATCGCCCTGGATGCGCACCACTTCGCCCACGAGGTGCTCGCGCCCGACCTCGACGAGCTCGAGCATCTGCGCCTCGCGTGCGCCGGCGATTTCCACCACCGGCCCCACGACCCGTCTGACGGTGCCTATAACTTTCTTTGCCACGTTGGACTCGCTTTGCTGCGGCTCATATGCTTTTTTTTGCTCGGGTGACGAACGGGCATTCACCCGTTCGTCTACGCCCCAGGCTCCGCCTGGGGCGTAAAGACCTCGCGCGACACGATGAGCTGGAGCTCGTCGGTAATCCGCTCCATTCGCGCGCCGACCGTGTTGTCGAAGAGCACCGAGCCGTCGGCGGCGCGCACGATCGCGCCCATCACCGTCTCGTCGAGATCGGCTGCGGACGAGATCGTCACCGGTCGGCCGCATTCCGCGGCCACCTCCTTGAAGAACGCGTCGTTGGCCATCGCGGCGTCGGCGGCGCTCACCGAGACGCTCACGTCGGGCCGGTCGAGCGCGAGGATCCCCTCAACGGTGAGCGCCTTGAGCATCGCCCGGTACTCGGGCGTGCCACGGGTCCGCTCGAGGCGTGTGCGCACCTGATCGAGGACCTCCTGCACCAGCTCGCCCCGCGCCTTGAGCGTGATCTTCTTCGTCTCGAGGCTCAGGTCGCTGATGATGCGGCGACGCTCGAGCTCGGCCCGGGCGTTGGCGGCGCTGAGGATTTGCTCCGCTTCGGCCTCGGCCCGTGTCCTGGCCTCGCCGAGGCGCGCGTCGGCCGTCCGCGTCGCCCGCGAGAGGATCTTCTCGACCTCCTCGGCGGCGTTCTTGCTGATCTCCTCGACGAACGGCGCGGCGTCAGCCATCGGCGCCGGCTCGTTTTTCGCACGGTTCTTCTTCGCCATGGTCGCCTATACTCTGAATCCGATCGCTTCGCGAATCAGGTCGGCGATTGAGCGCCGTCCCAGCATCGGGCCTTCCGCGTCGGGGATCTCGACTACGACGGGGAAGGTGCCCCGCATGCGGTACGTGTCCACCAGCGGCCGGATCCCGGCCGCCAGCCGCTCGGTGATAAACACGACCTTCGCCTGTTCCTCACCGACGAGCCGGCGGAGCTGCTCGGCCAGCCCTTCGCCCGGCTCGGCCACCGTCCCGCGAATCCCCGCGAGCCGGAACCCGAGGACGGTCTCCTCGTCGCCCAGCACGTGCATTCTTCCGCCCGTCTCCCGCTACGGTAGCGGCGGCAGCATGCGGTTGACAGCGCCGATGATCATGATCGCGATCACCAGCCCGAGCACCGCGATTCCTTCGCCGAGCGCGACGAAGATGATTGTCCGACCAAAAACTTCAGGTCTCTCGCTGACCGCGCCCACGGCCGCAGCGCCCACGTAGGCAACCGCCACGCCGGCGGCGATTGCGCTCACGCCGGCGGCGATCCCCGCAGCGATCAAGCCGGCGCCGATGTTCTCGGCGATCTCGGGCTGAATGTATTTGGGCCCGTTCTTCTCCCCTTCTCCGTCTTCGGACGTGGTCGCGAAGACGGTCGCGGCCGTCACGCCGAGGACCACCAGGGCCAGCGTAACGAACAGTGAGACCTGAATCACGGTCCGCAGCCGTCGAGCTGCTTGAGTGCCAGACATCATTGCCTCTTCCTTCTCCATCGTCGTCATATGGTGTGTTCCGTGTCTTCTCAATCCCGTCCAGCCGCGGTGGAGCCAGCGCCGGATGCAAGCGGTGTGAACGCTTTGCCCCCGCCGCGGAAGAACTTCCCGAAGAATTCGTAGTATTCGAGACGCAGCGCCTGGATGCCCGCCACAAGCCCTTCGAGGCCGATCACGATCACGTTGCCGACGATGATGACGAACGCCTGAAGCACCGGCCCCCCGGGCGCGCTCTTCAACATGTCGCTCAACTGGAAGATCGCCATGAGTAGCCCCGCGTGGCTGAACGCGTAGGCGGCGATACGGACGAACGAGACGGTGTTGGCCAAGAAGCCGGTGAAGATCTCGAAGCTCTCCATCACCGTCTCGATCACGTACATCCCACATCCCTCGCGCAGCACCTTGGCTCGGCGGTCGAACAGTTTCCAGATCGGCCCGCGCAGCGCGAACAGCACGAGCGGCAAGATAATAAAGCCGAGAATCCACCAGTGGCCTATCTCGTGCTTGTAGGCCATGACCTTGATGATGATTGCCACCGCGCCCCAGTACACCACGCCGCCAATGAGGCCCGTTCGCGAAAAGATCGCATGAAACACGTCCCGATTGCGCAGGTGCAGGAAGATGTTGAGCAGGATGCCGAGCGAGAGAATCCCCACGCCGACATAGATCGTCACCGATAGGAACTTGCCTGTGTGGCGCAGCGGCTCAAACGCCCACGGCAGCAGATTGAAACCGGCGACCTTGTTGATAAAGAACCCGAACGCCGACCCGTAGATCACCCCGAAGACCATCGCCGCAATCCCGCAGAAGATCATCAACGAGCCGACGCGCTGCATGCCCGATGACATCGTGGACCGGCGCGCGATGAGCCAGCCGATAAGGGCCACGACGGCCCCCTGGCCGATGTCGCCGAACATGAGGCCGAAGATCAGCAGGAACGTGAAACCGACGATCGGCGTGGGATCAATGCCGTCATAGGCGGGCGTGTCGTAGCCCTTGACGAGCATCTCGAACGGCTTGAGGAAGCCGGGGTTCGACAGCTCGACCGGCACCTGCACGAGGCCGTCGGCCACCCCCTCGATCTCGTCGGGCGTGCGGATCTCGACGTAGCACCGCCCCCCGGCGATCCGTTTCAGCCGCGTGGCGACGTTCTCGGCCTTGTGCGTCGAGACCCACGCCGAGATGAGCACGGTGTTGGATGTGCCGCGCAGGCTTTCCTGCGCGCCGAGGATCGCGCGCTCGATCTCGAGCGCGGCCCGCGCGTCGCGGAGCGTCTCGGCGTAGCGCGTCCTGAGCGCGTCGAGCTCGCGCCCCGCGTCCTTCTCTTCCAGCTTGAGCTGGTTCACTCTCTGGGCGAACCGGGCGCGCATCTCCTCGCTTGGCGCGCCCTCCTTTTTCTCGAGCGGGGTAGCGCGCACCTTTGAGAGCGCCTCGGCGAGCAGCGCCCGGTCCTTCTTGAGCACCATGACGAGGACGGCCTCGTTGCCGTCCGCGGTCTTGAACGGGATGACCACGTTCGGGATCTGCGCCAGCTCGGACCGGACCACCTCGATATGCGCCCGGCTCATCTGGCCCATGAAGGTCTCCATGAACGCGAAGCGGGTCGCCGGATCAATGGCGGGCGCGACCGCCTCGGTCACGGGCATCTCGAGCACTAACCCGATGCGCCGGACCTCATCGGCGGAGGTGCGCCGCTTGGCGAGCGCCTCGTCCACCTGCCGGCCGATGGTTTGGGTGGTCCGGCCGAGCGCCTCGAGGTCGGTCTCTGGCGGCTCGGTCGGCAAGCTCGCGAGCGTGGGTCGGAGCTCGAGCTTGACGAGCAGCGTGTCCACCTCGTTGAGCCGTCCCTCGACCAGCGTGAGCCGTTCGTCCACGCGTACCGTGTCGAGCGTGGCGGTCCAGGGGTCAATCTCCTCGACGCGGTGCAGGTGCACGGCGCCGAGCTGGACCATCTCGAGCGTGACGCGATCGAGGTCGCGCCGCAGCACGATCAGGCTGATCTGGCTCATCGGCACGGGCCGAAACATCGGCAGCTTTCCTTATTCCTTCATCGCCACGATGAGGTTGCGTTCGATCTCCGAGGGCGCCAGCCCGTAGCGCTTGCCGTTGAGGACGCACGCGAGATTGCGCCGCTCGACCTCGGCGAGCTTCAGGTAGCCCATCACGGTCGTGATTGTGAACGGGTAGCCGTGCATGCCCCGCCGGACCGCCCCGAGATAGTAGTGCCAGAGCACCTCCTCCATCATCTCGAGGGTGGCCACTACCGTCTCGACCGGCATGATATCAGGAAACTCGCTTACAAGCCCGCCGACGGTCGAGGCGACGACACTCTTGAAGTCCGCACCGCTCGCCGCGCGGCGCACGAACATCTCGTCCACGCGGGTGCCGTTCGGGATGAGCAGCGCGAGCATCTCGCCGAGCGGCATCTTATAGTAGTGCTGCAAGCGGAGCATCCAGCGGACGTTCTCGATGTCAATCTCGAGGCCGACGAGCGACCGCGCGCGCGCGCGATCGCCGAAGCCGAGCTTGCCGATCGCGGCCCACAGGCGGTCGTAGTAGTCCACGTCGAGCGCGGACTCGAGGTAGAACAGGTTGCCCTCGGCCGCATAGGCCGCCGCCGCCATCTTGAGCGGCCGGGTATACGGCGTGCCGTCCGTGAGCTCGATGAGCTCGTCGAGGCTGCGCGCGTGACGAATGGACTCGGCCGGCAGCGGGTGGCAGATCACGCCGGGGAACGCGAGGTGCTCGGCCCGGGGGTCCTTCGTGTGCCAGAGCCGCAGGAGCACCTTGAGCTTCTCGACCTCGTGCCGGCTCATCAGCGTCTCGACGATGCGCTTCGGCACGCCCCGAACATGCTCGAGCACCATGTGGTAGGTGGCGAGCTCGTCGCTGAGCAGGCGGAACTCGACGCTGACCATGTCCTCAGTGTGACTCAGCTCGCGCGCCAGCGCGCCGTACCGCGTCTGGCCAAGCATGCCGTAGAGCGCCTCGAGGTCGGTGGCCGCGGCGAGCTGGCGGAACTGCTCATCGGTGAGAAACAGGCTCAGGCGGGCGCGCAGCTTCGCGTTGATGAACGCGTATCGCGCCAGCGCCCGCATCAGGCCTCGTGCTCCACCCGAACGATGCGCTCGTAGGCCTTCTCGACGGCGCGGCGCATCGCCTCGCTCTTGGCGCCCTTGAGGTCGCCCACCTTCGCGAGGGTCACCTCGAGCTTGGCGGCGCGCTCGGCCTTCGTCTCGACAACCGCCTGCTCGACGATCTCCCGCGCGCGCTTATGCGCGGCCTCGCGTTCGGACTCAACGATCCGCCGCGCCTCGACCTCGGCGTCGGCGACGAGCTTCTTCGCCTCCTCGCGCGCCTCGGCGATGCGTTTCTTCGCCTCTTCCTCGGCCCTCAGGATCGTGTCAACGACTTCCTTCATAATCGGGGGGGACTCTCCCCTCGCTCCGAGGCGGACAGTGCGGTGGTCAGATGAAGCACAACTGCCGCGATAATATGAAGCACACGCAGCCCTGGCAAGCAGTTTCACTGCCTTTCGTCTCGTCAACCATTCCTCGCAGCCGTGTGCTATGTTCTTTGAAAGGATTTCGGAGGGAGCATGGACGTGCTCGGCGAGTTTCGTGACCGCGAGGTGGCCCAGGCGCTGGTGCGCCGGATCGCCGAGGTGACGGCAGGGCGCTCGCTCACATTCATGGAGGTGTGCGGCACCCATACGATGGCGATGCACCGCTTCGGCCTCCACGCGCTGCTACCCGGGAGCGTGCGGATGCTCAGCGGGCCGGGATGCCCGGTGTGCGTCACGCCAAATTTCTTGGTGGACACGGCAATCGCCTACGCCCGCCACAACGACGTGACGCTCATGACGTTCGGCGACATGCTCAAGGTGCCCGGTTCCTCGTCGAGCCTTGCCGCCGAGAAAGCCAAGGGCGCGGACGTGCGCCTCGTCTACTCGCCGACCGACGCGGTCGAGTTCGCACGGCAGAACCCCGACCGCACTGTTGTGTTCTTCGCAATCGGTTTCGAGACGACGACGCCGACGTGCGCCGCCTCGGTGCTCGACGCAAACAGGATGTCGCTCGCGAACTTCGCCATCATCGCCGCCGGCAAGGTGCTGCCGCCTGCGCTCGAGGCGCTCGCGACCGGCGAGGTCCACGTGGACGGTTTCGTCTGCCCGGGGCACGTGAGCGTCGTGACCGGCTTCGAGATCTACCGCGGCGTCGTGGAAAAGTACCGGATCCCGTGCGTCATCACGGGCTTCGAGCCGGTGGACCTTCTCAAAGGAATCCTGATGCTGGCGGAGCAGGCCGTCGCGGGCGAGGCGCGCATCGAGAACGAGTACAGCCGCGTCGTGCGGCCCGAGGGCAACCGGATCGCGCAGCAGGTCATTGCGGAGGTTTTCGAGCCGGTGGACAGCGAGTGGCGCGGCATCGGCATGATCCCGAAGAGCGGCCTCGTCCTGCGCAAGGCGTTCGCCGCGCACGACGCGCTCAAGCGGTTGCCCGTCGAGGTCGAGCCGACGCGCGAGCACCCCGGCTGCATCTGCGGCGAGGTCCTCAAGGGGACCAAGACGCCGCTCGAGTGCACGCTCTTCGCCACAACCTGCACCCCGGCGCACCCGGTCGGCGCGTGCATGGTCTCGAGCGAGGGGACCTGCGCCGCTTACTACAAGTACGGAGGGGACCGGCCCAATGCCGCACGGTAAGACGATCCAGCTTGGCCACGGCAGCGGCGGCGTGCTCACGCGCGAACTCATCCGCGACGTCTTTCTCGCCCGCTTTGATAACCCCGCGCTGGCGCCGCTGATGGACTCCGCGCTCATCGAGGCGAACGGCGCCGAGGTCGCGTTCACGACGGATGCCTACGTCGTTAAGCCGCTCGTTTTCCCCGGCGGCGACATCGGGAAGCTCGCCGTATGCGGCACGATCAACGACCTGGCGGTCATGGGCGCGAGGCCGCTGGCGCTCTCGTGCGCCATGATCATCCGCGAGGGGTTGGAGATCGCGCTCATCGAGCGGATGGCGCAATCCATGCAGCAGGCGGCCGCGGATGCCGGCGTCCCCATCGTCACGGGCGACACCAAGGTGGTCGAGCGCACAAGCTGCGACGGCCTGTTCATCACCACCGCAGGCGTTGGCACGGTTGACCCGGCGAACCGGCCCAGCGGCCCGATCCGCGACGGCGACGCCGTGGTGGTGAGCGGCACACTCGGTGATCACGGCACGGCGGTGCTGGTGGCGCGCGAGGAACTCAGGATCACCTCGCCCGTCGTGAGCGATTGCGCCGCGCTCAACGGCCTGGTCGAGACCCTCCGGCCCCTCTTCGGGCGAATCCGCATCATGCGCGACCCCACGCGCGGCGGGCTGGCGACCGCGCTCAACGAGTTTGTCGAGGATTCCGACCTCGGCGTGGTGCTCTACGAAAACGATATCCCCGTGAGCGAGGCCGTCGGCGCGATCTGTGAACTACTCGGACTCGACCCCCTCTACATCGCCAACGAGGGGAAGTTGCTGCTGGTGTGCGCCGCGGGCGCCGCGGGCGAGGTCGTCGAAGCGATGCAGTCGCATCCCCTCGGCGCGCGAGCGGCCGTCATCGGCGCTGTCACCTCGAAGTACGCCGGGAAGGTCTGCCTCGAAACCGGCGTCGGCGGGCTGCGGCTCGTGGACATGCTGGTGACGGACCAACTGCCGAGGATCTGCTGAGCCGGCCGCACCCCGACCCGTGCACGAGTCCGATGCCTCGCTTCACTTGCACACGGGCCGGAGATGTTGTATAAGAGAGACTGAATCTCATTTGCGCCTTTTGGAGGAGAGGCAGTGAAGCCGAGGCCGTTACAGCTCAAGCCGGCGGAGGTCGTGTGCCGCAAGCTGCACGCGGCCGGGCTCAAGTGTACGCCGCAGCGGCGCGAGGTTTTTGAAGAGATCGTGCGCATGGGGGGCCATTTCAGCGCTGAAGAGCTGGCCGAGCGTTTCCGCACCCGCAGCCGTGGGCCCGCCATCTCGCGCGCCACCGTCTATCGCACCCTGCCGCTGCTCGTCCAGTGCGGGCTCGTGCGCGAGGTGATCTTCACCGAGAAGCACAGCCACTACGAAGCCGTGTACAGTCGCGAGCACCACGAACACATGGTGTGCACCAAGTGTGGCCGCACGATCGAGTTCGACGATTCGGACCTCCACCGGCTCATCCGCAAGATCGCGCGCGCCGCCGGGTTCCGGCCCATGTCGCACAAGATCGAGGTCTGCGGCCTGTGCGACGCGTGTCGCTGACGGCTCGCGACACCCGCCGACGGCGGTTGGACCGTCGAAATCGCTCTAAGGACAGCGGGCCGATCCACCGATAACTGCACCGGTATAATCTACAAGCGGTAAGCGCCTTGCCGGTCATGCCTCGGTGTTCCGGCCAGACGGAGAGACCGGATGTCGCAGGTACTGATCGTAGATGACGACCCGAACGTTCGCCTCCTCGTCAAGAAGATCCTTGGCGCCTCGGACATCGAGGTGATCGAGGCGGCAGACGGGGCCGAAGGCCTGAACCTGGCCTCCGAACACGATCCGGACCTGATCCTGTGCGACGTAATGATGCCGGTGATGGACGGGATGGGGTTTCTTCGTGAGCGGTCCTCGAGGGAGGCGATCTCGCATATCCCCGTTATGATGATCACCTCGGTCAGTGAGAAGTCGTGCATCATTGATGCGATCAAGCTCGGCGCATGCGACTACGTCGTCAAGCCGTTCGACCCGCTGGGCGTCCGCACGAAAATCAGCAAGCTCCTCAAGGAGCTGGCGACGCGGCCTCGTACGACTTGAGCGTTTCGTTCGTGGCCGGCAACGGCCTCGACCTTGAGGCCCACAGGACCAAGTTCACCCCTTATGATGCCGGTGATCAATGGCATCGAGTTCCTTCGCGAACACTCGGCCAGCGAGGAGCTTTCGCGGCCCAGGGGATGCATCTGCTCGAGGTGCCGGCCGTGATGTCGCGCGCCGAAGGAGGCGCCTTATTGATCGGATTGCTTTCCAGAACATCACGGCCCAGTTCCAGGCGGCCAGTCCCAAGGTGCGGGAGAAGCTTCGGGCAATAGACATCCCGGACGACAGGATCACGATCGAAACGCCTAAGGACACGGACGCGCCTCAGTAGCGCCCCACCGCTCTGCTCGTTCTCCCGCAGTCAGAGAGGTGTTTGACACATGCCGACATGCCTGTTTCTTTGCCGGACATGCTGAAGCGGCACGCAACGATTCCTCTAAGGACGATGCGCGCCGTCGCCGATACGATTGACGGCGGGTACGGTTCGCAAGCACGGCCGGCCTTCGTCGGGCTACGAGGTGGCGGGAGGACCGGATGACAAGAATACTTGTAGTTGATGATGACGCGGCCATCCGTATGCTCCTCAGGAAGACCCTTGGCAGCATGCCGGATGCGGAGATCATCGAAGCCGAGAATGGGGCCGAAGCGCTGGGGCTCGCGCATGAGCAAAGGCCGGACCTCATTCTCCTCGACATCATGATGCCGGTGATGGACGGCATCGAGTTCCTCAAGAAGTCCGCCGCCAACGAGCAGCTCTCGCGAATCCCGGTGATGATGATCAGCGCGCTCGCCGAGCGGGAGCGGATCATTGATTCGGTTTCGCACGGCGCGCGTGACTACATCGTCAAGCCGTTCGACCCGCTGGGGCTGCGCACGAAGGTGACGAAGCTCCTCAGGGAAAGCGCCATGCGCTAGACAACGCGGTACGCCTGACCAGCCTCACCTTTTTCCCTCAGTAAAATAAGCGTTTGACACGTTCCCCAAGCTCTGCTAGTAGCTCGTGCAACGCACCTGGCACGGGTGTTGCAATGGACCGAGCTGTGCCGGTGCTTGGGCACATTCCCTCTGGAGTGTGCCTGGCGGCCGTCGCGCATACTGTCGAGAATCACACACGGCTCGAGACTCCGATACGGGAGACGGACCATGGCAAAGAAAGCCGCGAAGAAGAGAACCGCGCGCCGTAAAGCGGCGCCGGCAACGGCCAAGCCCACCGCAAAGCGGGGCCCGAAAAAGGTCGAACCGGCACCGCCGCCCGTCCCCGTCGAGATCGGGACCGCGCCTCCAACCCTCCCCGAAGATCTCGATCCGCTGCAATTCATCAAGGAGTTCGACAGCCAGCTCGACGTGCTGCTCGACGTCAAACAATCGCTCGAGACCGACCTGGCCGATGCCCAGAGCCAGATCGCCCAGCATCGCCGCACCAACGAGGAGTTGATGCAGCAGCTCCAGGAGCTTGAGACCGAGGTGCAGCGTCAGGCCAGCGTCCGCAACGAGCTCGAGTTCCTCCACGGCGAGGCCACCAAGGCGAGCGACCAGCTCAAGGAGCTCCACGAGCTGCTCGAGGAGAAGAAAACCACCGCCGCGCGCAAGGACGAGCGGACCGACAAGCTCCGGGCCGGCGAGCACGAGATGCGCGACGAGATCGCCTCGCTCAAGGAGTCGCAGTCGCAGGTCCGCAACGAGCGTGCCGAGACTGACAGCCACCTGCAGGTCGCCAAGCTCGAGCGGAACGAACTCATGCTCGAGATCCGCAAGCTTCAGGAAGTCCTCGCTCGGGACGAGGAACGGGCCCAGGCCGCCGAGGCTGAACTCGAACAGGCGCGCATGGCCCTGTCGAAGCTTCACGGCTCGTTCGAGGTCTCCAAGCGCAAGGCCGAGCGCATCCTCAAGAAGTAGATGCCGGTGGGCCCCGGGCTCAACGTCCGTGCCGCACCTGGAGCCGGGCGCTCGCCGTTGACCACAACGGAGTCGGTCCCGCATCCCGACCAGGCCGGACACAGAGAGCAACCGTGAGGGCGCCATGTCTGAGTACCTTCGGCACACCGCAGACCACGTCTCGTGGCTCATGCGCCAGACGCGCCGCGAGATAGCCGAGACCGGACAGCTCGCGGCCCGAATCAGCCACATTCTTCAACGCCGAGGCCAGCATAAAGGCCTCGCGGGAATCCTCGGACCCGAGGAGGTCCGGCGCGCAGCCGGTCTCGTGCGGCCGAAGCGTGCCGAGAGCCTCGAGCCCGCGCCCGCCGAACCGGAACCGGCCCCCGAGCAACCCGAATCGGTCGAGCCAGAAGCCCACGTCGAACAACCCCCCACACCGGAACCGGAGATGCCTGAGGTCGGGGAGCCGGAACCTCTCAAGCCTGAGGCGGAAGCCGAGCAACCTCTCGAACCAGAACCAGGGGTCCGTCCCGAGCCTGCCCTGAGCGATGTCGAGGGGGCCCGTCCCGAGCCTGTCGAGGGGGCCCGTCCCGAGCCTGTCGAGGGGCCGGTCGAGGGGGCCGAAGAAGACGTTATCGCCGACGTGGAGCTCGACATCAAAGAGGCGGCCGCCGAGGCGGCGGCCGTCGAGGCGATCCCGACCGAGTTCTTTGAAGAGGAAACGGCAACGGAAGTCCCGGACGAGAGGGGCGATCTCGAAGAGGAGCTGATGCCGCACGAGGAGGCGGCCGGCCTCGCCGACGTGGTGGCGGAAATCCAGGTCGTGGCTCCCCAGGTGGAAGAGGTCCGCCCGGAAGCGGAGGAGGCCCACACGGAAGCGGAGGAGGTCCGCCCGGAAGCGGAGGAGGTCCGCCCCGAGCCGGAGCCTGCTCCTGGCGCCGCTATGCCGGGCCTCGCTCCGGCCGACGACGAAGTGCCGTTCGAGGCGGCGCTCGAGCCCCGCGCCTTGATCCCACGCCGCGTCGAGTTCGCTCGCTCACGCGACGAGACCCTTTTCAACCGGGCGATTGAGCGCCTCGGCATGGGCGAGGTGCGCCGCCTGCGCGAGGGGATCGAGATGCTCGGCCATGTCGGGGGCGACACGGCCGCGGGCGTCTTGATAAGCCTGTACCGGATCGCGCCGCAGCGATGGCGCCCGGAGGTCGCGCACCAGCTTGTCAACCACACCGGCGGGGGCATTGCGGCATTCTTCTGCCGCGTGCTGGACGAAATGGACGAGCCGGCGACCGTGCGGATCGCGGCGCTTAGAGGGCTGTTCGCACGCGACAAGCGGCTCGCCACCGAGTACCTGCTCAAGGCGGTGGGCGACCCGAGCGACGAGGTACGAGCCGCGGCGGCCACCTACCTCGGGTGGCTCCGCGACACGCGCGCCCTACCCGCGCTCGAACAGCTTGTGCGCGACGCCTCACAACGGGTTGCCAAGGCGGCGCTGCACGCCACCTCCGCGATCAGGACCTAGTCAACGATTCGGCCCGATCGAAGTTGAAGCCGGGTCGGTTGCCGGGCGCCGGAAGGCCGGCATAGGGCTTGCTTGTCCGTAGCGCCGAGCGGAAAAGGGCCTTGCGCTGTAGCCGCAGGCGATTATAATCGCGCCGGGTGAAATGGCCCAGGTCGAGGTCTGGAACGCATACCGGGAGAGAAACAGATGGATGCTGAGGCCGAAGTTGCTGGCTCGTTGAAGCCGGAGGCCGATAAGCCCGAAAGGGTATCTCAGAGTACTGAGCCAACCGCCTCGCAAATCGCCCTGCGTGGCCGAGAGCTGGCGGTGGACGTCGACGCGCTTCTAGCGGGCGAATTCGAGCCGCTCGAGTTCGCCAAGGAGCTCGACACCCAGTTCGAGCTCATCCTCGATATCAACAAAGCGCTCGAGACCGATCTGCGCCAGACCAGGGAGGAGCTGCGCGACCTCAAGCGTCGCAATACGCAGGTCGAGAAGCTCGTGCGCCAGGCCACGGCCGACATCAAGCAGGGACAAGACTTCGACGAACGGCTTGCGAGCGCGCGCACTGCCTACGAAGGCGTCCTTGAGCAGATTGACGGGACCAAACAGGAGATCGAGCGGCAGGAACTCATCATCAGGAAGAAGGACGAAAAGATCGGTCGGCTCAACGAGGTGCACGACCGCTTCAAATACGAGATCGGCGTGCTGAAGAACAAGATCGACGGCGTGCGCTCCGAGAAGTCCGAGATTGACAACCGGCTCCAGACCGTCTACTTCGACCTGCGGGACTTCGAGGAGCAGAAGAAGAACATCGAGGAAGCGATCAAGGGCGTCCGGCTCAGGACCAAGGCGATCAAGGACAACATCCTGAAGATCAAGCGGACGCTCTCGAACGTGCTCACCGCGTTTGCCAACACCCAGAACAAGGCGCGGCTCCAGTTCGGCCGGATCAAGGCAATCGAGCAGTAACCGGCTTGCTTCGATTCGAACGCGCTCCGGCCTTGCCACTCACGCGGCGGCAAGGCCGTTTTTCTTCCCCACACATCAAACGCGGCCGTTCCGAGCTCGGAAAGAGCGAGGCGCGGAGCGCCATGATGATGGCTTCAGACCTGGTGGTCTTCGGGATGCGATCTTCTGCGGGCTTCCGGCAGCCACTTCCCACCTTGAGCAGGCTGCTGAAAAGGGGCGCTGAATTGAGAATACTTGCCGGGGGAATTACTGTCCCTAATTCCCAGCTCAATCCCCACCATCTCAGCAACCTCACACACCGTCTCGCCGCTCCTGCGGCCGCTCAGGGCGTCGTTGCGGGGCTACTCCGCAGGCGGGGGGGCTTGCCAGATGAGCTTCTCGTCCTTGTCATAGAGCTTTAAGCTCGGCGAATCATTCTTGTCCAGGGACAGCCTTGCACGGATCTTGTAGTTCTGGTCGATGAGGACGATGCCTGGGCCGTCCTCCATTCCCAACACAACGCAAGGCTTGTCATCCTCCTCGCCAAAGAGCACCAGGGCTGGGCCGTCCTCGTTCATCCCCAACGTGAGGCCGGCTTTGGCGTGCTCATCGAACAAGGTTACACTCGGCTCGTCAAGGAAGGACACCATGACGCGCGGGACCACGCCTTCGTCCCGGATAGACAGGGTCATCAGATCCGCGATCCCGTAAAGGTCAACGCGGGAATTGCCGTTCTCGTCGTTAAGGGACAGCCGTGGTCCATCCTCGGCAACACTTAGCTTGGCGCGAGCCTTACCCTTCTCGTCGTAGAGCGCTAGGAGGGGGCCGTGCTCATCCAGGCAGAGAGTGGCAAAAACCGCACCCTCGTCGTCAACGATCTGCAGTTCCTTCGTCCGGACCAGATCAGCGATCCGGTGCTCGCCGGTCGGTGAAACGCTCGTCTCCCTAGCCAGCCTATTCGCACCACAGCTCAAAACAAGCACAGGTATGACAGCCAATGCTGCGACACCTACCAGCTTGAGCCTCCGGTTCTGCTGAGCCAGAGCGCGGCTCCGGCCCTCGACCTTCTCGAGCCGCTCGATGACGGCCTGCAACTGCGGCGTCTGCATGTCCATGTGCGTCCCTCCTTCTTGTCTGCGCAGCTCTACAACACGCACGGCAGTCTAGCACAACGCCAGCGCCTTGACCCCTTCGCCGTCGAGAAAACGGCTCACACACGGGCCTCGGCCTCATCTTTCGCTGGCGCAACAGCCCAAAGGGGTTGAGCTGCAACCCAACCTGGGCCTACCATGTGTGTCAAAGATGCTGACGGCAGCTATTCCGTTAAGGTCCCATCAAGCGGGAGAATGAAGGCCTAACTGTTCACCCTTGAGATAACGGACGCAGTCGGGCTCACACCGTCACAGGACTTCATGAAGGTGTACGGGAACAAGTAAAACCTTCGGTAGATCGGAGAGGTGGGCTCATGAGAACATCACGTCAACAACGCGTTCACCGATGCCGAAGTCTGTTGCTGGCATGCCTTGCGCTCCTGATCACGGGGGCATGCGAGGAGCCCAGCGAGCAGGACTCTCGCCTGCTTTCGGCCGCATTCGAGGGAGACCTGGACAAGGTCCGCGTCCTGGTTGCCGAAGGTGCGTCCGTCAACGCAAGGGACGCAAACCGGATGACGCCCCTGCACTTGGCGGCATATGAGGGTCATGGAGAGATCGCCGCGTTCCTCCTGCAGAAGGGAGCCGCGGTCAGCCTGCTCGATGAGGATGGGCAGACCCCACTGGACATCGCAGCCTGGAGGGGAGACAGAAAGCTGGTGGAACGCCTTGTTGACCATGGGGCTCGGCTCTCGCTTCTTCACACCGTGTTGCTCGGCGACGCGGAACGTGTCCGCGTGATGCTGGAAGCGGGAGCGGATGTGAATGACTGCGACCGACGGGGCAACTCGGCGCTCCATGCTGCGGTCTTTGCCCACGAAAACGCACTCGAGATCGCGCGGGTTCTCCTAGATAGAGGTGCTGACCCGAATAACAGAGACAATCAAGGGCGTACTCCACTCGTCGACGCGCTCAGACGTTGTCGATTCGACCTGGCCAAGGTGCTTGTTGCGCGCGGCGCGAGTGTGGACACAAGAGATGCCTTTGGCAACACAGTGCTCCACGACACAGTCGCGAGGGGGCCCGAGGAAGCGGTCCGGTTCCTTGTTGAGCACGGAGCGGACGTGAATGCGCCCGACCGCTTTGGCGAGACTGCGCTCCAAGAGGCCGTCTGGGCGAGCGACGCCGACACGGCTCGCCTTCTGATCGACCATGGCGCCCTTGTCTCGCTTCATGTTGCGGCAGCCCTTGGTGACCTGGAGCGACTGAGAGAGTTGTTGGACACGGGTCACGACATCAACGAGCGGGACTCTGCTGGCATGACGCCGCTTCATTGGGCAGCGTACGCTGACCAAAAGGACGTCATTCGCTTCCTTATTGATCGTGGGGCGGACGTCAACGCCAAAGACAACTCTGGAGTTGCGCCTTCGGACCGTGCTTCCGACAGAAACAGGCGTGGGAGAGTGCGGATTCTGCGCTAAGACAATGAACAGTGAGCCGCTGGCTGGTCCGTGGCCGGGATGGAACGGTGGCTTCCACGGCGGACCACGCGCCCACTATGTGGGGAGTCGTAACGCTCGACTACGACGACGTGAGCCGCCTCAACGAGCTCGTCAACGCCAAGTGGGAGGGCAGCGACCAGACTACGTCGTGCGCGTACGACTACAAGAACAACAAGCATACCGGCCTGGGCCGTGTCGAGTAGGATCGAGCACGAGGACGGCCGCTTCGCTAACTTCAGCTACGACGCGCACGAGCGCCTCACCACCAAGCACTGTACGTCCTCAGCAAGAATAGAAGTTTTGAGGCCGGAAACCAAGTTGCGTCTTTCAGCCGCGTGTGCGGCGCCCGCTCGTCGAGGTTCGCCCTGGTCTTGCCCTTCAACAGGTCGAGAAAACGGCTCTGAAGGCAAATATGGGCGTCGTATTTTGACGGGCCCTGACCCGCCACTCTGGAGCGCAGCCGGTGGACTGCAAGCCGCTGAACGGAGAGGGCGGGACGCTATTCCGACGCTTCTTGCGGCTTGTAGCGCTCGGCCTTGCGGAGCATGCGGGCGGCCTCGCGCCGGCGGCCAAGCCGTTCGAGCGTGGTGGCCAGGTTGCGGTAGGCTTTGTAGAAGCTGCGCCGGTAGCTCACGGCCTTGCGGAAACAGGCTTCGGCCTGCTCGTACTGGCCCAGCGCGAAACGGACGTTGCCCATCTCGTTCCAGACGTCGGCGTCCTTCGGGGCACGCGCGAGGTATTCAGCGAACTGATTCAGCGCGCGCTGAGGTTGCCCGATATCCGCGAGCAGGCGCGCCTTCTCCAGGTAGGCTTGGGCGAACTCCGGCCGCATCGTGGTGAGGCGCTCGAGCTCGATGATCGCCTCCTCGGGCCGGTCGTCGTTCGCCAGCGCCAGCGCCCGCTCGAAGCGTGCGGGGTGGTAGCCCGGCCGTTCACGCAACGCGCGTGCAAACGCGTCGGCCGCCTCGCCGTAGCGCTCGAGCCGGGCGAGCACGAGCCCCCTGTTGGAGGCGATGTCGAAGACTGAGCCGCCGAACTGCTCGGCGTTCTTGAGCGACATGAGCGCCAGCTCGTAGTTGCTGAGGCTGCTGTAGGCGATCGCGATGTTGATATGCGCCGGCGCGTAGTTGACCTCGCGCTTGAGCGCCTGCTCGAACGCCTCGATCGCTTCCTCGGCGCGATCGAGCCTGAGCAGTGCCACGCCCCGGCTGTTGTGCGCCGGGACAAAGTCGGGCGAGGCGGCGAGCGCCTGGTTATAGGCGGCGAGCTCGCGCTTGGCGTCGCCCAGCCGGGCATAGCAAGCGCCGATCTCCAGGTAGGACCGCGGATCCTCCGGGTTGAGTCGCACCGAGGCCCGGAAGCTCCTGATCGCCTTGCGGTAGCGGCCGGCGTCGAACAACTCGATGCCCCGCTGGTAATGGGCGGTGGCGCTGCTCGCGGCGGCGATCTCGTCCGGGCCTTTGCCGGGAACACCGTCGGGGAGCTCCTTCGGCCCGCCGCACCCGGCGCAGAGCACAACGGAGGCGGCAATAACCAGGAGGCAACGGAACGCGCGGCGGCTCTCCCCGCTGTCGCAGTCAAGGTGGGTCTCGGGCATCAGACTCGTTCCGGGAAGTGTTCCTCTGTACCGCGACGCGGCTACGCCTCGGACGAGGACGCGGCGGGCTTGTCGCCCTCGTTCTGCTCGGCGGTCTCCACCTGCGCGGCCGGCTTCTCGTCCTGCTTCAGCTTGATCACCTTCTCGCTGTACACGCCCAGCTCGCGGAACCGCTGGTAGCGGCGCTCGAGCAGGTCGTCGGGCTTTACTACGGCGAGCCGGTCCAGATGCACGAGCAGGCGTTCCTTGAGCGTGGCGGCCATCCGCTCCGGATCGTAGTGGCCGCCGCCGAGCGGCTCGGGGAGCACGTCGTCCACGATGCTGTTGGCGAGCAAGTCCTCGCTCGTGAGCTTGAGCGCTGAGGCCGCTTGGGCCATCTGGCCGGCGTCGCGCCAGAGGATCGCCGCGCACCCCTCGGGCGAGATCACCGAGTAGTAGGCGTATTGGAAGACGAGCACCACGTCGCCGATCCCGATGCCGAGCGCGCCGCCCGAGCACCCCTCGCCGGTGATCACCACGATCATCGGGGTCTTGAGCCGCATCATCTCACGCAGGTTGAACGCGATCGCCCAGGCCTGGCCGCGCTCCTCGGCGCCGATGCCCGGGTAGGCACCCGGGGTATCAATGAAGCAGATGACCGGCAGGCCGAACTTCTCGGCGGTCTGCATCAGCCGAAGCGCCTTGCGGAAGCCCTCCGGATGGGGCATCCCGAAGTTACGGTAGCTGCGCTCCTTGGTGTCCTTGCCCTTCTGGTGAGCCACGAGCATCACCCGGTGGTGGCCGAGCCGGGCGATGCCGCCGACAAGAGCCCGGTCGTCGGCGAAGAGCCGGTCGCCCCTGAGCTCGATCCAGTCGGTCATGATCATCTCGACGAAGTCGAGGAAGTAAGGCCGCTGGGGATGGCGCGCGATGAGCACCCGCTCCCAGGCGGTCAGGTTGCCATAGACGGTCTGCTTCTCCTCGGCGAGCTTGTTCTCGAGATGGCGGATCTGATCCCGCAGGTCCACCGTCTGCTCGCGCGTCCAGCCCTTGAGCTCCTCGATTTTCTTCTCGAGCTCGCGCAGCGGGCGCTCGAACTCGAGGGGCGTGATCTCTTTCGGCGTGGCCATGGCGCACTCTCCGGTCGGGCGGCTACTCGACGATGCTCACGGGGGTGCCGATCGTGACGATCTTGAAGAGCTGCTCGACGTCCTCATTGAGCAGCCGCACGCATCCTTGGCTCTTATAGGTGCCGATCGTCTCGGGCTCCCAGGTCCCGTGAATCCCGTAGCCGCTCAGCGTGTTTGCCTCGTCGGTAATCTTCATCCAGCGGGTCCCGAGCACGTTGCGCGGGTCCCCGAAGGGGATGCCCCGCCAGGGCGGATCAACGTCCTTGCTTGCGATCCTGAACTCGCCCACCGGCGTCTTGTCGTACTCGCCGGTGCCGACGCGGTACTTCTTCATGAGCGTATCGTGACAGAACAGGCTGAGCGTGTTCTCCGACTTGTCAATGACGATGCGGAATGAATCCGTCACGACCTTGAGCCGGTCTCCAACCTGGAGCAACTGTGGATCCTCTATCCTATTGTTTTCGGCGAGCAAGTCAATCGTGGTGTTGAACCGCTTGGCGATCTTGGCCAGACTGTCTCCCTGCTTGACGGTGTACCAGGCGGTCTTTGGGACCTCTGTCGCCACGGGCGAGAAGAGGATCGCTATGTTCACGTCGCCGATCTTGGCCTGGATCAGCTCGGGGTCCTTCGCTTTGACCATGTAGCCCGTGAGCGCAGGCCCGGCGAGCTCGGGCCGCTTGTCCTGAATATGGGTGTCCGCAAGCGCGATGGCCGCCCGGTCGCCCCAGAAGGTGCCCGCGAAGCGCTCGACGGCCTGCTGGTAGGCGGCGATCGCGCCGGGCAGATCGGGCGGCTCGGCCTTCGCGCGAAGGTCGCCAATGCGTACGGCGGCCTCGGCACGCTGGTGGGCTGTGAACCGGGAGTCGCTGAAGATGGCGGTCCAGGCATCGGTAACCTTGGGATCGCCGAGATCGCCTAGGGCACGCGCCTCGATCATCCGGGCTGCGCGCCGGGTCACCGCGTCGGGCGACTGTGCGGCGCGGCGCGCCGCCTCGAGCGCCGCCTCGAACCGGCCTTCCTTGTACGCGCCGAGGGCCTTCTTGAGCGCGGGGTCCGCCGGTTTCGAGTCCTCGACCTTCTTCTCTTCCTTTGTCCAGAACAGGCCACGGGCGGTGTAGAGGCCGAAGACCACGACCACCGCCGTGAGCAGCACGGCGATAATCGCCAGCTCGTTGTTTCGTTTTGCCGGGTTTCGTTTCATCGGGTACCGGTGCCCCTTGCTCTGGCGCTCAACTTGATGTCGCGAATAAACAACCGCACGTCAGGGTAGCGCTTCCGGACATCCTTTTCAAGGGAGTGAAAGACCGCGCGCTCGATGGCGCGGCTCACCTTTGGGTTGTAGCGGTGGATCGGCTCAGGCTTGACCTTGAAGTTGGTGTGCGCGCGCATCAGCTCCTGCTGGGTCTCGGCCGTGTACGGCAGCCGTAGCGTGAGCAGCTCGTAGGCCATGATGCCGAACGAGTAGATGTCCACCCGCTCATCGTAGCGCTGCAGCAGCAGCCGCTCGGGCGCGAGGTAGGTCGGGCTGCCGCTGATGCGCTTCGAGGTAAGATACTCGCGACGCTTCCCGACCGCCAGGCTGAAATCGCTCAGGCGAATCTCGGTGGCGTCGTTCGACAGCAGCACGTTCTCGGGCTTGACGTCGCGGTGAATGATCCGCTGCGTGTGGTGCAGGTGGGCGAGCGCTTCGGCCACCGCGCGCAGGATCGGGATCGGCCTCACCTGCAGGATCTCGCGCTTCTCGAGGATGAAGCGCTTGAGGTTGTCGCCGATGATGAGTTCGGTGACGACGAACGGGATGTCACGGCTCTCGCCGATGTGCAGTACCTTGATGATGTTCGGGTGGTCGCAGCGCGCCTCGAGCCGCGCGCCGCGGAAGAACCGGCGCACGGCCGTCGCGTTGTCGCGAAGCTCGGGCAGAAGCATGCGCACGGCCGCCGATTGGCCCGTGCCCGTCGAGCGCGCGCGGTACACCTCGGACGTGCTGCCCCGGTTGATGCGCTCGATGATCTCGAATCCGCCAAGCGTCGTTCCGAACATGCAACCCGGCCTGAATCCTTGCGTGAGGCGTTAGAAGTCTCCGGCCTCGCCGGCGCGGCCCTGCTTGGGTTTGCGACGCTTGAACCGTCCAGAACGTCTCGGGCGTCGCACGGTGCCGCGACGGCTGGTGCTGAGCTCTGCCGAGACGCTGAACGGTGGCTCGATCGCGACACCCTTGACGGCGCGGTAGTACAGGTGGCGCGCCGGGCCGAGCAAGGTGTAGCAGGCGAACAGCGAGCAGAACGCTACCTCGATGAACGCGACAAGCCCCACAACGACCACCGCAAAGGCCACGAGCACTACAAACGGCTTCTTGCGGAACAACTGGAGCTCGACGCTCGAGGGATAGCGAATCCGAGTCACCATGAGGATCGAGACCCCGAGCATCCCCGCCGTCACCGCGGGCAGCGGCAGCTGCGCCCACGAGTGCACCTGTGCCATGAGTACGTAGGTGGCCACAAGGCCGCCCGCGCCGGGGCTCGGCAGGCCCGAGAACGATCGCCGCTCCTCGCCGGAGGCCTGCACGTTGTAGCGCGCGAGCCTGAGCGCACACGCCACCACGTAGAGAAACACCACACCGAGCCCAAACTTGAGCTTGAGCGGCCCGATTGCCGCGAGCTGGAACTTCAGATACATCAGCACCGCCGGCGCCACGCCGAAACTCACCATGTCGGCAAGCGAGTCGAACTCCTTGCCGAACCGCGTGCCGGCCCGCTGGAGCCTCGCGAGGATGCCGTCGAAAAAGTCGAAGAAGCAGGCCGCGAGGATCGCGATCGCCGCATGCAAGAAGAGCCCGTCAATGGCGAAGATAATCGCGAAGGTGCCGGCGAACACGTTGAGCGCCGTGCAGAGGTTGGGGAGCATATAGACTTTCTTCATCGCCGCTTCGTCACTTTCGTCGCGTCCCTCGCAGTGCTCATCGCGCCCTCGCAATGGGGCTCGCGATGCCCCGCACGCGCTGCCCCTTGCGCACGAGCACCTCGGAGCCGGGCGGCAGGAAGACGTCCACGCGGGAGCCGAACCTGATCAATCCGACCCGCTCGCCGCGCTGCACCTCGTCGCCCGGCCCGATGCGGCAGACGATGCGGCGCGCGATCATCCCCGCGATCTGCCGAAACATCACCCGCCCACCGGCGCCGCGCACACCGATGCTGTTGGCCTCGTTGCGTTCGGATGCCTTGGCGAACCCGGCGCTGCCGAAACGACCCGGCCGATGGGCCACGTGTTCAACCGTGCCGGTCACAGGCGCATAGGTCATGTGCACGTCCCAGAGGCGCATAAAAATGCTCACGCGCATCGCGGGGCCGCCCACGTACTCTGGCTCCTCAACCTCGCTCACGTCCACGACGAGGCCGTCGGCCGGCGCAAGCACGAGCGCCGGGTCGTCCGGCGGTGTGCGTTTCGGGTCGCGGAAGAAGAAGAGGACGTACAGTGTGGCCAGGGCGCAGAGCGCGCCGGGGACCGGCAAACCGAACACGAAGAACGCCGCCGCCGCGATACAAAGCGGCACGGCAAAGGGGAGCACTTCCCTGGCTATGGCAAACCGCATCCGTGTGAGATCCGTTCCTTGTCGCCGAGCCACAGTGCAGACGGCTGCACATCGTGCCGTCCGCAATCCTTGTTTTTACCTCAGGGAGACGGCGGGGTCAAGGTCTCAATCCGCGGGCGCGCTATCGAGGAAGGTGTGCGTTCGATCCCGGCCAGAGCGATTCTTGGCGCGATCAGGCGGCGGACAAGATGGTCATCAACTGATTATCTTGACAGACCGACAACGTGTGACAGTTGCTCTGAATGCTCGAAGAGCCGCTTGAGTTCAGCGCGAGCTCCGTGTTCGGTTGATGACCATCAGCAGCCTTCCTTCCCTTGCCTTCACCGCGCACCTTCGTGACTCGAAATGAGGCCGTTTCAACGGGCTTGCCCGCCGAAGGTGCGGCTTGCCCTCTGCCCCGGTGTGGTTCGTCCGGGATGCATGTAGAAGCCCGTTGAAACGGGCTCGGGATGAGTGGGCGTATGGCCTCTACACCGCGCTAACCTGCATTTCTCACAGCGGATGCACGTGCGGTGTTCCCCGACGAGCCGCGTTGCGGCG
>CBDUSE010000031.1:0-21902 GCA_965369835.1 uncultured bacterium
TCGAGCGCGAAGTCGCCGCCTGGCAACAGCAGCGCAACAGCGCCCAGGCCACCGTGGACTGGCGCTTCACCACGGCCGATGCCCGAATCAAGCTGAAGCGACTATACCCAATAATAATAGAGTGACGCGACACTAGGCTTGGCCGGCGGCCCAGACAGGCTGGGACTGGGAAAGAGCGAGTTCCTTTCTCGAACGGTGTCTCCACCAGCCGTGAGGGGTTCTTCCTTGACTTGAGCACCTCCGTGGGTCATAACCCACGCGATGTGGGCTTTGAACGGACTGTCGTGCACGAGGGAAGGAGAATCTCATAATGAATGCGAGACGAGTGTTGGCGCTGTTTTCCGTAGTCGTTGCTGTCTGTTCCGTCTCGATGATGGTGCACGCGGGCGGCGGGCAGCATTACCCCAACGGGGCCGAGGCGCATTTGAGCGGCGTCGCTCCACCCCCGGGCTGGTATTTCCAGAACTACTTCCTTTACTACGACGCGGACAAGTACAAGGACAACAACGGCAACACGGTGGCGGCGGGTCCGTTCGCGGACTTCGAGGCCACGCTCTGGGCCGACGTTGTGCGCGTGATCTACTCGTCAGAGTTCGAGATCTTCGGCGGCACCTGGATGGCGCACGTAGTTGTTCCGTACCTGGACACCGACTACGACTCGCTCGGCTTCGACGACAGTGGGATCGGCGATATCACCATTGACCCGTTCCTCGTCGCATGGCACTGGGGCGAGTATCACGCGATCGCCGGGATTGAGATCGTTGTTCCGACGGGCGACTACGAGCGGGGCAATCCAGCGAGCGCCGGCAAGAACTTCTGGAGCATCGAGCCGGCAGTGGCCTTCAGCGGGCTCTACCAGAGCGGCTTCAGTTGGTCAATCAAGCTTATGTATGACTTCAACCTGAAGAACGACGACTGGTTCAATACCGCGACCGGTACGGTCGGCGAGCTCGAACCGGGCCAGGAGTTCCACTTCGACTACGCGGTTGATTACGACCTTGGCGGCGGGTTCCGCGCGGGGCTGGCCGGTTATTACTATAAGCAGGTCACCGACGACGAATTCGACGGGACCGAGATCGAGAACGAGCGCGGCCAGGTGTTCGCCATCGGCCCGTCGGTCAAATACGACTACTCGAGCATGAGCTTCGTGGCGCGTTACGTATGGGAAACCGAGGTGGAGAACCGGCCCGAAGGGAACGCATTCTGGCTTAAATTCCTGTATGGATTCTAACTGAGTGGGGAGGCACAAAGCACGCAGGAGAAGAAGATCACGCGGAACGCGGCACCGGTACCGGCCCGGTGGTACGACTTGACGACGAACTTGCAAAGCCCATCACGGACGGGCGGCAACTCACTAACTGAGGGAGGACACAATGGATACGAGAACGAAATTCGTCCTTGATGAAAGTGAAATACCGACTCACTGGTATAATATTCAAGCGGATTTCCCGAAACCGCTGCCACCCATTCTGCATCCGGGTACGGGAAAGCCGATAGGCCCTGAGGACCTGGCGCCGCTATTCCCTATGGAGCTCATCAAGCAAGAGGTGAGCACCGAGCGCTGGATCGAAATCCCCGAGGAGGTCCGGGACATCTACAAGCTGTGGAGACCGACCACGCTTTTCCGGGCGCACAGATTGGAAAAGGCCCTGGATACGCCCGCGAGGATTTTCTACAAATACGAAGGGACGAGCCCGCCGGGGAGCCACAAGCCGAACACGGCTGTCGCGCAAGCGTACTACAACAAGCGAGAGGGCATCAATCGCATCACAACCGAGACCGGAGCCGGGCAGTGGGGAAGCGCTTTAGCTTTCGGTGGCGCCTGCTTTGGCCTTGAGATCAAGGTCTATATGGTCAGGATCAGCTATGACCAAAAGCCCTATCGTCGCATCATGATGGAGACCTGGGGCGCCAAGTGCGTGCCCAGCCCCAGCCCCGAGACCAAGGCAGGGCGGGATATGCTCGAGAAAGATCCCGACTGTCCCGGGAGCCTCGGGCTCGCGATCAGTGAGGCCGTCGAGGAGGCCGTGTCTCGTGACGATACCCACTATGCGCTGGGCAGTGTGCTGAACCATGTCCTGCTGCACCAAACCGTGAATGGGCTGGAGGCAAAAAAGCTGGTCGAGAAGGCGGACGCCTACCCGGACATCATCGTCGGCTGTATCGGTGGCGGCTCAAACTTCGCCGGGCTGTTCTTGCCTTTTGTCAAAGACAAAATTGATGGGACAAAGCCGGACCTGCGCATCATCAATGTCGAACCGATGTCTGCCCCCAGTGTGACCAAGGGACAGTACACGTATGACTTCGGCGATTCCGCCATGATGACGCCTTTGATGAAGATGCATACCCTGGGGCACACCTTCATTCCGCCGCCGATTCATGCCGGCGGGTTGCGCTACCACGGGATGGCGCCGATCATATGCCACCTGTATGAGCTGGGATTCGTCGAGGCGAGAGCAGAGCATCAGTTGGGTACGTTCGAGGCGGGGGTCACCTTTGCTCGCACTGAGGGCATCATCAGCGCCCCGGAGACAAACCATTGCATTAAGGTGGCCATTGATGAAGCCCTGAAGTGCAAGGAGTCCGGCGAAGCAAAAACGATACTCATCGCTCATAGTGGGCACGGACACGTTGATATGGCAGCTTATGACGCCTATTTTAGTGGTCAATTGAAGGATTACGAATACCCCGAAGAGGCGATCAAAAAAGCGCTGGCCGAGCTGCCCGTCGTCGAGGCAGGCCCGTAACGAAAGAGCCTCATAGCTAGAAAGAACCGAAAATAGGTCGGGGCACCGACTGGCGCGCGCATCCGTGTATTATAACGAGTTAGGAGGAGGATCGGATCGTGAGGCGCGGATCGAAGACCGGGCAAACACGTCCCAAGGACGACCGCCTGTATTGCCTGGAGGTCTTTTTCCTGAGCGTCCCGGTGACCGAGGAATTCGCCAAGCAAAACCCCGCGGTCTCCCGCACCATCCAGATCCGCGGCGATCAAACACTCGAAGATCTGCATTGTGCCATCTTTGACGCATTCGACCGCGAAGAGGAGCACATGTATGAGTTCCAGTTCGGCAAAGGGCCCGACGACCCTCAAGGCAAGCGCTATGTGTTGCCCCTCGCATTCGAAGATCCCTACGGGGCTCGCAAGCCCGCAGGTAAAGTGACCAACACGACCATTGGCTCTCTGGGCTTGGAAGTAGACCAGGCGTTCGGCTACTGGTTCGATTTCGGTGACGACTGGTTGCATCAGATTAATGTCATCGCCATTGAGGATGAAACGCCGCCGGGCAAGTACCCGAAAGTGACGAAGCGGGTCGGCGCAAGCCCGCCGCAATATGGCAATTGGGACGAGGACGACGAAGACGACTGACGCCTTTCGTGAAGAAAGAACTCATAAGGGTTGCGAAAATCGTGCAGAATGAGCGGCGACAGCGATATTGATCTTCTTGTCATTGAGCCGTCTTCATCGAACTGCCGTGAGGAAAGCGTGCGTATCGGCAGCGCGCTTCGGGCCTCGAGTTCGGGTTTGACGTGATCGTGATGGCGACCGAGCGCTTCGAGGAAACCAGGAACGTCATCGGCGGTGTCGCCTATCCGGCAAGCAAGCACGGGAAAGTCGTCTATGAAGCCGCCTGAAGAGGCCCCCGCTCAAGAACCCGCACGCGGCAGCGCCCTCAGCGAATGGGAGCAGCAATGCACCATCACCTGCGCCAACCACACCACCTGTTCACTCCTCGGCGCCCTCGGTCCCGAAGCCATCCACCCCTTCATCGCGCCGATCGTCCAACTCCACGACGAGATAACGCGGGTGTCGGCAGCCCTGCCGCTAGCATAGGCGCGCGACCAGCCGGGCGCTTCCTGCAGTCAGTGAGGTCAGTCCTTTGCAGCCGCCGGTACGTTGTAGAGCTGCGTCGTGATGATCAGTTCACGTCCCGGGTCGGATTCCTTAACGAAGACGTAACGGGAGTCTCTTTCTGGGTCGTGTGCAATTGTCCTCCGGTGTTCAGAGCGGGAGAGCATGATCTCGTGCATCTTCTGGAGAACGGCCGTCGGGCTACCATCCCTCAGAAAGACCAGGAGTGCGCACTTGGAGTCTCGCCACGTGAGGTAGCCCAACAACTGGTCTATCGCATCGGTGAATGACTTCGGTCCTCTCCAGAACTTGCACTCGGCAATGAAGATGTTCCTGTCCCTGACCCTTATGAGGATGTCCGTTTTCCCAGCGGCGTTGAACGTCTCTCCTGTAGCTGAACCTTCGTAGTGGCCATTGAGCTGGATCAGGAAGTGGTCACGGATTGACTCCTCACCCAAGGAACCAAATGAGGATGGGTTCCTTTCGATGACAAGCGACATGCTTCGCATGACGCCCAGGATATGCTCGCAATCAGCTTCATCGAGGGTTGGTTCTGGCTCGAAGGGACTACCAGGTGCCGACGGTTTGCTCACGGGCAGCTTCTTGCGCTTGACCGGAGCAACAAACGTTGATGGCTCCCCGCGGCGCTTCATCGGGATGCCGAGGCTGGCCACCGCGTTCTTGACAGAGAGCGCCTTCTCACGCTTCCGGGTGATTGCAGATCGTACTGCTTCCGGCACGCTCGCATTGTGTTGGTCTACGTCTCTGCTCAGGTTCGCAACCGCATCCGCCAGAGATTGCACGTCCATGGAGATCCGCGACCTCAACTCGTTCTGGTCAACAGCATCATCGGGAAAGGTTACGGTCAGAACGATCTCGGTCTCCCGTATCTCGATTTCTGGATAGCCACCCGATGAGAAGTGCGATGCCCTCGTCTTCCAAAGATTGGAGTCTCCCTCGTAGGGAACGGAAATGCTCAGACTCGTTCCGGAGACAAACGTCTGTTCTCCTGGAAGCGTGATCCTCTGGAAGTCGCCGGTAACATCGACAGAAGTACCGGCCTTCTCGCTGATGTACCACTCGTCCGTGTGGAGACGCAGGGGGTCGATTGTGCCTAGCGCAATGTAGTGGTCCTCAATCTCGGTCGTTGAGGCAGTGAGCACGTAGTCGTTGTCCAGGGACTCGATGTCGTGCTTGATCCCTTCAAGGTTAGCCCTCGATACTATGTGGAAGTCGTAATCGCCAAACGGTCGAAGTCTCATAGTCTTCTTTCCGCGTTCCAGGTTGCCGTTTGGCTGGGTAGGTCCATAACGGAGGCATCCGAACGCCACAGGGTTGAGCTACTCGCGGGTCACCCCTTAGGCTCCATGATACGGGCTCATTGGTCAAGGACGTATCACGGACGCTGGGCCCGAACGGGGAGTGCGCGTTGGATCCGGGAAGGCGTCAAGCAAACGTTGTGTGAAGAAGAGGAAGACGCCAGCGGTCCAGGTCTAGGCGGGGTCGCAGAGGCTGGCGCCGGTGAGGGCATCGAAGCTCTCGGCGAAGCCGTTCTGGGCGCACACGGCGCAGAAGTCCTCGGCGATGGTGCATGAGCACCCCGGAGCTCGCCTGTTTGTCACGAGCGTGGGCGGTTGTCCATTTCCTTCGCGACTAGTTGGGCGTAGGCTCGCATGAGCTCGGTCGTGATTGGTCCTGGAGCGCTGTATTCCTTGTTTTCCACGCGGGTGACGGGGACGACTTCAAGGATGGAGTTGGTGATGAACAGCTCCTCTGCGCTCTCTGCGATCTCTGCGGTGAGTCTCTCCAGGCGTACTTCGAGGCCGAGGTCGGCGACGCATTCGAGGACGGTTTCACGGGCGAGGCCGGGCAGCAGGTTTTCGGTCACGTCGGGCGTGATGAGGACGCCTTCGGCTACTGCGAAGATGTTCGAGGAGGCGCACTCGAGGTAGTTGCCGTCGGTGTCGCAAATGATGGCGTCGTCGGCGCTTGCCGCAGCGGCCACGCGCCGGGCGAGGAGACTTGAAAAATAGCTGCCCAGTTTGTGCTTGCCGAGTTCGCCGTCCGGGTCGCGTCGGACCGAGGAGACGATGAGCGACGCGCCCCTGGTATAGAGCGATTCCTTGGGGGAATAGGGCTGGACCGTGAGGAGCGTCGTCGGTGTGGGGTTCGCTGGCGGCAGCGGTCCGGCGCCGCGCCCGCGCGTGACCTGGAAGCGCGCAACCACGTCGGGGCAGTCGTTCAGTTCGACGAGACGCGCGATGTCTTTGCGAAGGGTCGCCTCGTTGACCTCGTATTTGATGCCGACGACAGGCGACGTAAGCGATGCGTTGAGGCGGGCGCAGTGGCGCTCCAGCCGGAACGGGACGCCACCGTAGCAGCGCAGCGTTGTGAAGACCGAATCGCCGTAGAGGAAGCCGCGGTCGTCGGCTGGAACGCGTGCCTCGTCGGCGGCGACAAGCTCGCCGTTCAGGATCACGTATGCGCTGTTCGTTTCGCTCATGCACGAACCTCGGTCGGTGTCGAGCCCAGGGCGTTGAGAATGCCGCGCGCCTTGTGCAAGGTCTCGTCGTACTCGTCGGCGGGACGGCTGTCGGCCACGATGCCGCCGCCGACCTGGAACGTCAAGTGCTCGTCCTCGAGCAACATCGTGCGGATGGCGATGTTCAGGTCTATCGTTCCGTCCACGCCGATCCAGCCGATGGCGCCGCAGTACGGACCCCGCGCGGTCGGCTCAAGCTCCTCGATGATCTCCATCGCGCGGACCTTCGGTGCGCCCGTGACGCTGCCGCCGGGCAGCGTCGCGCGCAGCAGGTCCACCAGATCCACGTTCGAGCGCAGCCGCCCGATCACGCGGCTGTAGGTATGATGCACGTTGCGGTGCGACGCGACAGCGCGCAGTTCGGGCACCTGCACCGAGCCGTACTCACAGACGCGGCCGAGGTCGTTGCGCAACAGGTCGGTGATCATGACGAGCTCGGCCCGTTCCTTCTCCGAGTCGAGAAGTCTCTTGAGTAGGCGCGCGTCCTCATCGGGGGTTGCGCCGCGCGGACGCGTCCCCTTGACCGGCCAGGTCTCGACGATGCCATCGCGAACCCTCAGAAAGCGTTCGGGGCTTGACGAGACGATTGCTCGATTGCCGAAGCGGAGACAGGCACTGAAGGGCGCCGGATTTGCCTCGAACAGCCGCAGGGCGAGTTCCTTGGGCGCGATTGCGAGCTTCCCCTCGAAGCGCTGCGATAGGTTCACCTGGTAGGTGTCGCCCGCTGCAATGTATTCCAAAACACGCCGCACGGCGCCCTCGTATTCCTCCCGCGAGAAGTTGCTCGAAAGCGGGCCCGCCAGCGCGGGCGACGGATCGCGCTCCGGCACCGGCGCCGACATCACGGTGTCGAGTAGGTTTTCAAGGTCCACCTCGATCTGGTCCGTAGGTGCATTCTCCTCGACGAGCTGGCAGGCTATCCACGAGCGTTGCTCGTGATCGTATGAGAGCACGCGCCGGTAGAACGTCAGCTCGATGAGCGGAAAGCCGTGATCCACGCGCGCCGACGTGCGCAGGCGCTCGATGCGGTGCGCCAGATCATAAGAGAAGTAGCCCACCCATCCGCCGATGAAAGGGATGGCCGGGGAGTCGCGGCCAACACAGGTCATAGCCGATAGCTCGCTGCGAAGCAACTCGAACGGGTCGGCCGTCGTGCCGGGCGGAACGCAAAACCGTTGTTGGGGGTCCGTGGCGATGATGCTGTGCCGCGAGCCAGCGGCTTGGGGATCAGCCGAGTAGAGAAACGCCGGTTGCTCGCCTCGTGCCGCCAGCGCCCGGAACATCTCGGGCGGCGAGCGGCGGGATCGGGCCTCTCGCCACGCAAGCTCGGCGACGCGCGGTTGCGGACCAGCCAGTGTGTGGCCGTCTCGGGCTCGCGTGGCGCTAAAAACAGGGACCCTCACCAGTTCCTCCGGGCCTCCGCCAGTCAGATCGAACGATGGAACTTGCCATACCGCGGGCGGCTAGCCAGGTCAACAGAAACAAGTTTGGGTTTCGCTTCTAGTCGGCCAGCGGACCGCTGCTGGCAAGTCGCACTAAAGACAAGAAAGTGCTTGACTTTGCCGTGAAGAAATGCAGTCTAATATGAGGATTTTTTTGGTTCAGCACGTCCGCGTAGTGGAGAGGGACATGATATTTCGGATCTCATCCGTCAGGCGCGCCGTGAGAACCTTTGCAGCGCGAATGGCATCCCTGCTCGTGCTCGCTGTGTTGGCCGCCTCTTGTGGTACTCGAGAAGGTGGTCGTGAAGACGCTCGCGAAGATCGTGCTCAAGACAAGCAACGAGAAGAGAGCGCGCCACGCGAGTCACAGTTCCTCAAGAAATTGGACGGGAAGGAGTACGCTGACGCAACGGCCCCCGCGAGCGCCCCCGTTTTGCGATGGGACTTCTCTGAGGAGAGAGTCTATACGTACGCGTACGAACAGGAGACGCGAGTCAAGACAGATCTGCGACCCGGTTTTCGTGGAGATCTGGGCGCTGCAGAGCAGTCCATATCGGGACAAGGAGCACTGTTAATCAAGAGCCAAGGAGATGGGACGGCGGACCTTGTACTGAAAGACATGAAGATAGCGACGAGGGTGGATTGGGGGAACGGTAAGAAGCCCGAGACCCTCGAGATGGCCGCGCCTGTGATGGTCGTCCAGGACGTCGCAGAGGATGGTTCAGCATCTTTCGGTGACTCGTCGCAGGCACTGCTTCTCAAGATGCTCTTTCCGCTGCCAACCGAGAGTCTTGCGCTCGGCGAATCCGATGAGGTGCCGGTACAATTACCCTTCAACGCCATGGGGTCCGTGCTGCAGGTCAAGGGCCGGATGCGCATCACGCTCACACGGTATGTCGAGATCGGTGACAGGACGTGCGCCCAGCTCGACGGCGATATCGATATATCAGAACTGGATGTGCCCGCGGAGTTGGAGGGGGATTACCATTGCTCGATGAAGGGACAGTCCGTCTTCTTTTTCGATGTTTCCGAGCGCTGCTTTGTCTCCGGCGAGACAGCGCTGTTGATGCGAATGGATGTTGACGCTCCGATGCCGTCGATGAGCGTGGGCGGAAGGGACGAACCTGAGCTGCCGGAGAGAGCGCAAATGGATATGTTCATGGACACCCTGATGCGGGTCACGCTGCAGGACTAAGGTCAGGGCCTCGGCAAGTCGCCAGAAGGCACGCACCACCCGGCGCTCGAGATCCCAAGTTCGTCTGGCGCGGTCCAACCTAGCCGACGTAGTCCGGTTCGTTGCCGGGCTTCCACTTGATGTTGCAGCTGGCACTCGGTCGCGCTCGGCCTGACGCCACACGGGCCGCACAGAGCCCGCCTCGGCCGGGCTCTTCTGGGCTCGTGTCTCGCGCCGGTCACCGACGCTGGGGGGTATCGGGTAGACCTTCATGGAGTGCTTCCACATTCTCGGCAGCGCGCCCCTTCCTTGAGCGGGGCTGGCAGACATAGTAGTCGGCTCCGGGTGCCTGACAAGTGGATTCGTCCCCGCGGCGCCCGGAACGTGAAGGCCTGGGCCGCGGGCTGCTCCGGGCCGGACCGGGCAGGGGCGAAGAAGCCCGAAAGAACCGCTTGTGTTTGCACAGGGGAAGCGTACATTGCGCACTCGTGAAGATGTGCGCGCCGCCGGACGGGCTTGCGGGCCTGCGACAAGCCGAAGCACAGGCAGCGTTGACGATGGACGAGAGCAAGAAGCCTCCCAGTAAGGGCCGGCCGAAGAGCAAGAACGGCAAGAGCCGTGGCAAGACGCTCGGTCCTGTCTTCAGCCTCGAAGAGCATGTTCCCTCCGACTGGTGGTCGCGGATTTTCAACTCGATGTACCTCAAGACGGATGCGGATGTCGTGTACGACGATCGCATCACGCGGACAGAAGTTGATCTGATCGCCGACATTCTGGGTCCTTCGCCCGACGACAAGATCCTCGACCTGTGCTGCGGCCAGGGGCGGCATGCGCTGGAACTGGCGCGGCGAGGATTCCGCAACGTCGAGGGGCTGGATCGCTCGCACTACCTGATCCAGAAGGCCAAGGAATGCGCCAAGAGCGAGGGCGCGCCGGTTCGATTCAGGGAAGGTGACGCGCGCAGACTGCCGTACCGTCCCGACACGTTCGATCTGTTGCTGATTCTGGGCAACAGCTTCGGGTACTTCGACACGATCCGGGACGACATGCGTGTCTTGAAGGAGGTCCTGCGTGTCCTGAAGCCGTGGGGAAGACTGCTGATTGACATCGCCCACGGCGATTACCTGCGCGAGCACTTTCAGCCGCGGTCGTGGGAATGGATCAGCAGCAAGCTGTTCGTGTGCCGCGAGCGGTCGCTTTCGCGCGATGGCGACCGGTTGGTGTCGAGGGAGGTGATCACGCACGTCGAGAAAGGCGTCATCGCCGATCAGTTCTACGCGGAGCGGCTCTATTCGGCCGAGAGCCTCTCGACCCTGTTGGCGGATGCGGGATTCGCCAACGTTGCTTCGCCCGCCGAGCTCACGTCTGATTCGGCACGCGCGCAGGACCTGGGGATGATGGAGCGCCGCATCGTCGTGACGGCGCAGGCCCGCAAGGAATGGACGCCGGTGCGGCGGCGCGCCAAGGCACAAGAGAAGCACGTTGTCGTGCTCTTGGGTGACCCACGCAAGCCGGACCTCCTGAAACCGCTTCAGGTGTTCGACGACGACGACCTGTACACGGTTGACCAGATGAAGGCCGCGCTCCGCGAGCTCGACGGATACCGGTTCACGTACCTGGACAATCACGACACGCTGATTCAGGACCTGCTACGTCTTGTGGGCAAGGCGGACTTGGTGCTCAACCTGTGCGACGAGGGGTACGGCAACGATCCGCGCAAGGAATTGCACGTGCCCTCGGTGCTCGAGTCGTTGGGATTTCCTTACACGGGCAGCGGGCCGCAGTGCCTGGCGTTTTGCTACGACAAATCGCTTGTGCGCGGCGCGGCCAAGGAGATGGGGATCCCGGTACCCGAGGGGCTGTTCATCAAGCCGGAGGACTCGAAGTTCGAGCTGCCGTTCGACTTTCCGGTGATCGTCAAGCCCAACATGGGCGACTCAAGCTTCGGCATCACGGCGCGCAGCGTGGCCACGAGCGCCGAGGGGATGATTGACGCAATCCAGCAGGTGCGTGAGCAGTTCGGCTACGAGAAGCCGTTGCTTGTGGAGGAGTTCCTGACCGGCAAGGACCTGAGCGTCGGCGTCATCGGCACTCCGCCGAGTTCCTACACCGTGCTGCCGATCACGGAGGAGGATTACTCGACCGTTCCTCCTGATCTGCCGCGCATCTGCGGCTACGAAGCGAAGTGGTGCCCCGACTCGCCGTACTGGGGCATCAAGTCGGTTCGGGCGAGGCTTCCCAAGAGAACGCAGAAAGCCATCATCGAATGGTGTGTCGAGCTTTCCGAACGGCTGGAATGCCGGGATTACGTGCGGTTCGACTGGCGCCTGGACGCCCAGGGCACGCCGAAGCTCCTCGAGGTGAACCCAAACCCGGGATGGTGCTGGGACGGACACCTCGCCAAGATGGCCGCGCACGCGGGCATCTCATACAGCGAGATGCTCGAGGCGATTCTGCGGTCCGCGATGGAACGCCTGGGAATCGAGACAGACGAGAGCAGGCGCGCGAGCGTGGACAACGGGAAGCGCGCGGAGGACACACGGCACGCGGTTCGCACGCCCTCGAGGTGATTGTCTGAGGCGAACAGACGTCTTCTCCCCGATTGCCGGTACCCGGCAGCGGCTTTCCTAGAAGTAGTTCGGCTCGTTGCCGGGCTTCCACTTGATGTTGCAGCCGGCACTCGGGCGCTGGTCGGGGCCGACCGGCAGGCCGGCGAGCGTGGCCTCGATGGCGGCTGTCAGATCCTCGCCGGTGACGGGGATGTTGTTGCTCAGATGTCTTCAGCCCAGAAGCGGTTTGCACAAATGACTTCCTGCCGTCTTCTCCCGGCTTGCCCCGCTTGGGGCGGTTATCGTTTCAGAGGCACCACACCTAATACGATTGTCCAAATGTGGCCGTGCGCGAGGCGGCCGAGGTCCCGGCCCCAACTGCGGGCTTGAGGGGTCGAGCCGATCCGGGTACACTCCCGTCTTTACGGGAGGCTCCTTCAGTTCTTTTTGTGTTTCGAGAGGACTGGGAGCAACACAACCAGGTCAACGGCAACAAGCTCATAGAGGGGAGCCTGGCATGAAGTTCTGTCTGCTTTTCTGTTTGTTTCTCGCACCCCGGCTCGTGCTGGCCGTTCCGCCGCCGGAGCCGGTCGTCGTTATGCCGTGGTTTACCGACGCGGCGATCGAAAGCGGCGTGCAGGGGCGCAGGCCCATCAACGCGTTGCCCGAGGCGCGCGGCACGTTCGGCAAAGGCGTGCGCTTGACCACAGCCTTTCCGATCGAGAACCCGCTGCTCAGCCAGACGCGCGGCTACATCAGCTTCTGGATCAAGCCCGACTGGGACGGCGACGACGGGAAGACGCACCGCATCCTGCGCATCGGCGGCCGCGGGCAAAATGGCCTTCTCGTCGAGAAGTCACCAAAGAACATGCTGCGGTTCGTGATGGCCTCGCCGAAGAAGATCAGCGCCTCGCGGGCCGACGTCTCGCACTGGAAGGCCGGCGAGTGGCACCACGTCGTCGTTGTCTGGATGGACCTCGACGGCAAGCCGCTCGGCATGCCGCTCTACATTGACAGAAAGCCTGTGGCCGGGCCGGTCACCGCCGACAACGACTTCCTCGATCCGGAGGCGATGGCCGACAAGCGGGTCTGGATCGGCGACACGTCGTCCGACGCCGTGATGGACGAGCTCATCATGCGCGGCACGCTCAAGACGAAGCTCTCAGCCGACCAGATTCAGCTCGTCTATCGCGACTACTTCAGGACCGCGCCCTACAGCGCGATCCGGATCGACCCGGAGCCGTGCCTTGCGCCCGCTGACCGGCGGGTGATCAAGGGCTTTGAGAAGCAATTCGGCCTCGAGGGAAAGCTCGGTGACAGGGCGGAGGACATGACGGACTTCGTCGCCCGCTACGGTTCGTGGGGCAATTTTGACGCGAAGCCCTTCATCACCTGGAAGACGTCTAATACGAAGGTGGCGACCGTGGACGAGAACGGCCTGGTGACCGGCAAGTCCGTTGGGCGGTGCACGCTGACGGCAGAGTTCCGCGGCATGACAGCCACGTACAACCTGGCCGTTATCCCGGTCGAGCAGCCGGACCTGGACCTCGCCTACGTCGAGCGGCTTCCCCGTTACGCCTCCGATCGTGTGAAACAGAACCCGGCACCCGGCGAGAAGGTCGCGTCGGTCGCCCACATCTTCAACATGGGCTACAAGCCGGTGCCGGCCGGCACCGTCATCGTGCTCGAACTATTCCCCGACACCAACCGCAACTACCGCATTGATCCTGCCGAAGAAAAGCTGGCGAAGTTCCAGACACAGCGGATCGGCGCGCTGGCGCTCGAGGAGGAGGTGACCGTGACCTTCCCTTGGATCTGGCCGAAGGAGCCGGTCTGGGTCCGAGTCACCGTTGATCCGCAAAACAAGGTGCAGGAAATCTGTGAGGCCAACAACCAGCGGTGGTCGCTCAATACTGCCCGCCCCATGAGGTGGGGCTATATGCTGGAAGAGAAGAAGCGCTACTACGACGAGAAGCTCATCAACCTCGTCGGTTCGTTCAGTACCTACGACTGGGTCGCCGCGCAGATGTTCCACCTCGAGCTCATGCTGCGTGAGGCGGTCTATCCGTCCACCAGCCCGGACGGTGTCAGGGACTCTGTCCGCCTCGACATGCTTGTCGCGAAGAGGGATATGCTCGCGGGCAGGGGCGAGTACAAGGACATCGAGCCGAAGGAAGAACATGACGCCAAGTGGTGGGACGGCGGATGGCCAAACCATAAGATCAATCACCCGATGGCGCTTGATTCCGGCGTTACCCACGAGCTGGGGCACGTGATGCTCGCGCTGCCCGACCTTTACGGCTATCCGATGCAGCCGAACCGGGTCTACCTCAAGGACAAGAACGGCCAGTGTTGCGAAGGCGGCGAGCTAATGCCCTACATCTCCAGGCACAAGACGCTCCCGAGGCCGTCGGCCGGCGGCGTTGTGCCGTGCGGGGTGGGCTACACGTCGCTGATGGACTTCTGCCACATGTGGCTCGACGAGAGCAACGCCGGCAAGATCCAGCACTACGCCGGCTTCCGCGGCCACCGGTTCTGGGGCAGCCAGGGACACTTGGTGCCGACGTGGCAAAACGCGCTGCTTGTGACCGACGTGAATGACCGGCCGCTCGTCGGCGCGGCGGTTTACGTCTACCACGTCACGCAGAATGGCATCCAGAGCGCCGGCGCGAAGTACTTCCACGACCGCCCGAAGTTCATGGGGAACACCGACCAGGACGGCCGTTTCGTCTTCCCCGACAAGACGGACAAGGACTGGGACGATCCTGACACTGACGAGGTCGAAAAGGGGACCAAGGTGTCGAATCCGTTCGGACGGGTCGAGACCGACACGGCCTTCACGCCGAACGTTTGGTCCGTGGAAGGCCTTCTCCTTATCAAGGTCGCGAGCGGCGAGCAGACGGAGTTCCAATGGCTCGACCTGACCGAGTTCAACATCGCGTACTTCAGAAACAAGGTTCGCGGGGTCTATCCGATCCGCACCAGCCTGCAGCCGTCCGAGGGCGTCACCTCCCTTGTCCGGCCGGAGATTCCGGAGGCGATCAGGGAGAAGAACCTCCGACCCGTCGCCGTGGTCGAGCCGACCGACCTGACCGTCAAGGTCGGCGAGGAGTTTACGCTCGATGGCTCGAAGAGCTACGATCCCGAAGCGCAGCCGCTGATCCTCTACGAATGGCAGGGCCGCGGCGGCGACACGAACCCGCGCATCGCGACCGGGCCGATTTACAAGGGGACGGCGCCGAAAAAGCCGGGCGAGCTCAAGTACATCTTCTATGTCAATGACGGCCTGCGCGTCAGCAAACCCGTGACGATCAAGGTCGAGGTGGTCGGCGACAAGTCAGAGTGATGCGGGCCGCCTCGAGTTCTGGCCGATCAACGTCCAATTGAGAGGAGCGACTCGATGAAGATCAGGACCGTGTTAGCCCTGGGTCTCATCGCCCATCTGGGCGTGGCGTGCGCGGCAGCCCAGGCGCAGCCCAAGGCCGCGCTTGCTTGGTTCACTGATGCAACGGTTGAGAACAGTGTTGAGATGGCGAAGCCGGCCGTCACGCTGCCCGAGGTACGCGGCGGTTCCGGCAAGGCGGTTCGGTTGACCAAGCCCGTGGCGATTGAGTGCCCGGTGCTGTCGCAGACGCGCGGCTACGTCAGCTTCTGGATCAAGCCGGACTGGAACGGCAACGACGGCAAGACGCACCGGATACTGCGCATCGGCGATCCTGAACAGAACGGCCTTCTCATCGAGAAGTCGTCGAAGAACATGCTGCGGTACGTGATGGCGTCGCCGAAGAAGGTATCGGCCTCACGTGCTAACGTCTCGCACTGGAAGGCGGGCGAGTGGCACCACGTCGTGGTCGTCTGGATGGACAAGGACAGCAAGCCCCTCGGCCTGCCGCTCTGGGTTGACAAGGTGGCCGTTGACGGGCCGATCGCTTCAGGCAACCAGTTCCTGAACCCCGTGACGATAAAGGACAGCCGGATCTGGATCGGCGACGAGACATCGGACGCGGTGATGGACGAGCTGATCGTTCGTGACCATTTGAAAACGGAGCTCTCCGGAGGCCAGATCGACCTTGTCTATCGCGACTACTTCCGAACGGCGCCTTTCACGGAGATCGTAATTGACCCTGAGCCGCACGCGGTACCGTCGGACCGGCGCGTGGTCAACGGGGCCCATAAGCAGTTCGGGCTACGATGCAGGCTGAACGGGCGGATGGAGCGCGTCACCGAGTTTGTCGCCGGCTATAGCAATTGGACCTATTTTGATGCCAAGCCGTTCATCACGTGGACGACCTCCGACGAGAAGGTCGCCACCGTGGACAAGGACGGCTTGGTCGTTGGCAAGTCTGTCGGCACGTGCACGCTCACGGCCGAGTTCCGCGGCATGAAGGCGTCATACAAGGTGAACGTGATCCCCGTCGAGCAACCTGACCTTGACCTCTACCTCATTGAGCGGCTGCCCCGCTATTCTGTCAAGGACATCAAGTGGTGGCCCGAGTCCGGCGACAGAGTGCAATCTGTCGCGCACGTCGCCAACTTCGGATACAAGACTGCTCCTGCCGGCGCCGTCGTTCGGTTTGAGCTCATTCCGGAGGTGAACGGCAACTTCCGCTTGGACCCGGCCGAGCGTGCGATCGAGTCACAGCAGCAGGTCATCGAGCAGGCGCTCAAACCGATGGAAGAGATGACGCTCACGTTCGACTGGACCTGGCCTGAGGAGCCGGTCTGGGTGCACGTCACCGTTGATCCGCGCGACACGATGAGCGAGATCTGCGAGGCCAACAACGAGCTTTGTGAGCTCAACACCGCGCATGCGATGCGGTGGGGATACATCGAGGCCGTCCTCAAGCATGATCACCAGAACAAGCGGATCAATCTCGTCGGATCGTTTAGTTACTACGACTGGTTCCACTCACAGGCCAACCGGCTGAAACTCATGCTCCGGGAGGCCGTTTACCCGACGACGAGCCCGAGCGGGGTGCGGAGCGCGATCCGGACCGACGTCTTTTTCGCCCTTGACCCAGATAACTGGCAAAAGGGGCCGTACGAGGACGAGGCCGAGTACTATGACGGCGGTTTCCCCATTGCCGACAAGGAATCGGGCCACCTGATGGCGATCGCTTCCGGTCTGGTTCATGAGTACGGCCACTGCTGTCTTGCGCTGCCCGACCTGTACGGCTATCCGGTCAGGGCACGCAACGTCTTCTTAAAGGACGACAACGGCGAGTACTACGCCGGCGGCGAGCTCCTGCCCGAAGTGGCCTGGGGGAATCTGATGTTCTCGTCCGCGCAGAACGTCCCGTGCGGCGCCGGCTATGCGTATCTAATGGACTATTGCCACATGTGGCTGCATCCGGCCCACGCGGGCCAGGTCCAGTACTTCGCCGGTCAGCGCGGCGAGCGTTTCTGGGGCGTCCAGGGCCATCTCATCCCGTTTGTTTCCAACGAACTCCAGGTCTACGACGTCAATGACGAACCGCTGGCCGGTGCAGCCATCTACGTCTATCACGTGATCAATACGAACGCCCGAGACGCTGGGCCCAAGTACCTTGCCGACCGCCCCAAGTTCATGGGGCACACGAACGAGAAGGGCCGCTACATCTTTCCCCGCGAGACGGACAAGGATTGGGACTCACCGGAAACCGACGAGGTTGACGGCTCGGTCGAAGTCTGGAATCCCTTTGGCACTGCGAAAAGGGACACCGCGTTCACGCCCAACGTGTGGAGCGTCGAGGGGCAACTGCTCATCAAGATCGTGAGCGGCGACGAGACCGAGTTCTCGTGGCTTCCCCTAACGGCGTTCAATGAGGCGTTCTTCTGTGGCACGACGAACCGCGGCGTCTATCCGATCCGCACGAACCTCGAGCCGTTCAAGGGCACGACGCCTCTCGTGCGCCAGCCGATCCCGGATTCGATCAAGGAGACCAACCTGGCACCGGTGGCGGCCGTTGATTGCGAGATGGAGCTGACTATCAAGGCCGGTGAGCAACTGCGCATTAGCGGCTCGGACAGCAACGATCCCGAAGGGCAGCCGCTCATCTATCGGTGGCATGTCCACGGGCGCGGCAATGTGGAACGGTTCTCGGACAAACCGGCCTACGAAGCCCGGATGCCGAATGAGACGACTGACTTGGAGGTCGTCTTCTACGTGATCGACGGCCTGCGTGTCAGCGACCCAATCCGGATCAAGGTGCACGTCGTCGTCGAGGAGGAAAGTGGGCAGGAGGCCCCAGCGACCGATTGGTCGCCGCAACAGTAGTTGCGATCTCCGGCCGGGGCGAAGTAGAGTGTTTGCTCCGGCGAACCTTTAGCGGCTCTAAGTTGACCCAGGAGGGGGGAAGCGATGTCTAAGATCAAAGGATCCTTTTCGAAGCACACGCCGAAGAACGGGCTGACGCTGGCGCAGATGTACTCGTTCCCGTTCATCTATGGAACCACGCCCGGCTCGCCCAAGTGGTCGAGAGACAGCAGGACGCTCGCCTTTTTGTGGAACGACGAGGGCCGTCTACGCCGCGACATCTACGTGTCGCGTCCCGGCGAGCCGCTGTTCAGGCTGACGGACTCGTCGAGCATCGCCGCCTTGCCCGTCGAGGACGACGAGCGGCCCGAGGAGGACGTCAAGTACGCCGAGACGATGTACGCCGGCGTGACCGAGTTCGACTGGGCGCCCGACGGCTCGTGGATTGCCTTTATCTGCCGCGGCGACCTGTTCCGCGTGCCCGCATCCGGCGGCGAGCCGCTGCGGCTGACGCAGATGAGCCAGGGCATCAGCGGCCTCGATGTCTCGCTCGATGGCCGGCTCATCGGTTTCAAGATGGGTGCGAACGTCTGGGCCTACGACGTCGAGGCGGGCGCGATCAGGCAAGTGACTTTTTTCCAGAAGGAGGAGGTCGCCGTCCGTTACTACCGCTGGTCGCCCGACGGCCAATGGCTTGGCGTCTTCGTCGAGGACCACGGCATGTACGAGAAGGTGAAGATGCCCGACTACTCGCCGGAGAAGGAGGTGAAGATCAAGGAGCTGCGGCGCAACAACGTCGGCAAGCCGCTGTCGAAGGTGCGCGTCGGCATCGTCCCCTCGGCGGGCGGCAAGATGATGCGGGCCGCGCTGCCCGACGCCGCTGCTGCGGACGCGGCCGAGGGCGGCGACAAAGCGAGCAAGCCCGACGAGATTGATACCGGCAACACCATCCGCGTGCACCAGGGCGCGTGGACGTGGGACAGCTCGAAGCTCATCGTCGGCTACGTCAGCAAGGACTTCAAGGACTACCACCTGTACGCGATCTCCCCGGAAAATCCGGACAAGCCGGTCGAGCTCTACACCGAGGTGCAGGAACCGTGGTTCTGCTACTGCTTCCTTCACTCGAGCCCGGACTCGAAGTACGTCTATTTCACGAGCTACAAGACCGGGTGGAAGCACCTGTACCGCGTCCCCATCGAGGGCGGCGAGGCGGTGCAGCTCACCAAGGGCGAGTTCGACATCAGCGGCTACGAGGTGCCGCACAAGGGCGACCGCCTCTTCTACACAGCGTTTGCGCCACACCCGTCCGAGCAGCACGTCTTCAGCATGCCGCTCGACGGCGGCAAGGCGACCGACGTTTCGCCCGACTTTACCTCGAACCAGGTCTTCCCGTCCGACGACGGGCGCGCCCTGGCGTTTATCTCGTCGAGCATCATGGTGCCGCAGGAAATCTACCGGCAGACGAACGGCAGCGAGCTCGTGCGGATCACGAACTCGCCGCGGCCGGAGTTTCAGAAGCTCGCGAAGATGAAGCTCGAGCGGTTCACTTTCACGAACGAGAGCGACGGCGAGACGGTCCACGCCAAGCTGCTCCTGCCGGCACACTTCGACCCGTCGAAGAAGTACCCGGTCGTGTTGACATGCGTCTATGCCGGCGGCGCGAAGGAAGGCTTCGGCCGCTACCAGATCCTCGACACCTACATGGCGAACGAGATGGGCTACATCCTCGTCGGGATAGATTTCCGCGCGAGCATGGGGCACGGCAGCGAGTTCTTCTACGGCTACCACAAGAAGATGGGCATCATTGATTCCGACGAGGCGGCTTCGTGCGCCAAGTACCTGCGCACTCTCCCGTACGTGGACACAGAGCGGATCGGCCTCTGGGGCGGCAGCTACGGCGGGTTCCTCACGCTGATGATCATGTGCAAGCATCCGGGCGTCTTCCACACCGGTATCTCGTGGAAACCGGTGACCGACTGGCGCAACTACGACGACGGCTACACCGGCGAGCGGCTCACCCGACCCGAGGATGCGCCGGAGGTCTACAAGGCGACCTCACCCGTCTTCCACGCCGCCGGGTTCGAGGGCAACCTGCTGCTCGTGCACGGCATGCAGGACGACAACGTGCTGTTCCAGGACGCGGTCTGGATGGTGCAGAAGCTGATCGAGGCGGGCAAGTACTTCGACCTGATGGTCTATCCGAAAGACGACCATATGCTGGCGCTCAGGCACGAGTCGCTGCCCGACCTGATGGAGCGCTTCGCGGCGTACTTCGAGGAACAGATGGGCCTCGGCCCGGTTGAACAGGCAAAGAGGCGATCATGAGAGCATTCGTTGTTGCGGTGCTTGTTGCCGCGTGGATCGGGAGCGCATGCGCGCAGTCTGTCGAGCTGCTCGATCCGGCCGAGGAATATCGGCTGGCGTTCGAGGCGGAGAAGAAGGGAGATCTCAAGGCGGCGTTGCAGCACTGGGAGAACCTGAACGATTCGTGCGACATGGACACCGCGATGCGCTTCCATGTCGTTGACCGGATCCGAAAGCTCCGTCCGCGCGTGCCCATTGACCCGAAGAAGCAGCCGGCCAACACGTGGACCTGTCTCGTCTTGATCTACAAGAACCTCAAGTTCGAATGGACCGACAACACCGGCAAGAAACAACACATCGTCACCACGATGTCCGAGCAGGACATCAAGGCCGTCCGCCACGGTATGGGCAACTTCGCCAAGCACGTTCTCAACTACACGAGCCGCGAGCTGCGCATTTCGTACGAGGTCAAGCTCGTCGAGCACACGCTGAGTACGCTCGTGGGCGAGGACGAGTTCTGGTGCTCGCCGCAGCAAATGGCCAAGGACATGGACGGCGTCGAGCACGGCGCGTACGACACGGTCTTCGCCTACACGAAGTTCCAGCAGAAAAAGGACGGCCTCGCAATCCCCGCGGCGTTCGCGGGCGGCTCGCTCGGCGCGGACGCCGGGCCCAAGGGCTGTGGCAGTATCAACATCATCCTCTGGGTCTCAAACCTGACGCCGGAGGCCCGGGACGGCGAGATCGAGCTGCACGAATGGCTTCACCAGGTTGACTGGGCATTCACCGCGATCCAGGGCTACCCGGACGACATCTGCCCCAACCCTGACCACGGCCGCATGGAGGGGCACTTCGGCGGCGACTCCGACTTCCGGCGCACGCCCGAGATGAAGAACTGGATGCCGTACTACGAGCACATGATGCGCGACCACGTCACGCGGCGGATGTGGCGGAACGTCTCGATGCATCGCGTCCCGCGAACCCCGTGGTCGAATCGGGCGATCAACGAGTGGCTCGTCCTCGGCCCGTTCGAGAAGACGGGTGGCAAGACGTTCAGGACCGCCTTTATCGAGGAGGAGACGATCGAGCCGCGGCCGAAGCTCCGAACGCACGGAAAGCAATGGAAGGTCGTCCAGAGCAAAGGCTTGATGCTCGACCTCGACGGCCTGTTCGAGCCCAACGAGAACGTCGTCGCCTACGCGCACGTCTACGTCCATTCGGACAAGGCCCAGCGGGCACAGCTCCGCATCGGGAGCGACGACGGCGCCGTCGTCTGGCACAACGGCCGGCTCATCTACCGCGTCGAGGTGCCACGCGCCCTCCGGCTCGACGAGAACGTCGTGGACGTGATGCTCGCCGAGGGCTGGAACCGCTTCCTGTTCAAGGTGGACGAAATCAGCGGCGGCTGGGGCCTCAGCGCGCGGTTGACCGATCCCGCCGGGAAGGCGTTTACCAACGTCCGTCACGCCGTAAGCCCGAGCGACCGACCGGGCGAGTAGCAGGCTGCTGAAAAAGGCCTGAGGTTCGGCTGAATCGTGGAACCCCTTGGGGGCGATTCAGTGGTGTCAAACTCAATCGCCCCTCTCGGGGCTCGGGTTTTCTTGGGGCGCCCGTGGCTACTCCCAGTCGCCGCTACGCGGCTCGTGCAGTGGTCTGGTAAGAAAAGAGTTTCGGCACAAACGGCGCGGCTGAGGTTGCCGAAGGCAAAGGTATCTCTGCGCTCGGGGCTCTGGCTTTTTCAGCAGCCTGCTAGCCCGCATTTCTCACAGCGGATGCACGTGCGGTGTTCCCCGACGAGCCGCG
>CBDUSE010000032.1:0-21872 GCA_965369835.1 uncultured bacterium
CCAAACGCTCCTTTGGGGCTAAAAATCCAACTGGACGTTGGCCTTTTGCGGCAGCCTCCTAACCTCTCGGCTCGGGCACTGTCTGCACGAGTTTATCAATCACGTCGTCCACGGTGATCCCGTCGGCGTCGGCGTTGAAGTTCGTGAAGATCCGGTGACGCATCACCGGCTTGGCGATCGCGCGCACGTCGGCGCACGAGATGTTGACGCGCCCGTCGAGGACCGCATGCGCTTTCACGCCGAGGATGAGGTACTGCGGCGCGCGCGGTCCGGCACCCCACGAGACGTACTCCTTGGCGAAGCTAAGCGCATGCTCGTCGGTCGGGCGGGATGCCCGGGCAAGCTCGGTGGCGTACTCGATGATGTGGCGCGAGACCGGCATGTTGCGCACGACTTCCTGGAGCCGCAAGATCTCCGGCCCGTCGAGCACCGGATTTATCGTGTATTCGAGCTTTGCCGTGGTGGACTCGATCACGACGATCTCCTCCTCGCGCGTCGGGTAGTCAATGTTCAGGCTGAACATGAAGCGGTCCTGCTGCGCTTCGGGCAGCGGGTAGGTGCCTTCCTGCTCGATCGGGTTCTGCGTCGCCAGCACGAAAAACGGAAGCTCGACGTGGTACGTCGTGCCCGCGACGGTGATCTGGTGCTCCTGCATCACCTCGAGCAGCGCCGACTGCGTCTTGGGCGGCGTGCGGTTGATTTCGTCGGCGAGGATGACATTCGCAAAGATCGGCCCCTTGATAAAACTCATCTTCGAGACCGTCATGTCCTCGATGTACTCGGTGCCGATGATGTCGGCGGGCATCAGGTCGGGCGTGAACTGGATGCGGCTGAACTTGAGGTTGAACGTCTGGGCGAGCGTCTTGACGATGAGCGTCTTCGCCAGGCCGGGCACGCCAATGATGAGGCAGTGGCCGGCGGCGAGGACCGCGGTGAGCAACTGGTCAATGATCTCGCCCTGGCCGACGATGATCTTGCGCAGCTCAGCGTCAATCGCCTTGCGCCTCTCGCCGAACAGCTCGACGATCGCCACGTCGCTCATGTGCGTCAATTGCTGGGGCATGCTGTGTCCTCTCTCCTGTGCCGGCTGAACACGCCGCCAAGTTGTTTGAGAAGGTGGCTCGTCGGGAACGCCTCCTTGAACCGGTCGTACAGCTCGCGCGCCCGTGCCGTTTTGTGCTCCTCGACGAGCAAGGAGATCAGCGCGTAGTATGCCTCGGGCTTGTGCTGGTCCGCTTCGAGCTTTTCGATAATGAGCGAGGCATATCTCTTGGCAGTTCTCGCATCGTGCTGCGCCACAGCAATGCGCACGCGCAGGATGAAAGAGTACCCGTCGAGCTTGTCCGCAGGCAAGGCTGTTTCCCATTCCTCGATTGCATTGAGGGCGTCCTCGTAGCGCTGCTGCTTCAAGTGATTCTCGACGAGGTGGCCGTAGGCGTTGTGCAGGACGGCCTTTGTGCACGCCTGCTTGCCGGTGAGGGGTACAGCGTTGTAGCGCTTGCGCGCACACTCGATCTTGCCCTGCTCGAGTGCCACGTTGCCAAGCCGAATGAGCGCAGTCCGACGTGTTTCACCACCCGTTGCGTTTGAGGCAACCGAGCGGTACTGCTCCTCCGCCTTCTCGAAGTCATGCTCGGCGTGCAGCAGGTGATCGCCATAGAGCAGGCGCAGCTTGAGCTCGTCGCGCTTCGCGAGCTTCTTGCCGAGGAGCGCCTCGATTGCTCGCTTGCGCTGTGCGACGGCACCAGCTTCGACAGCGTCGGCAAGCAGCTCGACGTACGTGACGCCGTATTTGCCGAGGCGTTTGTCGTTTTCGGGCAGCCGATTGAGCAGCCGGCCGAGCACGCGGCGCTGCTCGGCCTCGTTCTCGCGGGCCTTCCAGAACTTCGCGAGCACCTCGAGCTCGTCGAGATTGAGCGCGTCGAGGTCGTAGCGAGCGAGGACATGAGCCACGCGGCCGCCGATCTTTTCCGGCCGGCGCGCGTTATGCCCCTCGATCGCGTACACGGGGAAACGGTGCGAGACGCGCCATGTGCGGTTCGAGGCATCAACCGCCTCGAGCGTCACCGTCTTGAGCCCCTGGCTCAGGTACGCGTGCGCGGGCCATCGCTGGGTTGACGTTTGGCCGTCACCGAAGCTCCAGCGTACCGACCGCACGCCGATGCGGTCGAGGTTGATCGGTTTGAAGAACATTCCGATGACGGCCGCGTTCCCAAACTTGTCGCACACGTAGTTGGCCGCGTAGTCACACTCGAAGTCGAGCACCGGCCCGTGCGGCGTTTCGTTCGCGACGGCCCGCGCCTTGCTGATCGGCACGAACACATGGTCTTCGAGCAGACGATAGTACTTTGCGCCGGGCGGCTTCCAGCCCGCGACCGCCACCTGCCCGCCGACGTACTCGACGTGGAAATAGGTGAAACGATGCACGCCGCGCTCGAGAGCGATTGACCCGTTCCGCTCGCCCCAGACGGCGTGCGGACCGTGCCGCCCGGGGAACGAGGCGACGAGTTTTTCGCCGATGTAGAGAAACGAGGAATCGTTCGAGTTCGTGCAGAACGAGTACGTGGCGGCCTTGTCAATCCGAATCCACCCGTCGTAGATGGCCAAGAAATTGTCGCTGTCGGAAAACGGGCTGAAGCCGTCAAACACCTTCGGGCGGTAAGCGCTGCCGAGGAGCTGCGCGCTGCTGCTGACGAGCGCGCGAAGCTCCTCGACCGTGTCGCTGCGGCCCTCGCCGAGCCGGTACACCTTCATGAGCAGGCCCGCGCGCGGCTGCCAGGGCTTGTGTTTGATCTGCGGCAGGCGGTTACCGTAGTAGAGCCAGGCGCGGTCGGTCTTCGGTATCTGGAAGGTAACGAGCAGCCGGTCGCCCGGGCCGACGGTCGTTATCGTATGCGGCAGAAGCGCGCCGTTCTCGTCGAGGATGCGGTCGTCGGAGCCGTCCTTGGCGCAGCGGCCGCCGTGGTAGAACTCGACCCATACCGCCGTTGAATCGGCCCGGCGCTCGATCTTGAGTTCGCACCGGCCCTGCCAGTTAACGAGGTGCCACGGCGCGGCGCCCGCTGCTTCAAGCGCCACGAGCAACGCCGCTGCTATAGCGAGCTGCCTCACCACTTCTGCTTCCCCTGCTCTTTCGTTGCCAGGCCGAGCGGTTCGATCCACACGTTGTCGTAAGAGACCTTGCCGGGGCCGCCGCTCGCACCGAGTTGAACGCGCACCCACCGCACAGTGTTTGATGGGCCGGGATGCTCGGGCCGCTCGACGGTGAAATCGAAGCTCCACGTTGTCCAGCCTCGCCGGCCCTCGAACGGTTTCGGTTTGTACTCGGTCAGTACGTCGAACATGTTCGGCGTCTTCGACGGCGCGAGCCCCTCGACGACCACCTCGGGCGTCGAGCCGCGCTCTTTGACGTCAACGGCGAAGCGGTACTTGTAGCCCATCGTCACGCGCAGCTCGTTGCTGGCGTAGGTCGTGCGCCTTCCGTTGGGTGGCATGACGACAATGCACTTGCCGCTCTGGAGCTCCTTCTCCCAGCGCACCGACTCGTCGTCGGGCAGCGGCTCCCACCCGTCGGGATGGCTCGTTCCGGCCTCGAAGCTACCGTTCGGCAGCTTGTTGGTGACTTCCGTGATCCGGACGTTATCCCAGTAGCAATCGCCCGGCTTGAGGTAGGCGTAGAGCATCACGCGCACCCAGCGAATCGTGACGTCGGCATGCGTGTACGCGGTCTGCGGCACGAAGTCGAACGAGATCGTCTCCCACTGCTCGTCGGCCTCGTACTTGTTTTGCTTCTGATACATCTGCCGCGGCTCGACGTTGCCGCGGGCATCTGCGAAGGGCGCATAGCCCTTGATGAACGGCCGGAGAACAGGGCCGAAGCTTTTTACATCGAACGTGAATCGGTACGTCTTGCCTTCCTCGACGGGGATGTAGCCGCTGTACCAGAGCAGTCCCGGACCCTCGGCGACCGCCTTGGTGAGGCTGAAGTGGATCACCTTGCCGTGCTCAGCGTTGTCGGTCGCCCAGCGGACCGAGCCGTCCTCGGGCAGCGGGTCCCATCCAACGGGACCGCTTGCGCCCCGTTCGAACGTGCCGTTTGGGACGAGGTTTTCCGCGGCGGCGGCGTGGGAGCAAGCCACCGCAGTGCCCAGTATTGCCACGGCGGCGAGGGTGCCGGCTATCGCGTGCGGGATACGCATGACGTTTTCTCGTCGAGCAACGCTGGCACGCTACTCGCTGATCGCCTTGTAGTATTCTCTCAGAAGATCGCCGTAGAGCTCCGGGAACTCGCTCTGCATCGAATCGTTGAGCAAGCGTCGCACCTTGGGGGGAATCGCGGCCTCTTGCTCGCGCCGCGTGCGGTACTCGTAGCGGAACAGCTCGCGGCCCGTCTTGAGCCCTTCGACGACTTGTTTGTGCGCGCCGACGAGGTCGGTGTAGCGGTAGTTGTCCATGTGGTAGTTGAGCGCGCGCATCATCTCGAGCGTCTCCCGCAATTTTACGGCGTTGTAGTTGAATTTCGAGAGCTGGTGGAGGATCCGCTCGCCTTTGACGATGAGGTCCGCCTGCTTGCCGGAGAGGCGCGCCATCTCGACCTGCAGGTCGGGCGGCACGTGGCCGCGCAGCCCTTCGCCGCCCCCGCCACTGCGCTTGCCGCCGCCGGTCGCGCCCCCGGTGGCCTGCTCCATCCGGTCGTCCACCGTGGCGTTTTCGTACGGGTCGTTCATGTATCGCGTGGGCGTGCGGCGGCCGCCCTTGCCGATCGCGGTGTCGCTGACGAACTCGCCGCTCGACTTGCCCTGGCGTCCCTCGCCGCTTCGGCCGCCGATCTCGGTTGTGTTCGGCAGCATGTTGCCCGTCTTGCCCTTGGCGCTGAAGTTGCTGATCGGGCCGCCCATCGTGTCCCAGCCCGCGCCGGCGTCGAGCGAATCGGCCCAACTGCTCGAGACGTCTTCCATCTCGTCGGCGAGTTCCTCCTCCTCGCGGATCAGATCGCCGATGAGGTCCTCAAGCTCCTCGGGCAGCTCGGCGTACGGCACGTCGTACGGCTCGCTCGGCTCCTCGAGGTTCCACTTGATCTTGTCCGACTCGTTGGTGAGCCATGATTCGAGCTTGTGCGTCAGCTCGGTCGCCAGCTCGAGTCCCTCGCGCACCTGCTCCTCGGTCACGTCAATTCGCACGCCGGGCTTCGAGAGCTCGTCAGCGGCGAGGTCAATCTCCTCGTAGATCATGCGCAGTTCCTTGAGCAGCGTAGGGTTCGAGAAGAGCTGCTCGGGGATCTTGTCGAGCTCGTCGGACTTCTCCTGCAGGAACTTCGACCACTGGTCCTCGATGATCCTGATCTGCTCCTGGAGCCTGAGTTGCTCGTCGGTGTAGTCCTCCGGCCTCGCGTGCTTGAGGTTCTCGAGCGCTTCGATGACGCGCCGTTGCTCGTCGGCAAACGCTTCGAGAACCGACTTGAGCTCCCTGTAGATCTTCGTCTCCTCGACGTTTTCCTCTTCGGGCTTGTCGGCCTCGTCGGGCGTCTGCTCCGGTTTCTCCTTCTCATCGAGGACGCCGAAGAGCGCCTCGAGCTTCGTGATGATGATGTCCTGGGTGTCGAGCACGGCGGTTTTAGTCCCCGCGGTCGGGATAGTGGCAAAGGCATCAATCGTTTTTACCACCTCGACCATCTCGTTCGCGCGCAGCGCCGTGAGCGTGGTGGAGATCGCGTCGTACGCCCCGGTGTTGATGGTGGCGATCAGCTCGACAAGCGAGCCGCTCGCGTCGTAGATCTCAAACTGCATAGCGCGGACTTGCTCGAGCTCGTTCAGCCTCTTCTTCCTCTTGATGCCGGCCACAAGCCAGCGGGCGTGCTTCTGCTTCTGGAGGATCGCGCGCAGCTTCGCGTACACAGCCTCTTTCTGTTTTGCGGCGATCCGTTGGGCCTCGTGCGGCGAGACGATCGTGAGGTGCAGCTTATCCGACGTGACCTCGTTGCCTTTGAGGTCCATGACCGTGATGAAGATCGCCGCCTTGTCGCCGACCTTCAGGTAGTCGGATATTTTGAGCTCGTACGATTCAATCCCCATCCGCTTGAGCGACTTGTAGTCCGTGTTCAGTCCCGCGTTGTAGCTCCAGCGCTTGAGCACGCTTGGTTTCGCCTCACCGCTGTCGGCGTCACGCTCGAGGGTGAGCTTGATCGTGTCGAGGCCGACATCATCGGTCCCCTTGACGAGGACGGTGATCGTCGCGTCCGGTGCGCCCCTACAATTGACTGCCGGCTCGAGCAGTCGTGCTTCGGGCGGCTCGTCAACGAGGCACGTGATCTGCCGGGTCACTGGGCGCCGGAGCGACATCTCGTCGTGATCGGTGAGGGCGATGCTGAGGCACACGTCCTGTTTCACGACGAACTCCGCCGAGAATGTCTTGGGGGATTCTTTGACAAGCGGCCGCTCGAGGCTGTCCAGGTCGAGCGTGCCCTTCGCCGCGGCGCGATTCGTGTGGACGACGAGCCGTGCGGTGGTGTCCTTAAGGATTGTCGCGCGGCTCCCGAAGCCCGCTAAGATCTCCGGCTCTGGAATGCGCAGGTATTGCGGGTACTCGAGCACGAGGTCGAGCCGCTCCACCTCGAGCGGCCTTTTTGCAGTGATCGAGTACCAGGGCGACTTGAAATCGTCGGCGAGCACGCGGTAACGGCCGTCCTGCTGCACGTTGGGAATCACGAAGACGAAGTGCCGGCCGTTGAACTCCATCGTGTCGAGGCGCCTGTGGCGAGCATCGTCGAACCGCTTCTCGCCGTCGAAGCGGACCTCGACCGACGCCTCTTTGATGATGCGCTTGCCCGAGGGCGCGGCAGTGATCTCGATGTCGTCGCCGAGGAATACGAAGACGTCGCCCGGCTCGACTGTGAGCAGCGCGCGCGTGATCGGCAGCGGCGCGTCCTTGAAGTTCACCATCCGCGCGGCGGCGTTGCGGAAGTAGGTGGGGAACGAGACGAAATAGACGATGATCGTGGCGATCGCGGCCGCAAGCAGCAGCCCGTAACGGTACAGCCGCCGCGTGCTCAGCGAGCGTTCGAGCCGCGTGTAGCGAATGCGGTCCCCGGTCTGTGCGAGCACTGCGTCAGCGAGCTCGTTGCGGTAACGCTCGCTTCGGCCAAGCTGGATCGAGTTGATCAGTCGGTTCTCGAGCTCCGGGTAGTGCGCCTCGATCGTGAGCGCCGTGCGGTCGTCGCTGATCGGTCGCAGCGCCCGGCGGACTATCCTGAGCACGAAAGCGGCGACGCCCGCGCCGATCAATACGAGCAGGGCGAGTAGCCGGACCGACGCGGCGAGATGGAACACGTTGTCGGTCGCGAAGCTGACGAGCAGCACGCCGAGCACAACAGCCACGGTGTAGAGCACGCCCTCGGCGATGAGCATCGTGCGCCACCGGCGCTTGACGTATCGAACCGAGCGCAGGATCGCCTCGTAGGTATGGTTCGCCATCGCCCCGTCTCCCGTATCGGCTGGAACCGGACTTTTTGCTTTCAACGCTCCGACGTGCCTAGGGGTTGATCGCGAGTCACGCAGTTGGCGCACCCCCTGCAATCGAATCTACCAGAAATCGCGCCAATTCTCAAGGTTCTTGACGAGCCCAAGGGGGAGGAGCGATCAGCCACAGATCCCACAGGCGCGCACAGAGCCGCCGCTTCGCGGCATACTCAGGGTCCGCGCATCCCGCGCGATGGGGTTACCGGCTTTTCCGGTTGCTCGCCCGAAGCTGGTCAAAGGCATGGTCTTTGATGTCGCCCACTGCTCGATATTCGCCTTGCGGCAGCCGTGACACGCGCCTATCGTATGGGGCCATGAGCAAGCCGGTGATCGGGATCACGACGCGGACATACTTCATCGCCCAGGGAACGGGCGAACCGCGCTCCGAAGTCAATCTGGCGGCGTGTGCCTACATCCGCGCGGTGGCGCAGGCGGGCGGCGTGCCGTTGCTGGTCCCGTTGGTCGCCGACGAGGATTCGCTGCGGCGGATCCTGAACCTGCTCGATGGCGCCATCATCTCCGGCGGTTGGGATATTGATCCTGGGCTGTATGGCGAGGAGCCGCATCGCAAGCTCCAGAAGGTTGACGTGCGCAAGGACGAGACCGAGCGGCTGCTGGCGGGCATGCTGCTCGACGGGGAAACGCCGGTGCTGGCGATCTGCCGAGGGGCGGAGATGCTCAACGTCGCCGCCGGCGGGACGCTGCATCAGGACGTTTCGCTCGCCGCCGCTGGCGCTTACCATGACGAAGCCGGAGGCTTCGTCCATGCGACGCGAAGCGTCGCCGTTGAGGGGCCGCTCAAGCACGTCCAGCGTACCGGCGGCCGCGTCGCGACCCACACGATCCGCATCGAGCCGGGCTCGCGGCTCGGGGCGATCTGCGGGACGACCGAGCTGCGCGTCAACAGCTATCACCACCAGTGCATCAGCACGCTGGCGCCGCGCTTTGTGCCGACGGCCTACGCGCCCGACGGTATCCTCGAGGCGTATGAGGACCCCGCCCACCTCTTCATGCTCGGCGTGCAGTGCCACCCGGAAGAGCTCGCCCACGAAGCGCCCTTCCGCGCGCTTTTCGAAGCCCTCGTCGAGGCCTCGCGCTAGCCTTCCTCTCCGTTCCCGGAAGCTCTCACCAAGGACGCCGCCGCATAAGGGCACAGCACGGCCCGAGGGCCAATGCTGTAAGAGTTGTTTGCTCCGTGCTCTGTCGAGCTAGTGCGTGGTCACGACGTTCTCGAACAGGCCGCCGATCGGGACGTTCAGCGCGACCGCGATCTTGTAGAGCGACGGAATCGAAGGCGCCGCCGAACCCGACTCGATGCGCGAGATCAGGCTGCGCGATAGGTTCGTGCGGTTGGCAAGCTGTCCCTGCGTGAGGCTCTTGCCCCGGCGCACCTCGCGGATCGTCGAGCCGATGCCGCCAAGGATCTCGCGCTCGGGTGGGATGATGATGCCGCGGCTGGCGACCGCCTCACGAATCGCCTCGATGCACTGGTCCATCTCGAAAGGCTTCGTGAGGTAAGCGGAGGCGTCCAACTTAATCGTGCTGACCGCCGACTCGATGGACGGATACGCGGTCATGATGATGACCGAGGCGTCGGAGTCCACGTGCTTGAATTCCTTGAGGAGTTCCTCGCCCGACACTTCCGGCATCTTCAGATCGAGCAGGACGACGTGGTAGATTTTCTTACGAAACTCCTCGATCGCTCCCTTCGGTTCCTGGACGCTCGTGACGTCGAAGCCGTTCTCCTTCAGGAGCGCCTCGAGCGAGTCGGTGAAGTCCTTGTTGTCATCAACGACTAGTACCTTGAGTTCTTCCTGTCGAGGTTCCATAATGTCCTGCCTTTCTCCGGTGAGGTTTAGTCCCTGCCGCGCGGTGCATCTCAAGGCGCACCGGACGTCGTTGCCCGTCTCTCTCGTGGATGAATGCCGCCTTCTCTTCCAGGCAGCATCTGCTATCCATATCAATTCTCTATATACCCGAGTTGACCCATGTGCAAGAAAAAACGTTGCCTCACAGTAACATCGTCAGGCGAGGGGACTTACGAGAGGTTGAACGAAGGACATAACCCACGATCAGTGAGAAGATTCCGCCGATCTGAACCGGAACCAACCGGTATCGAGGTTTATGATCAACTGCGCAAGGTCGGCGATCTTGCGCGGCTTGGCTCCGGGCCGTTTCGGTGTGGTCTCGAACGAAACGTTGCCGGAAAAAGCGGCGTGGAGGCGCTTGAGGTCTATGCTGACTGTGGCGGCGCGGATCTCCGTGCGCGCTGCCTTGGTCTCGTAGACGAGCGAGACGTTGCCGCGCCCGATGAGCGCGCGGTCGGGCGAGCTAATGGAGAACCTGTCTGCTGTGACGCTGTAGCCCTTGTACGCGAAAACGGCGTTTTGCGGGAGCTCCGACTCGTCGCTCTGCTCGAGCAGTGCATCGGCTTCCTTTTCCTCGAGGCGCTGGAGGTTGGCCGCGCGGGGTTCAGCCTGCGCCAGATCGGTGAGGGTCACGCGTTGCTGCCTGAGCTGTTTCTCGAGGCGAGCGGCGTCCTGGTTGAACCTTTTCCGCCTGTAATAGGCGATACGCTGCATCCGGGCGTACGCCGCCCAGAGGCTCTTCGGCGCGGTCTCGGCCACGGCGATGTAGTATCGTTCGGCCTGTCTCCAAACGTCCTTACGCTGGTAGCAGAAGCCCAGGCCGTAGTTGAGCCGGGCGATATCCGCGGGCTTGTGCGCCTTCTCATCGAGCGTGTGGAACAAATCGAGCGCGCGGTCGAGATCTTCAACTCGGGTGCCGGGCATCGAGATCGCCTCCGCCAGGTAGAGCTGGGCCCGGAACTCGTGTTCGGGCGTAAGCTCCCGGCTGATCGCCGCCTCGAGGGCGGTCGCCGCCTTCTCGGGCTGGTCCTGGCGCATGTAGAGTTGCGCGAGCGCCAGCGACGCGTTGGCGAAGACCTCGGAGTGCGCGAACTCGTGGGTGACGACGCGGTAGGCGCGGAGCGCGGTGTCCAGGTTGCCGAGCGACTCGTGGGCGCGGGCCAGAAGGAAGGTCGCCTCGGCACGCAGTTCCTTTTCTTCCTCGGCCGTTGGACGCGCGTCTTTGGGCGCCCGGGCAAGGATTTTCTCGAGCGTCTCGATCGCCTGCTCGAACTCGCCGTGTGCCATTAGCCGGTGGGCGTCCTGCAGCGGCTCGGCCGCCGACACGCAGACCGCTACGCCGAATATGAGTAGCCCGAGCGCAACCATGAAAGGCGGCCGCTTCATAACGTCCTACTCTTCTGTCGGTTCCTTGGAATCCTCCGGGCCGGGTTCAATTACCAGTGTGCCGTTCGGGCCGGGCCGCAAGATGATCGGCGGTCCTGCACGCGCCTCCACAGGAAGCACTTCGGGTAGGCGCGGCGGGAGGTGCCCGTCGTTCGGACCTCTCACGCCTGTCAGCGCGCGCTTCATATCGAGGTTGAGCTTCTCGACGTCGGCCTCGTTCAACGGGATCCTGAAGTCGCGGCGCTCGCCGGCCACGCGGGGCTCAGTAGGGAACCGGATCTTGACGCGTCTCCAGAAAGGTGTGCGCCGACTCCCGGTATCGGCGTCCGCCCCCGTGGCCTTGCCCCTTCCCTTCGGCAGGTTGGCAACGGTGGATTCGGTCACGGGCGACCGGCGCGCCTGGTATTGGTACAGCATGAGTGCCAGCACGATGACGAGCAGGATGTTCGCGGCGGCATACTGCAACTGGGGCCGCCGCTCACGCAGGGAGATAAGGAAACGTTTGAAAGCGGGTATGGTTTCCTGCTCGCGCTCGATATGCTGCATCACGAGCCTTACCAGATCGCGTCGGGGCTCGACCTCGCCGAGCGTGCCCAGCAGTTGATCGGTCCTTTTCAACGCGCGCAGCTCGGCCGTGCAGAGAGCGCAGTGCTTGAGATGCGTCTCAACCCGGCTCCGCGCCCGTTCGGACAGCTCGTTCGCCAGGTATGCCGGCAGTTGCGTTGCTACCTTGCGACACTTCATCTGCAGCGTCACCTTCCTTTGCCAGTACGTAGTTGGTCAACAGTTGCTTCAAGCGGGCCTTGGCGCGGAAAATCCTGGATTTCACCGTGCCCTTGGAGCAGTTCAGGACCCGCGCGATGTCGTCGTAGCTCATCTGCTCGAAGTGGCTGAGCAGGATCGCCATCCGCTGAGGCTGTGGGAGGTGGTCAATCGCCATCCGCACGATCTGGCTCATCTCCTTTTGCTCGAGTGACGTGATCTTCTTCTCGTCGGGCTCGCGGTAGAAATCTATGATGTTCGAGCTCTCGCCCACGGGCTCGTCGAGCGAGACGAACTGGTACCGCTTGTACTTGCGCAAGTAGTCGCGCGCGAGGTTCGCGGCGATCGTGTACATCCACGTCGAGAACTTCCCCCGGTTCTTGAACTTGAGCCGGTTGTGGTACACCTTGAGCAACGTCTTCTGCACAAGGTCTTCGGCCTGCTCCCGGCTGCTGACGAACCGGTAGAGGAAGTTGAGCAGCTTCTTGTCGTAGCGCCGCGCCAGGTTCTCGAACGCCTCCATGTTCCCCTTGCGCAGGAGCCACATCAGGTCTTCGTCTGAGAGCTCGGTCAGGTCTCTCACGACCGCCTTCTCCGCGTACGTCACTGTTTTGAACGGGGGTTGTTCCCTGAGGTTCCCTGAAAAACCTCGGTCGAACTGCCCGGCAACTCAAGGCATAAACCTCGACCTTCATGTTGCATTGTAGCCCCGAGCGCGCAGGCGGTCAAAGGTCAGGCGAGCAGGCCTTGAGCATGTCTATAACACCTTCATAATAAGGTGGTTCCGAGGCGAAACGGTCACGCGCAGGCAATGCTTCGTTCTCGTTGGCCTGCGCGCAGGTGACACAAATCGCTTGAAAACCGGGCCTGCAGAGGGTATAATGGCGACTTAGAGGGAGGGCCGACCTGCCAGACCAGCTCTCGGGTTCGTCGTCTGCGGTGCAGGCGCGCCGGTCCGGGCCCCAAGTCGCTGTCTATCGTTGCCGCAGGCCGAACGTCGTGCTCTCGCTCGGGCTGTTGAGAGGAGGGATGAGCCATGATGAGCTCCCGATGCACGATCTCGTTTGCTGCTGCTCTAGCGATGCTCTGCCTGGCCCTGGATGGGGCGGCGGAGACGGTCACCGTGACTACGGCCGCGGACTTCCAGTGGGCGCTGGGGGTGGCTGCGGCGAACGGCGAGCACGACACAATCAACGTCGCTGCCGGGTACTACAACCTGGCCACGTCGGGTGTCGGTGCGCTGATCTACACACCCGCCGCGACGGAGAACTTCGCCCTGACCATTGTCGGTGAAGGCGCGAGCGCAACAGTGGTCCACGAAGGGCAGCCGAACCTGGTCATCAACACCTCGGGGATCACCGACACGCAGGCGAACGTCACGATTCGTGACATCGGACTGAACTACGGGAACTCGTACTCGACGACTTACGGTGGTGGGGGGCTGTTCGTCCGAACGACGAGCGCCGAGATCACCATCGAGAACTGCACCTTCGGCGAGAACGGTGCGCTCAACAACGGCGCCGGCGCGTATCTGCGCTCCGAGGTGGGCCTTATCACGCTGACCAATTGCGCTTTTTACGACAACACGGCCGTCTACGATGGCGCCGGCCTCTGGATCCGGTGCGACAGCGGCATGGTGACGCTGACGGACTGCGAGTTCTTCTTCAACGACTGCGGCATGTTCGGCGGCGGCGTGTGCGCGCGCTCCGACCACGCGCCGATGTATTTCACGACCAACACGTTCCACGGCAACTCATCGGGGTGGGACGGCGGCGGCGTCTATGCGCATTCCTCGTACGGCTCGATCTCCTTCCAGACGAACACATTCAGCAGCAACGATGCACCTTTGTGTGAGGGCGGCGGCGCGTATGCCCTTTCGCTGAACGGAACAGTGGCCCTTGGAAACAACACTGTCAGCGACAACACGGCCGCGGACGGCGGCGGCGTGTACGTGAAGGGCGAAACGGTGGCCGTTACCGGCAACACTTTCAGCAGCAACTACGCCGCCGACGGCGGCACTCACATGGGCAAAGGTGGTGGTCTTCTGGCCGAGTCCGTGGTGGGGACGATCACTCTTGCGAGCAACGTCTTCGACGGCAATTCCGCCGAAGCGTTCGGCGGCGGTGCCTATGCTGAGACTGAAGTTGGCGGACAGACGATCCTCAGAAAGAACACCTTCATCAACAACACCGCGGATTCCAGCGGCGGCGGTGCCAAGCTCCGGTCCGTGAGTGGCGGTACGATGACCCTCACGAACAACGTCTTCTACAGCAATTCCGTGATGCCCACCTGGCAGGGCGAAGGGGGTGGCGCTACCGTTACGTGCGGGACCGGCGGAACAGTCATCCTGACGAACAACACCGTCGTCGGCAATTCGGCTTCGGGAGGGCTCTCTGGATCGGCCGGTGGGGGTATCCGGCTTCTTCTCTTGACGACGACCGGTGAGGCGAAGGCGTTCATCTATAACAACATTATCTGGGGTAACGTCGCGGATGGCGCCGCCGATCTGTGGGTGCAAGACGGCGCCGTGGGACCGGGCGGTCTGCCGCCCATCAAGGCGGCCGTGTATTTGTTCAATAACGACTACAGTGACTTCCACATCATATGGGGAGACAATCTCTCCGAGGGCAACAACATCGACGCGGACCCCCTGCTCTCATCGAGTTTCCACCTTCAGTTGGGCTCTCCATGCATTGACACGGGCACCAACGGCGCTCCCGGCATTCCGCTGACGGATTTCGAGGACGAGCCGCGAATCATTGACGGTGACTTCGACGGAACAGCCACGGCGGACATCGGGGCGGACGAGTACTTCCCGTTCATCCTTACTATCCCGCGGATCACGATCACGAACTTCTCGGACCAGCTCCCGCCGCTGCACCCGATGTCGGGCGGCACGATGGGCAAGGGGGCGATGAGCTTCTGGTTCATGGAGCCGGGCGATCAGATGCCGCGCTACTGGGGTTCGCGGGCGTTCGACGCGGAAGTCGGTCCGGGGGAAAAGGCGCTCTACGAGTTCGAGTGGCCGATGAGCAACATAGAGCCCTCGAACGACGCCACGATCTTCTGGCGGTTCGAGACGGCGATGGAGGTCGTGCACGGGGGACTCATAGGCGAGTACCCGGTCTATGCTTTTCCGGCGGGCACCGAGTCGCCCGAGCAACCTGCTGGTCCGCCTCTCGTCGAGTTGAAGGGCCGTGGTGGGCTGATTGATACTCTCCCGCTGTTTGGATTTGCCAGCCAGGGCACGCTCGTGGGTGCGGCTGAATTCAAAGTCGCCTACCCGGTCGAAGCGGCGTTCCCGGTCAACGTTGATGTGAAACCTGGTTCTGAGCGGAATCCGATCAACGTGAAGAGCAGAGGAGTACTGCCGGTCGCGGTCCTGGGTACTGACGAGTTCGACGTCACGACCATTGACCCCGGCTCCATCCTGCTGCGCCGGGAAGGAATCGAGGAAGGGGTTGCCCCGATTCGCTGGTGCTATGCCGATGTCGCCGCACCGTTCGACGGTGCGCTGAGCGGCTGCTGCGGCCACAACGGCGACGGGCATCTGGATCTCGTGCTCAAGTTCAAGGTGCCGGAACTGGTCAGGACCCTGAAGCTCTGCGAAGTCACCGGCCAGACCGTACCTCTGATTGTAACGGGGAACCTCGAGGCAGAAGAGGGTGGCACATCCATTACGGGTCAGGACGACGTCCAGGTCCTGAAGCCCTGTGGGTGGCGACACCGTCGGTGGTGGCGGTGGTGTTGCCGGCGATTGTGCAAGCGGTAGCCGCGAACTGCCCGGCACGCAGCGCTTGCCGGCCCGACCGTCCAGACCTCAACGTGCGCAATAGCGCAGGCGTCCCGCGCCGTGCAGCGTACATCCCCGTCGGGCTTCGCTTAGGTCTTCCTTGAGACGAAAACGCCGTTTCCGGCTATGCCTGACCCGTAAGGACATCATGGATGAGCGCGAGGCCCTTGAGTGTCAGGTCGGGGTCAATCAGGCTCGAGACCTGCCGGAGTTGGGCGCCGAGCACGGCCGTGTAGCCGCCGGTGACGACGACGTGCGCCTCCGCGCCGAACCCGAGCTCGTCGCGCAGCTTGTCCACAAGGCCGGCGATCATGAGCGAGTGGCCGTGCGTGATGCCCGACTGGATCGAAGCGACCGTGGACGTCCCGAGCACTTGTGGCGGCGGCTCGAGCTCGACCTGCGGCAGGAGCGCCGTCCGGTCGTGCAGCGCGTCAAGCGAGATCCCGATGCCCGGCGCTATGACACCGCCGAGGTACTCCGCGTCGCGCGTGATGCAGTCAATCGTGAGCGCCGTGCCGATGTCCACGATGATCGCCGGGAGCCCGTACAGCTTCCACGCGGCGTAGGCGTTCGCCAGCCGGTCCGCGCCCACGTCTCCCGGCGGCTCGTACCGATTCGTGATCCCGATCGGTGTCTCCGTCGTGAACTCCACCGGCTCGACACCCGCGCCGCCCCGGATCGCCTCCATTACCGCCGCCGTCGCCGCCGGCACCACCGAGCAGACGATCGCGCCCTCGACGGCAGGCTCCCGGCCGAAGTCCGCCACGAGTTCGGCCCAGATGACCTCCGGCCTCGCTTTCTCGTCAGTCCAGATGGCCGTCCGCGCGGATACTTCGGTACCTTCGACCAGCCCGGCCGCCGTCTTCGTGTTGCCAATGTCAACCGCAAGGATCACAGTCTGCCGCGCACTCCTGGAATCAGCCACAGATCACACAGATACCACTGATCCGGGTCAGTTTCATCTGTGAAATCTGTGGTTGCTTCAAGTCAGTTGTTTCCAGCGGCGGATGAACCACTCGGCGGAACAGAGCAGCATGAAGATGAGGAAGGGCCACGGCGTGTCCCAGATGCCGATCTCGGCGCGGGCGGCAAGCGGCTGGCGCGTCGGCCGTTTGAGCGCCTCGATGAGGTCCGAGCCTTGAGTGAGATCGAAGTACCGGCCGCCGCTGCGGAGCGCGATCTGCTTCAGGAGATTCTCGTTGAGGCTGGTGTCGGTCAGCTCCGCGAGCGGATCGCCAACGGCGAAGTGCAGCGACCGTGTCTCGGCGCCGTTCGACGGTGAGCTCACGGTCGAACCGTAGCCGATGGCGATCTCGTACTCGTCCACGTCGGCCGGCTGGAGCGTGGCGGAGTACGTGTTCGGCGTGTCCTCCCGGGCGCTCCACTGGATTGGGCCGATCTCGTCGTCGCCGCGCTTGAGGACGGCCGTGATCTTGTCGAGCGCCTCTTCGGTCTCGAGCGTCACCTCGACCTCGTCGCCCGGGTCGTAGTAGTCATTGTCGGTCCAGACGGCGATCGGGAATTCTTTAGCCTTCTCGCCCGGCTCAATCTCGGCGGCCCAGCGGACGGCCTGGAGCCAGAACGTCGCGTAGAGCGACTCGTAGCCGCGCTGCTGCAGGTGCAGGTACCAGCGCCACGTGTTGTCGGCCGTGATGAGCAGGCAGCGGCCCTTGCCGTAGTTGTGGACCGCGAGGACCGGCTCCGCCCCGTCAGTTGCCAGGACCGTCGCGCCACCGCGCTGCCGTCCGGTCAGGATGCGTCCTTGTAGCATCCGCAGCGCGATATCCTCGCGGAGCGTCTCCGCCACGCCGGCGAGGACCGGATGCCGCGCGCCCTCGGGCGTGATCGTGAGCTCGAATCGTTCCGGATTGCGCCCTTTCTCGAGATGCAGCGGCAGCACTTTCTCGAGCGGCGTGCCGGCAAACGACGCGAGGTCCTCCGTGCCGAGCACGATCAGCCCCTTGCCGCCCTCGACGTACACGGCGAGGTTTGCGACGTCGGTCGTCGAGAGAACCTCCGTGCCGCCCGATCCGAGGACGATCACGTTGAAGTCGTTCAGTGTCTCGAGTTCCTTGGGCAGGCCTTTGGAGAAGTCGAGCTCGGAACCGCCCCCCTGCACGTAGAACGATTCGATCGCCGTGCGCACCACGGAGACCAGCCGGAGATCCGGCGTCTCCTCGAGCGTGCGGTGCAGGTACTTGAACTCCCAGCGCGGGCGGCCCTCGAAGTAGAGTACCTTCAGGTCGGGGTCCTTGACCGCCGCCGAGAAGTGGCGGGTGTTGTTGATAATGATCTTCTCGTCGGGGAGCTTGATGGCGTTGAGCGTGAAGCGCCGCGGTCCCGTCTCGTGCGGGGCGACCTCCATCAAGAAGCGCTCGATGCCCCCAGCGCCCGAGAGCTCGACTGTTTTCTCGCCGATGACGGTCGTGCCGTCGGTGGCCACAATGCGAACTTCGCCGCGCGGCACGTTCCACTTGGCGATCGTGAAGCTGATCGTCGAGCGCGTCCGCGCGAACATCATCCGCTTCGCCATGATGTCCGCGATTGCCACGTCGGGCGCGGCGCCTGCGGCGGGGCCTTTCTCGCCGATGCCGACGCAGTGCGTCGGCACGCTGAGGCTGCGCGCGAGCAAGGCGTTCTCCTCACCGGCGGTGTTCGCGCCGTCGGAGACGATGACCGCGCCGTCGAGACCGCCGGCCGCCGCGAGTCGCTCGATCGTGTCGAGCACGTCACCAAGGTTCGTCACGTCCTCCGACTTGCCGAGTTCCTTTGCGCTCTTGAGCGGCTTTACCGTCTCGCCGAAGGCGTAGAGGTTGACGTGGAATCGCCTGCGCACGCCGTCGAGGACCTCGCCGGAGCCGAACAGGAACTCCTTCGCGGCTTCCAGCCGTGCGCCGCCGAGCGAGTCCTTCGTCCGCTCCATGCTGCTCGTGTTGTCGAGGAAGATCGCCACTCGCCCGCGGCGCGGTACCTCGTCGGGCCTGACGAGGACCGGCTTGAGGATGCACAGGAACAGCACGAGCACAGCGAGGCAGCGGAGCGCGATGAGCGTGTGGTACCACATGGGGCGAATGACGCGCCGCGCGCGGCGGTACGTCCAAAGCGCAAACAGCAGTGCGGCTGCGAACGCCACCAGCAGTATCGGCAGCACCACCTTGAGCGGCACGTCCTGGAACTCTGTCAGCAACCGAAGCGGCATCCTACACCCTTTGGCCTGCCTTGTTTGCCATGAACACCTCGACGAGGAAGACGAACAGCGCCGCGTAGAGGAACCAGTTCCACAGCGGCGCGCCTTGCTCGAGTGCCCGCAGCGTACGCGCGAGGTCCTGGTCTGCGCCGACGAGGTCCCACTTCTTGAACGGCACGAGCGATTCAAGTTGGCGCTGCGTCGTGAAGCGGGCGAGGTCGCCCTCGGCGGGGTCCACGTTCACCGCGAAGTACTCCATCCGCGCTTCTTCGCCTGTGCCCGCGCGGACGCCGTACACGCCGGGCATCGTCAGCGTAACCGCCCCAGACAACTCCACTTGCTCGCCGAGCGGATTCACGATGGCGCGCCAGTCGGGCTCGACCGGCAGCGTCTCGCCGACCGTGTAGGAGCGCGGCGATTGCTCGGGCGCGATCCGGAACAGCAGCGTGTACATAAGCGGCAGCGACGCGTGGCGCAGCGCGATGTTCGTCGAGTCGAGGTCGTAGCCCGACGCGAAAAGCACAACCTTGCCGTCGCCGACCGCGCGCTCGACGATGTACGGCTGCTCGTCCTGGAGCGTCGCGAGCACGACCGTCGGCGAACCCTCGGCGATGGTCAGCGGCGCGCGGGCAATGACGTCCACGTCGAAGAGCAGCCGCCCGAGGCCGAGCTGGTCCGCGCCGATCCTGCTCAAAACGTTTTGGACAGCGCCGAGCGTGATCTCTCGGTCGAACAGGTCGGCGATACGGCGCGTGTCGGCGTCCTTTCGCGCGAAGCAGACTGCCCGACCGCCCTGCCGGATCCACTCCTTCAGCTCGATGTGCGCGAGGCTCGTGAGCGTCGGCAGCGTGGGGAAGATCGCCACGTCGAGCGTATCGAGCACCGGGCGCTTCAGCTCGGCGAACGTCGTCACGTCGAATGGGTACTTCGTGCCGAGCGGGTCGAGGACCTTTTGGAGGAAGAAGACGTCGTCGAACTCGCGCACGCGGCCATGAAGCGGCGTGACGCCGATTGCGGTTGCGGGGTCAAAGATGCCGACCTTTGTACCGCGGCCAACGCGCAGCGCGTAGAAGCGCGCGTTATCGGCCGGCAGGTCGTCGTCGCTGAGGCTGAACCGGCCCGTGTACCACCCCTCGCTCTTGGCGCGGAACTTCAGAGCTTTAACGACTGTGCGTGCTGGACCGATCGTACAAGAGCCTTCGTCAATAATCCGACCGCTCAACTCCTTCAGCGCATAGCGCCCCGCGTACTCGTTACTTGAAAAACTCTTGAGCGCCGCGCGGAACGTGAACGTCCGGCTCAGCTCGCGGTCGGGCGTCGTGAGGATCACGAGGTCTGTCACGGCCGCGTTGATGGGCGCACTTCGCGCGCCTGACACGTTCACGACGAGGAAGGTCACGTCCTCGTCGGCATCGGGGATCGAAAGCTCGGCCCACGAGCGGCGCTGCAGGTCGGTGACGACGACGATCACGCAGTTCTGCTCTTTCGATTCCTCGAGGATGTCGAGCGCCCGGGCGATCGCGTCGTTGAATCGTGCCGTGCCGTAGCCGGGGCCGAGCGACTCGACGTGCCGCACGAGCGCCGCGTGATCCGTCGAGAGCGCGCCCTCGTTGAGCGAATGACCCGGCGTGCCGCACGCGCCCAAAAAACCCGCCTTGTCGTCGCGGTCGAGCGTCGAGACGAGCTCGAGCACCCGGTCCTTCGCCTTCTTCCCAAGAAACCTGCCCTCGACGACGTGCATGCTGTACGAGTCGTCGAAAACGATCACGACCGCTTTCGACGCGCCCGAGGCGAATAACCTTGAAGTCAGGAACGGCTTTGCCACAAAGAGCGTGAAGAGCACGAGGACCGCGATCCGGAGCAGCATCACGAGGATCTGCTCGAGCCGGCGCCGCCGCACGACCTCCTTGTCGAGCTGGCGCAGAAAGATGATGGACGGGAAGGGCAGCACCTTCGCCTTGCGCCGGAACACGAGGTGCACGAGCACCGGTATCCCCGCCGCCGCCAACCCAATGAGCATCCACGGGTTCAGAAACCCCATCGCCAACTCCGCAACGTCCCGCGCACCACGTCTTGAACGCGCCTGGGCTCCGGAATGTTTGCCGCATCAACGCTTCCATCCTACTGCAAGCGGGGCCGGTCCGGAAGAGGGCGGCATTTTGGCGAGATGGCAAGCGTTTTGGCAAGCGTTGTGCTTTCAGAGCAGTCTCCGGTGTCACGCAGACGAGCCTCCCGACTAGGCGGTCCAGATGGATCTGACGATCAAGAAACGGACCTTCGAGATCCTGAGCATACCGGCCGATGGCGACCGGCTGAGCCGGGCGTTCGACGTCTTCCTGATGGCCCTCATCCTGGTCAACGTGGTCGCCGTCATCGTGGAGACCGTCGAAGGCCTCTCGCCCGAAGCTATCTCGATCCTGAAGTCGCTTGAACTCTACTCGGTCATCATTTTCACGGTCGAGTACGTGCTGCGCCTCTGGACGTGTACGCTCAACGAGCGGTACCGCGGTTCGGTTCTGGGACGCGTGCGGTACGCGCTGACGCTAATGGCGCTTGTTGATCTCCTCGCGATCCTGCCCTTCTACCTGCCGATGCTGCTCCCGTTCGACCTCCGGTTCCTGCGGGCGCTTCGCCTGTTCCGCGTCTTTCGCCTCATCAAGCTCGGGAGGTACTCCGGCGCCTTGCGGACGCTCGGCGACGTTGTCCGGAGCAAGAAGGCGGACCTCGCCATGGCGGCGTTCGGCGGCGCGATCCTGCTCGTGGTCGGCTCGAGCCTCATGTACTTCGCCGAGCACAAGGCGCAGCCGGAGCATTTCGGCAGCATCCCGGCCGCGTTGTGGTGGGGCGTCGCCAGCATCACGGGCGGCGCGGGCACAGCCGGCCCGATTACGGCGTTCGGCAAGGGCGTCGGGAGCATCATCGGCCTGCTGCGCGTCGCCATGTTCGCCGTCCCGTCGGGCATCCTCGCCTCCGGCTTCGTCGAAGAAGCTCGCAAGAGGCGCTGAAGCGCCTCTTCCCGCCCGCACTGCGGCCAGCCGCTCGATTCTTCCGTTCAGGCGCAAGAGGGCCTCACGCAAAGGCGCAAAGCCCGCAAAGGGGCCAAACGATGCTTGCTTTGCGTCTTCGCGACTTTGCGTGAGGCATTCCCTATCCTAGCAGCGAGCGCTTGGAAAGGTACGACGCGAGGAGAAGGTCGTAGGGGGTTTTGGTGTCGACCTGGATGTATTCGATGTCGCTGTCGCTGAGGCGGCGCTGGCGCGCCGACGGTGAGTCCCCACAGGGGACGGTATCGTGTAGCCTCGGGCGTGAGGGCCTGTTGAAAAACTCCCTCTTTGTAGGCCGTTTCATGCCGGGCGGGGGCG
>CBDUSE010000033.1:0-21334 GCA_965369835.1 uncultured bacterium
GCGCGGACGCCACCATCAACATGCCGAGTGTCACTGCCAGAATCGTTCGCCGGTTCGTCGCTCGCTCCTTGCGCATGATGCTCCCTCCATCCTTCAGGTCGTGGACCGCCATTCTACGAGCCCCCACCCCCCAGGCAACATCAAAAACACCCCCTCGACACCCGCCAGACAGCTTGCTCCGCTCCCCCATGTGAGCTACACTATGGACAGGCTCAGGCTGGCGCGCTCATGACCGCACACGCTAGGCCGCGCGCGACTGAGCGAGGGGAGTAGGTACGGTGTCCGCCGATTCCGATTCTCTTCGAACAAGAGTACTTCACCGAAAGACCACACCAGAGGAATACCGGGTGTACCGGGCGGGCCTCGAATGGGACTTGACCGATCCGATAGTTATCGAAAAGCGCGAAGATCTTCAGTCTGAGCCTGGCTGGCGGGACCGGCTGGTGCCCTACCATCACCAGGTGACGAATCTCATCACCTTCTGTCGCCGTCTGCCGGTCACCCTCATTGCCGACGACGTCGGCCTGGGGAAGACGATCAGCGCCGGGTTGATCATGAGCGAACTGATCTCTCGCTCGCGTATCTCCAAAACCCTCGTTGTCTGCCCCAAGCTGATCGGCCCACAGTGGCAGGAGGAGCTCCTTACTAAATTCAACATCCCGTCCGAGATCGCGATCGGAACAGACCTGATTGAGGCTGAGCCCGAGGAAACCGGCGCTGTCATTACGACCTATACTTCGGCGCGGCTGCACCTCGATCGCATCCCGCAGAACCGCTTCCAGATGCTCGTGCTCGACGAGGCGCACAAACTGCGAAACCTCTACGGCGGCCGCGACGCCCCACAGGTTGCCAGACGTTTCTGGAAGGCCTTGGAGGAGCGCCGGTTTCGCTTCGTGCTCATGCTGACCGCGACGCCAATTCAGAATCGTCTGTGGGATCTCTACTCGCTCGTCGATTTGCTGGCTGTCGGGCGTGGGCACCAAAACCCCTTCGGAAGCGAAGGCATGTTTGCTCGGAAGTTCATCGCGGACAACCGAGAGCAAGCCCGGCAGTTGAAAACTGAAGCGCGTGACGAGTTCCGGTCGGTCGTCTACGGCTACATGTCGAGAGTGCGGCGCGGTGACGCCAAGCTTGCTTTCCCGTGTCGGGTCGTGCAAATGCACAAGGTGGACCCGACGACTGCGGAGTTGGACCTGATCCGCGCTATCGCAAACCCGATCCAGAAGCTGAATCGCCTGGCCCAGATCTCGATCCTCCAGGCTCTAACCAGTAGCCCCGACGCGTTGATGGCGCAACTGAACAACATGGCAAGGAATGGCACCGTTCCCCCGGAGTTTGCCGCGGCTGTCCGCGACATCGTCACCAAAATGCCCAAGAGCGCGAAGCTTGATGGGCTCGGCAGACTAATTGACGAACTAAGGCAGGAAGATCCCGAACGCTGGCGGCTAGTCGTATTCACAGGGCGGCTGGAGACCCAGACCACCATCCAGGCCTTTCTGGAAAGGCATGGCCTGAAGGTTGGGATAATCAACGGTATGTCCGGCGCGCGCAATCAGGACACCCTCGCGCGCTTCCGAACCCACCCCGATCACCACGTCATCGTGTCTACTGACGCCGGCGCCGAGGGCGTCAACCTCCAAGTCGCCAACGTGGTGGTGAACTACGACCTGCCTTGGAACCCGATGATCGTCGAGCAGCGTATCGGGCGCCTACAACGCTTGCACTCTGAGCATGCGAGCGTCGGCGTTTTCAATATCACGCTGCGCGGCACCTTCGAGGAGCACATCGTGGGACGCCTAGCGGAAAAGCTCCAGATGGCGTCCCACGCCATTGGCGATATCGAAGCACTGCTTGAGGCATCCGGAATCAGCGGAGAGGATGAGGAGGGCACGATCAGCTTTGAGGAAAAGATTCGCCGGCTGGTGATGGCGGCGCTCGCAGGCAAGGACGTGGAGGCAGCAACCCGCCAGACGGAGCAAAGCATTGCTGACGCGAAGAGCGAGTTGGAGCGTGAAGAACAGAGCATTAATACGATGCTCGGGGGGATGGATGGAGTCGAGTACGTCGGACCACGCGCCCCGAAGCTGCCGGATGTAGTGCGATCCATGACGGCACGTGATTTCACTCTGGCTGCCTTTATGAGTTTGGGCGCACACGTCACGCCGCGGTCGCCGGACCTGTGTCTTGTGGAAGAGAACGGCGGACGTGAATACATCCGTTTCGAGGAGCACGCCAGCACGAGCCCGCGAAGTACGCTCTACGCTCCCGGTTCTCCTGCCTTCCTTCGGCTTGTGGGGCGAATCATTGCGACCGGCGTTCATGACGTCGACGATCTCGACCAGGATCCAGCCAAACAGAGCGAGAACCTCGCCCGTCGGTGGGTGCTCAGTTTCAGTGGAACACCGAAGGTCGTAGAGGTGCAGGACGTGCGCCGTTGTTTCGAAGGGACGGCCCTCGTCCGGGTTCGTGCTACGGTGGCGCATGATAGCTACGAGCGCCTCGTTGAGGTTTCCTGCTCACCAGCCGAGCACTACGCTCAGGCAGGACGATCAGGATTGGGATCCTTGCTTCACACAATCGAGAATCCCAGTTCCCTTGGGGTCAATCCAGACAGATTGGCCGAAGCTGCAACACTGGATGGCGCGATCTCCGAATTCTGTCGCTTCTACTTGGAGAGGCGGGCGCAGGAGACGCAAGCTGCAGGCGACGATGAGCGGAAGAGAAAGAAGTTGGAGGACGATTTCACACCGGGCTTTGAAATGACGTTGGTCACTCTCGAAGGAAGGGTACACCGTCAGGTAATAGTGAAGGTGCAATACAGGTTTGATGCTGACTGGGATTACCACAGCGTGCTTACCGCTACGCCGCACACGGGAGAACTGGTTGATGCTCCAGAATTGGGACTTTGCGCTCGATCGGGGAAGACTGTTCCTAAGACGTGCCTGGAGCGATGTCAGATCTCGGGAGCGGTGGTGCTGCAACATCTTCTCGCCCGGTCGCAGATAAGTTCAAGGTTCGCGCTGCCAGAATTCATGCTCCTATGCAGCCTAAGTGGCAAGCGGGTTCTTGAGGACGAAGCCGAGTTGTCGGCAGTGAGTGGACGATTGGTCGCAAGCGCACTCCTGAGAACTTCGGCTCTAAGCGGTAAGCGGGCGGAACCGGATCACTTTGGACAGTGCGAATTCACGAGCGCCGAGGTTCTCAATACCGAGCTTGCCACAAGCGAAGTGTCGGGCAAGCGCTATCGCGTCGATGAACAGCTACGATCGGGGGTTTCCGGAAAGACAGGACACAAGCAGGAGTTCATTGTCTGCCATGAGACCCGGCAGTACCTGGCCCTGGCGGAAGCCGAGCAATGCGAAGTGACGGGAGAGTACGTCCGGCCAGGAATCTTGGAGCCATGCGCGGTCACGCAGAAGCGGGTGCTGCCGTCTGAGCTTCTGCGGTGCGCCGTGACCGGCAAGCGGGCGCTCAAGAGGCTTTTTGTCACCAGCAGTTTGACGGGAGCGCACATTCTCGAAGAAGCTGCTATTAGGTCAGCAACCGGGACATTTTGCGCCCCGGCCGAGACAAAGGCATGTCTTTGGAGCGGCCGGAAAGTCCATCCAGAGGATCTCCGCGTCTGCGAACTGACCGGTCTGTATGTCCACTTCGAATATGCCACCGCGAACATGAACCCCCGCCTCCAACCGCTCGTCGACCTGCTCAACGGCATCAGGAGAACTGCGGACGTCCCTCAACTGTGGGACGTCGTGATGGCCAAGGTCGCATCGGCGCTCGGAAAGGGGCGTTGCCGGGTGGAGGCTGCGGTTCTTTCGCCAGACGAGCAGCATCTCGCAGTCTGCGTGAAGGTTCGTACGCTGCTCGGCTTCCGAGTGCATCATGCAGGTTTGGTGTACTCAATCGGCGATCAATGCGTAACAGGTCGGGTGGCGCAAGGACGGCGCATTTCCGAGGGATGGTCGAAGTTGAAGACCTGAAATCGGGTAAAGTGGCGCGGTGGCGACGGGATCGGGGCGTTGCCGTTGCCGGCGGCTCTCTCCTTATGGCCGGTGCCTCATTCCGATCCATAGCTCCGTTTCCACGTGCCGCTCGTCCGACCGGACGTGTGGATTTCCCGGATCCGGCTCTCGGACGGTCAAGTCCGGACATACAATAAAAGACGCGGGGCCTTGCGGCCCCGCGCCCTGGGGTTGAGGGGGAACAAAAATCCCCCGACGAAAGCTGATTCTCAGGTCCCTTCTTTCCTTTGCAGCGGTGTCTCAGGTGTTGGCAAAAGGACTTCGATATCCGTTCCTTCGCCGGGGGAGGAGGTAAGCGTGAGAAATCCGTTGTGGCGCGTGACGATGCCGCGCGCGGCCGCCATGCCGAGGCCGCGGCCGGCCCCCCTGGTCGTGAAAAACGGCTCGCACACGCGGCGCAAGGTCTGCTGGTCCATGCCGCAACCGGTATCCGAGACGACGAGCCGCACGTACCGGCCGGGACGCAACCCCGGGCGATCGGGATCAATCTCGTCATGCGCGGTAAACGTCTCCGTCGTCACCGCGAGCACGCCGCCCTCGGGCATCGCCTCGATCGCGTTGAGCACCGCCTGCAGCACCACCTGCGTGAACTGGTGCGGGTCCCCTTCGACCGCCGGCAGCTCCGGCATGAGATCGGTGGTGACCCGGACGCCCCTTGGGATGCAGCCCTTGAGCATCGCCAGCGTGTCGCTTGCAACCTGGTTGAGCGACACGGGCTCGATCACGTACTGGCCGCCCTGCGTGTAGCCGAGGAGCTGGCTCGTGAGCTCGGCGGCTCGGGAGGCGGCGTCCCGGATGCGCCCGAGCAGCGGGGCGTGGCGCGGGTCGTCGGGCGTGAGCGAGCGCACGATCGTCGTGCTGCCGAGGATGGTGACGAGTAGGCTGTTGAAGTTGTGGGCGATGCTGCTCGCAAGCTCGGCCATGCCCGCGATCCGCTGCGTGCGGCGGATGTAGCCGTCGAGCTGCTTCCGCTCGCTCAGGTCGCGCAGGACGAGCATCGTCGTACGCTCGCCGCGGCCGAAGGTGGCGGCCCTCGCCTCGAGCGGAAAGACCACGCCGTTGCGCTTGCGGCCGAGGAACTCGTGGCGGCTCGGCACGCGGCCTTCCTGCTCGCGCAGCCGTCCTCCCTGCTCCTGCAGGCGCTCGCTCTCGCCCGGCGCGTAGAGCAGCCCGGCCGGGCGCCCCTCGAGCTCGTCGGCCGCCTTGTAGCCGAACAGCCTCACGAGACCCGGGTTGACGTACGCGAGCCGGCCCCGCTTGATGAGCGCGATGCCGTCGCCCGCGCTGCGCACCAGCCAGCGGATCTGGCGCGTGCTCTCCTCGGATTCGCGGCGCAACCGGTTGCGCTCGGTCACGTCGGTGACCAGGACAAAGACGCCCCGGTCGTCCGTCCGCGCGGCATACGCCTCGATCTCAAGCGGCGCGCCCTCCTTGCACGGCAGGACCAACTCGCCGAGTGAGCACGCCGGGGCCCGCTCCAGCTCGACCAGCTTCTTCTGGACCGACTCAGGTCGCTCCGGGCTCAGGACCTCCGCGCACGTCCGGCCGACAAGCTTCCGACCCGGCACGCCGAGCATTCGGCACGCGGCGGCGTTCGCCTCGACGCACCGCAGGTCCGGATCGAGAACGAGCACCCCCTCGAGCGCCTGCTCGAAGAGCACCCGGTAGTCGGCCCGCGCCTCGTCGAGCTCGGTGCGGAGCAGGTGATTGTTGAACGCGGCCGCAAGGTGGGGCGCGATCTCATCGAGAAAAGCCACCTCGCGCTCGCCGAACGCCTCGAGCGGCGAGGCGGCGATGACGAATGCACCCAGCGGCTCGCCGTTCGTCACAAGCGGCACGGCGACGTACGACTCGAGGCCGTTCTCCGCCGCGATGCGATCGGTCGTCAGCTCGCCGGCGCCGGCGTGGCAGCAGACATACGGGCGCCGGCTCATGATCGCTGCGCCGGTGGCGGTGCCGCCGGCCGGGATTGCCCCGGCGCCGGGCGCCTCGACCTGGCCGCTCACAAGCATGGGTCGGACCAAGTCGCCCGCCGGGTCGTAGCGGATAAACGCGGCCGCATCGAACGCCATAAGCTGCGTCAGGTGATGCTGGACCGCGCCGAAATAGCTCTCGAAACCGAGCGAGGTGCTTGCCAGCGCCGCAATGTCGGCCCGGACGCGTGCCTCGCGCTTGCGCCGGCGCTCCTCGGTGATGTCCACACCGAAGATGAAAACCTCATCCGGCTTGCGCGCGCCTGTCCGCTTCGGGCCCGGCTGCAACGGGGTGCTCGACCAGCGCATGACGAGCCGCCTCCCGTCCTTGGCAACAACGGCGCTCTCGTACTCGCGCGCCTCGAGGCAGGCGGCGACGTGCTCCTTGATCTCGCGCCACGAGCGGCCGCTGTCGTCGCGCGGGGCGAACAGCTCGAAGTAGTTTCGGCCCTTGATCTCGCCCCGCCCGTAACCGAGCGTCGCCTCGGCCTCGCGGTTGAAGAAGAAGATCGTGCCGTCGGTCTGCATCCCGATGACGCACAGGCGCGCCGCATCGAGCAGCTCGAACTGCTGCTCCGCCATCGAGTCCGCCTCGGGCGTCGGCAGGACCTCGCGCGCCACGCCGATCACCTCGACCAGCCGGCCGTTGCGGTCCCGACGCGGCATCGCCTCCCAGGCGATCCGGAAGCTGCTGCCGTCCCGGGCGAGCAACGTCATCGGCAACCGCCGCTCGCCGCCAAGGAACTGGCCGACGACCTGATCGGGCGTAGGCGCCCCGTCCTCGGTCGTCAGCAGCCGCGAGAGCGGCTGGCCGGTGAGCTCGTCGCGCTCGTAGCCGGCGGCCTCGAGCAGCGCGTCGCTCACGAACGTGGTGCGTCCCTCGGAATCGGCCCCCCACATCAGGTTGGAAAGCTCGACAGCCAGCCCCGCAGTCTGCGCGGCCTGGAACCTGGCAACACGGTGGCCCAGATTCCCGACCGCTCGCCGAGCCTGCTCGTTTGGTCTCAATTTGAGATCGGTGCCGCTCACTCGAGGAGTTCACCTCTGGCGTGGAGGGGTGGGAGGCGCTGGAATCGGATCAGGTTTCCAGGCTTTCGACGAAGCGCCTTCAGGTTCCCGGCCTCTCAACCCCACCGGCCTCTCGTGCGCTCATCCAGATAGCACCAAGAATGCCAAGATCGGCACCTTTTGATCGGCATTTGCCGCAGACCGGGAGATGTCATCCGCGGGATCGAAGAGGGGGCGTTGTGTTACACCTCGCCATTGTCGGCAAGGCCCAGGCCCGTTGCATGCGCAGGGCGCCTTGCCCGGATGCAGAGGGAGCCCGCGAATTCGCGGACAATCCATCCCTTTTCCAGCGACGTCCCCAGCGCGCGGACAAGAGGGATGAGAAATCGCGGCGTCGAGGGATGGAGCCAATCGAATGGCCGGATCGTGATCTGCTCGAAGCCGCTTTCCTGCAACCGGCGACGCAGCGAGGTGCGCACGAACGCCGTTTCGTCGGGTGAAGTGCGGGGAAAAAGGAACCTGAGCTTTCGCTCGAGGAACACCTGGGGATTCAGCATGTTCGGCTCGGCGAAACTCAGCCGGCCGCCGGGTTTGAGAAGCCCGAATATCCTGTGCAAGGCCTCGGGGATCTCGAGATGGTGCAACACGGAAGATCCGATCACGGCATCAAAGGGGCCGTCGAGCGCACACTGCTCGAAGCGCTTGACGAGGAACCTCACCCTATCGGTGGGCAGGCCACGTTCGCGCGCCAGAGCCACGAGGTCCGGGGAGATGTCCACCGCCAGGATGTGGGCTCCCGTTTGAGCGAAGATCTCCGTAAACATCCCAGTGCCGCACCCGATCTCGAGCACCTGAAGGCCGGGCCCCATTTGGGCTCCTTCGATGATCACGTGCGCCCTCCGCTGGGCCCGCAAACGGCCGGCGGGCGTTGCCCATCCCCAGATCAGTTCCGGGTCGCCCCGAGCGATCCGCTTCCCATGAGCGACCTCATGAACGGCCCGTTCATTACGTGCTGCGTTCACGTGCTTCTCCACCGTATTGGCCGGTGCCGTCTCTGGGCGGCCCTCTGCGAGTGAGAACACATCTCGCGAACATTCCCAGGGAGTCCATCCAGGAGCGCCCGGCCCGCTCCAGGCGCCGCCAGAACGAAAAGCTCCATCCGGGCATGAGGCTTCGCAGGGAGACGCCGCCGGAAAGCAGATAGCGGAACGGCATGCCGGGCTCGACGGACCGGATTTCCCACTCAGGGAACTCCTGGGCAAAGCGATCCCGGTCCCGCGAGAACAGGATCCAAGGGAGAGCGACGTTCGCCCTCGTGAGAGGCCCGCTCCCGGCGCATTCCCACGCCGACGCATCCGGGTCATACAGTTCGTGATGCAGCCGCCGATAGACGAAACCGGACCACGACGTGACCCACGGTTCCACCATAATCAGCGCGCCCTGCGGCCGCACACATCGCGCCGCCTCGGCGAAGAACTCGCGGGGCGCCGCCATGTGATGCAGGACGTTGGTCATGACAATCGCCCGGAGGGTCCGGTCCTTGAACGGCAGGACATGTGCGTCGAGAACGACCGAAAGCTCGGCCCCGGCAAGCAGGTCCGAGGTGACCAGATCGGGTACGTGCGCCCGCAGGAACCCGGCCCCCGAGCCGAGTTCCAGGACCGTGCCGGGAACCGGCGGCAACGCGGCCGCGATCTCGCAATACCACTCCTGGTAGATGCGCCGAAGAAACGGCTTTTCTTGAATGATGCGCTTGCGCAACTCGGTTGTCCGGGGATCGTCCAGATCAAGCCCGCGCGTGAGTGGATGAGCCAAGAGCCGCTTGAGCATGGCAGGCAGATTCCGCACCTACAGGAACTTGATGCGCCGCGCCGCAAAGATCACCATCCGCAGAAGCAGCCAGCCGTGCTTCCACCGCTGGATGTTGGTCTTTCCGTACGTTCGTTCACGGTAACGGATCGGCATGTCCACGATCTTGAGATTGAGCTTGGCGGCGCCGAAAATCAAGTCGAAGTCGCCGAACGGGTCAAAGTCACCGAAGTGGCGTCGGTTCGCCTCTATGCGCATGTAGTCGCGCTTCCACAACACCTTGGTCCCGCACAGCGTGTCCTTGATGTTCTGGCCGAGCAGGAAAGAGAAGGCGAGGCTGAAGAACTTGTTGCCGACAAGGTTGTGAAAGCGCATCGCCCTCTTTTCCATCGGATAGACCAAGCGCACGCCGTTGATGAACTCGCCCTTGCCGGAAACGAGGGCCTTGAAAAAGCGCGGAAGATCTTCCGGCGGCACGGTCAGGTCGGCGTCGAGGACCATCAAGATGTCGCCTTGGGCACGGGCAAAGCCTAGACGGACCGCGTCCCCCTTGCCCGTGCCGCCCTGCCGGAAAAGGCGGCAGTTGCGCGAAGGATACTCCGCGATGGCCTTCTCGATGACTTCATACGTGTTGTCGGTGGAGTGCCCCTCCACGAAGATGATTTCAGTGCCTCGCCCCATCTCCGGTGTCCGCTCCAGAATCTGCCGGATGTTGCCCGCCTCGTTACGGGCCGGCACGATGACGGAAACCAGGGGGGCGTCGCGACCGGCTTCTGCACTCGGCTGCGGTCTCGCAATAATGAAGTTCGTCAGCGCAGCGTACCGGAAGGGCCACGTCTTCACAAGGAACTTATTCAGGAATCCTCCGAGCAGGGGCGTGTACATCGGCCACAGCATCTCGCTCCAGTGCCGGATCACGTCGAACCCAGCTAGGTGCAGGAGGTTCTCCAAGTCCTCGACCGTGACCCAACTCTGCTCGGGCACTCGATTGGCCAACCCAGTCGCGCGAACGAGGCTCAGCAGCGGCAGCCACAGCCGACTGAAGCAGTTCAGGATGATGCGGGTGCGTGGGTGGCAGAGTGCACGGCACTTCTCAAGAACCGCCTGCACGTCCCACAGATCGTTGACCAGATCAGAAAGCACGATCACGTCGAACGTTTCGTCGAGCGCCAGATCGTTGGCATTCATCTGGACGAAATGCAGGTGCGGATACCGCTGTGCGGCCCGGGAGACCATCTCGCCCGAGAAATCAATGCCCACCCCGTAGCCGGGCGAGAGGGCCGCGAGAAGGTCGCCGTACCCACAACCGAGTTCGAGCACCCGCTGCCCCGGCTCGACGAGGAAGCGATAGATTTCCTGAAGCCGCCAATGGTAGTAGCGGTTCCCGCGCAGGCGCCTCTGGGCGCGACGCGCAGTAAGGTCCCACGTCCTCCGGTGCTTATGCGTGAATTGCTCGCAACTGGTTCTCCGGTCGTTCACGTTCTGTGCCTTCCCCTTCTTAGAGGTCCGCCGTTTCATCTTCAGTTGCCGAAGAACCCTCTTCAATTTCCCCGGGCGCCGAGAGATCGGATTGAATCGCCTTCAACCTGTAAATCACCTCATGTTTCCCTGGAACAACCAGCTCCAAAATGGCTCCTTTCGGTATAACAAGATCAAGATCGCCGGGATATATGTCACGAGTAAACGGGAGGCCTTGAAAGACAACCTCGACGTCATCGGATGCGATGTCCGTGAGGCTCACTTCTTCGCCGAAGCGGCGGTACTGCTTTCTCCGCCAACCGATGTAGTAGTAAAAATCAGGATAGAGCTTCCGCAGCCGTACACTGAAATACCCTTTCGTATAGGCTTCGCCAAAAGCCAAGGCATACTCCTGAGACGAAGATCGGTAGTAATACACCTTCCGCGCCGTGGCAAATCTCCCCTGCATTGCTCGGCGTACGGCAAAAAGCTCTTCGGCAATCTTCGCATGCTCTCTTCGATGGACACTGATCAGGTGAAAGTCCCGTTGTACCAGTAATGCCGCGAGAAGTACAACGACCACCAAACCAATCCGGCGCATGCGTTTCGACCAAAGCTTCGACAGTTCCACAAGCAGAACAAGGCCAAGGCCGGCAGTGCACAGCGCCGGTACAAGGTAATGGTTGTTCGGGTGTTTCATGATCATCACGAGTTGTGCGACTCCCACAAGCCCTATGGCAAAGAGCCCTTTGGGCCACCGGCGGAAACGCTCGGGCAGTTCTGTCGTCTGTCCCCGGCGCCAGAGCCATGCCAACGCCGTCGCAAGGGCAACAAGGAGAAGAGAGAAGAACACCTCTTCAACAAGGATCGGCCACAAACGCGGGAGGTTCCCCAAATCAAAGAGCCCGCGCTCGCCGCTCCCGTATCTTCCCGTGTGGGTCACAATCTGTGTTATCCAAGAAACAAAACGCCGGTACGTCGGCAAAGCGGGAATGACACAAACAAGAAAGGTAACCGGTGCCGTGAATACGTACATCACTCTCGATCGCCAACCCGGCAAGAGAATGAGCGGCGCCAATGCAAGCGGCAAAAAGGTCACTTTGACGGCGAGCCCCATCCCGACCAAAGCGCCAAACAAAAGGGCAAAGAGATACCCGCCTTTCCTCTCCTCCTTCTTCGGTGCTCTCCAAAGCCAAGCAAGGATGGCCACAGAGAACAGGACTGCAAAGCAAATGAGGAGCCGCTCAGGACGAAGATTAGACAACTCCTGCAGGATCGTCCGGGAGAACAACGGCGTGAGCTGCATGACAAACGCTGAGGTTTTGCTCCCTGTGATACGGAGTACAAGCACGCCGACGATCAGCAACACGAGACCATAGAGGATCGAAAGCGTGAGATGGAAACCGGCCAGATACAACTCCGGGTTTCTCAGGGCGTCTTCGCTGATCGAGGATGTCCCACGGAAGAGATGCATGACCCAAATAACACCTGCACCGAGAATCTCCAGGGGCGTGCCGGGATGTTCGACAAGGACCGGGGGCTGGAACTCCACGAGGAGCAGCGAATTCATGAAATAGGCGTAGGCCGGGTCCTGATTCCGCGCGAGCCAGTAGGGGCCTTGCACTGCTTTGAGCCAAAACGATAACAGAACAACTGCTAGAGGAATCAGGATCAAGGGTCCGTAGCCGGCCAAGCGGCGCCAAGCACCTCTTACTGTTTCACGGGTCTTTGGCATTCGGCCCTTTGCTACTCTAGAATGTTTCACGGCCGCCACGCGAGATGGCAAACAAAAGAAAGCGTAGTGCACGATACGGCATAAGAGCCTACGGCTCCCGCCAGACGGAGATCCGTCATCAGCCCGTCGGCCTGTTCCTCCCGGCAACGGCTGTCGAGCTGTTGCCCGTTCCAACGTGCCACGCGCGGGACATGGTAGTCATACACCTCATCACGCTTCAAGCCATTCTGTCTGGACGTCTCCGGGTGTCCTGCTCGCCGCAGGCGAGCGGTCGCGTCATCTCCGCCGTCGCCACGACTTCGGCGTCCCCTTCCGCGTTGAGCCACAGGGCCTCAAACCACCTCGCCGCGAAGCGGCCCATCAGCGTCCATCCGTGAAATCTGTGGCTGGTTCTTTCTCGCCCCGTGTGGCATAATAAAGGCAGCGCGCCAGTAGCTCAGTAGGATAGAGCATCGGATTCCTAATCCGGTGGTCGGGGGTTCGAATCCCTCCTGGCGCACTTCTCTTGCGGCCAGGCGACCGCTCCTCGTAGGGCGGGGATGCAGTATTCCAGCGGACTGGTGTCGGCGGGATCGGTGCAGATCGGTGGTTAACTCTCTCATTCCCGTTCGAGAGCCTCGGCGCCGGCAATCACGTCGAGGAGCTCGGCGGAAGCCGAGATCCGCCGGCTCTGGAGCGGCCTGTGGCCAGACTCCTACTGCGGCTCGACGGCCTCAGCACCAGCAATCACGTCGAGGAGCTCGGCGGTGATGGCGTCTTGGCGGAGCTGGTTGGCGCGGCGGCGAAGCTGGGCCTTGGTGTCGTCTATGTTCTGCTTGGCGGCCTCCATGGATTGGAGCCGCATGCCGTTCTCGGCCGCGAGCGACTCGATAAACGCCTGGTACAGGACGATGAAGTAGAACTCCTCGACGAGCGAGGCCAGCAGCTCGCGCGGCTCGATCGTCATCGCCGGGCGCGGCCCGCCCTGCCCGCGCGCGCTCGAGCGCCACATCGCGTAGTCGAGCGGCAGGAGCGGCACGAGGCGCGTATCAATGCGCCCCGGCGAGAGGTAGACGGCGTGCATGAGATAGAGGCGACAGAACTCCTCGCTCGTGTAGCGGCGGAACGCCTCGGCGGCCAGCCGACGGATCGCCATCGGCGCGCCCTCGGGCGATGAGCTCGAGTTGATGACGGCAACGATCTCGCCACCTGCACGCTCGACGTTCGACGCCGCGCGCCGGCCCGCGACGATGAACGCCGCGCCGCCGAGCGAGCGTGCGTGCTCGATGCCGGTCTCGGCCACGATCTCGTTGAACCGGCCGCACAAGCCCTGCTCCGAGCCGAGCAGCAGAATGCACACCCGGCCTGTGGGCTCGGGCCGCTCCACCTCGTCGAGACAGCCGAGTGCGTCGGCGATGGCGTCCGTCACGACGTCGCGATACGCGCGCACGCCGCGGAGCTGCGACTCGGCCTGCTTGAGGTAGATGGCCGCCAGTGAGCGCATGGCGTGGATGATGTCGCGCAGCTCGTCAATGGTCTCAATCTGCTGCTCGAGCTGCCGGAGCTGTTCCACGCTACTCCTAGCCCCCCATCTTGCGACGGAGCCGGCGGGCGGCGCCGGCGAGCGCCTCGACGTCGGCCTCGGCGATCGGCTCGCCATCGCGCAGCCGGCGCATGATGTCCGGCTCGATGTCGCGCAGCCGCTCGCGCAGCCTCCGCTCGAAGGCCGCCACCCGCTCGACCGGCAGCGCGTCGAGAATCCCCTCGTTGGCCGCCACGAGCAGTGCGATCTGGTAGTCCACGGGCACGGGGTCGAGGCGTGGCTGCTTGAGCACCTCGCGGATGCGCCGGCCGCGCTCGATCTTGGCGGCGGTCTCCTTCTCGACGCTGGCGCCAAAACGTGTAAAGAGCTCGAGCTCGGCGAACTGGGCGTAGTCGAGCTTGAGGCTGCCGGCCACCGTGCGCATGCCCTTGAGCTGCGTCTTGCCGCCGACGCGCGAGACGGACTTGCCGACATCAATCGCGGGCTTGAGCCCCATGTCGAACAGGTCCGGGTCGAGCACGATCTGCCCGTCGGTGATCGAAATGAGGTTCGTCGGGATGTAGGCCGCCAGGTTCTTCGCCTGCGTCTCGACGATGGGCAGCGCCGTGAGGCTGCCGCCGCCCTTGGCCTCGACGAGGCGCGTGGCGCGCTCGAGCAGGCGCGAGTGGATGTAGAACACGTCGCCCGGGAATGCCTCGCGCCCCGGCGGACGCCGCAGCAGCAGGGAGATCTCGCGGTAGGAGCACGCGTGCTTCGTCAGGTCGTCGTAGACGATGAGCACGTCGCGGCCCGTCGCCATGAAATACTCGCCCATCGTGCAGGCCGCGTACGGCGCGATGTACTGCAGGCCGGGCGGCGCATCGGCGCCGGCGACCACGACAACGCTGTACGCCATCGCGCCGTGCCGCTCGAGGTGCTGCACGAGGCGTGCGACCGACGAGGTCTTCTGGCCGATGGCGACGTAGACGCACAGCACGCCCGTGTCACGCTGATTGAGGATCGCGTCCACGGCGATCGCCGTCTTGCCCGTGGCGCGGTCGCCCACGATAAGCTCGCGCTGGCCGCGGCCCAGCGGGATCATGGCGTCAATGCTCTTGATCCCCGTGAGCAGTGGGACCTCGACGGGCCGGCGGTCGAGAATCGGCGGCGCCTCGTTCTCGATCGGCTCGCGGCGCAGGGCGTTGATGGCGCCCTTGCCGTCGAGCGGATCGCCAAGCGGCGAGACGACGCGCCCCAGCAGCTCGTCGCCAACGGGCGCGCGAACGATCTCGCCGGTGGCCCGGACTTCACCGCCGGCAGCCAGATCCCGGCTCTCGCCCAGCAGCAGGCAGCCGATGCTGTCCTCGTCGAGGTTGAAGACCAACCCGCGCACGCCGCCGGGGAACTCGAGCAGCTCGTCCAGCTTCGCTTGCGGCAAGCCACTGACGATGGCGATGCCGTCGCCGACGCGCTCGATCAGGCCGACGTGGTCCACGGTCGCGCCGCGCATCCCTTCGACGCGCCTGGGCACGCGCTCAAGGTACGCGGTCATGCGCCCGGCAAGCGACTCGGCAAACGGCTTGTCGTCGACGGGGGCCATCATCCGTCCTCGATCGGTTTCGTTTCGCCATGCGGCGCCGCGGCGGCGATCTCGGCCTTCGCCTTGGCGAGGGCCTGCTCGATGCGCTCGCGCCAGTGCGACCGCACGCGCAGCGTGCCCAGCGCCACCTCCACCCCGGCAATCAGCGACGCGTCCTGCTCGACGTCGAGCGACGCCGGCCCGGTGCCGAGCCGGGCGCGCAGCGCGTCGCCGAGCTGGTGCTGCGCGTCGTCGGACAGCGCTGACGCGGCAACCACCTTGACGGGTCCACGCGACACGGCGCGCCGCGCCTCGTCCAGATCGGCGCCTTCGAGCCGTTCAATCGCCTCGATGACTTCGCGCACAGCGGCCTCGGTGAGCGAAGCGGCGCCCGGCCCGAACGCCTCGGCAGACAGCGCCACGACCGTGCCGCGTAGCGTCTCGCCCAGCTCGTCGGCGGCCTGGAGCCACTCGCGCCGGATCGCTTCGCGTGCCCGCTCGATCAAGCCGCCGGCTTCGGCCCGCGCGTCGGCGAGCAGCGCCTCGCCGCGAGCCTCGGCATCACGCTTCGCCTCATCGAGCAGTTGCGCCCGCTGCGCGTCAATCTCGCGTTGCTTCGCCTCAGCCTTGGCGCGCGCATCCTTGGCGTCCTTGATCTTGCCCTCCGCCTTGTCGTAGCGCGCCCGGATCTGGTCCTCGCGCTGCTGCATCGTGCGCCGCACCGGCTTGTAGAGCAGCCAATAGAGAATCGCCACGAGCGCGAAGAAATTCAGCGCCTGAAAGCCGAACGTCCACCAGAAGCTCATCGCCGCGACGAAGTCCAGCGTCTGAAAGCCGAACGTGCACCAGAAGCTCACAGCACCACCTCCGTCTCCTACAGCACGAACAAGAGGATGAGGGCAACAACAAGGCAGTAGATGGCCGTGGACTCGATCATGGCGAGGCTCACGAACAACGTCCGTGTTAACGTGTTGCGCTCATCGGGCTGACGGGCGATCGCGTCGAGCGCCGCGGCGGCTGCCCGTCCCTCGGCGAGCGCCGGACCGATCGAGCCGATGGCGACGGTGAATCCGGCGACAATGATGGCGACGATTTCCTTGTCCATCTATGCGGTCTCCTCTGCATGTTTCATTGCACGCTTCTGCTCCAGCCGCACCGCGCCGCCGATGTAGACCATCGCCAGCACGGGGAAGATATAGGCCTGCACGACGGACGTGATCAGGCCGAGAAACATCATGAACAGCGGCACAACGAGCGGCACAATCGAGATGAGCACACCGACGATCAGCCCCCCGCTCATGACGTTGCCGAACAAGCGAACCGCCAGCGACAACGTCCGCGAGATCTCTCCAATGATGTTGAGTGGCAGCATGAACGGCGTCGGTCTCAGGTACGTCATGAAGTAACGGCCGACGCCCTTGGTGGCGATCCCGTAGAACGGCACGGAGAGGAACACGATGACCGCGAGCGCCACCGTCGTGGCCGGATCGCCCGTCGGCGACTTAATGCCCGGCAGATTCGACACCAGGTTGAGCATCAGCACGAAGATGAAGAGCGTGGCGATGAGCGGGAAGTAGCGCTCGGGGCGGTCGCCGATGATGTTGCGGATCTCGGTATCGAGCCATGTGACCAGTGCCTCGGAGCCGATCTGCAACGGCCCCGGACGCCGCGCGCTAAGCCGGCCGCGCACGATGAGCGCCACGACGGCCAGCCCCGCAATCATGGCCCACGTCACGACCACGGTGACCGTGATCGGCACCGGGCCGATAGTGAACACCGTCGGCGTCTCAAAGAGGTTCTTCGACACAGCGATCATGATGCCTTCCACTGGCGCACCGCGAGGAACCGTGCGGCGATGAAACCGATCATGTAACCGGCAAGCCCGACGAGTGACAACATCGCGGCGATGACGGCGCCCGGCGCGAACAACAACATCCGCAGGCCCGCGGCCCCGACGATGCCAGCTACGCGCACCTCACCACTCGCGAGCTGCGTGGCTGTGCGCCGCACGAGGGCGAAGTACGCCATGCCGACGGCCAGGCCGCCGAGCGCGCATGCGGCTATTGCCGCAACGTTCGTCATCGTTCCTCCCGTATGTGTCGCCACGCGCCGTAGCAGCCGGCAGCCATGCCGACGACGAGCAGCGTCAGCGCCCACGAGATGCCGCCCGCGGCCTTGCGGTCGATGTATCGGCCCAGGAACCCGCCGCCGATGGCGGGCAGGATGACCATCCAGCCGATGCTGCCGATCAGGCCGACGTTTTGCCAGAAGCCGCGGTCGCCCTCGCGTCGGGCGCGCTTGATGCGCTCGGCGCGGTCGGCCACGCGCTTGGGCGAGAGTGGCCCGAAGGCCCCGTTATCCTGTTCGGACTTGTCGGTGCTCATATTCCATCAACTTGCGCCACGCGCTCAGCTCGATCTCGCTAAAACTCTTGCCGGTGCGGCGGCTCGCTTCCGTCTGCTTCTCGAATTCCTCCTCGACGACGCGCTCGAGCTCGTCGAGGTCGTCCGACACGACGGCCTGGCGCGTCGCCAGTTGCACTTGGTTTCGCGTAACGCGCAACGTCCCGTGGTCGACGGCGACGTACTTCTCGTCGCCCTCGGCGGGCCGATAGATCACGATGCTCGGCACGGTGCTCGTGATAAACGACTCGTGACCCGGCTCGACGCCGAACCGGCCGCTGGCGTCCTCGGCCTGCACGCTGCTCACCGCTTCATCAACAATTACGCGCGTCGGCGTCGTCACCACCAGCCGCATCTCACGCCGCCCGTCAGGCATCTTCTTCCTCTGTGCCCTCTGTGCTCTCTGTGGTGAGATCTTCCCTGCCCTCACCGGTGACCGCGATCGCTTCGCCCCGTGCCTCGTCGATCGCGCCGATCATGTACAGCGCCGTTTCGGGCGCCTCGTCGAGCTCGCCCTTGACGATGGCGCGGCAGCCGGCGATCGTCTCGTCGAGCGATACGCTGCGCCCCGGCTTGCCCGTGAACTGTTCGGTCACGAAGAACGGCTGCGTCAGGAACCGCTGCAAGCGGCGCGCGCGCAGCACGACGCGTCGGTCGACGTCGCTCAGCTCCTCCATCCCGAGCATCGAGATGATGTCTTTGAGATCGTTGTAGTGGGCGATCGTGCGCCGCACCTCCTGTGCCAGCTCGTCGTGCTCGACGCCCACCGTGCGCGGATCGAGCAGCTTCGACGACGAGTCGAGCGGGTTGATGGCGGGATACAGCCCCTGCGCCGCCATGTCGCGCGAGAGCACGATGGCCGCGTCGAGATGCGTGAACGTGTGGACGCACGCCGGGTCGGTCAGGTCGTCGGCGGGCACATACACGGCCTGCACCGACGTGATCGCGCTGTGGCCTCGCGAGCCGATCCGCTGCTCGAGGTCGCCGATCTCGCTGGCCAGCGTCGGCTGATACCCGACGCGCGACGGCATGCGCCCCAGCAGGCCCGAGACCTCCATGCCGGCCTGGACGAAGCGGAACACGTTGTCAATGAAGAGCAGCACGTCCTGGCCCAGCTCGTCGCGGAAGTACTCGCTGATCGTGAGCGCCGTCAGCCCCGTGCGGAACCGCGCGCCGGGCGGCTCGTTCATCTGGCCAAACACGAGCACCGAGCGGTCGAGCACGCCGCTCTCGTGCATCTCGTCCCATAGGTCGAGCCCCTCGCGCGAGCGCTCACCGATGCCGCCGAACACGGCCACGCCGCTGTGTTTCTCGAGCGTGGTGTGGATCAGCTCCATGATGAGCACGGTCTTGCCGACGCCGGCGCCGCCGAACATGCCGGCCTTGCCGCCGATGGGCATCGGCGTGAGCAGGTCAATCACCTTGATGCCGGTCTCGTAGATCTCGTCGGACGCGCGCTCCTCGGTCAGCGCCGGCGCGGGTTGGTGAATGGGGCGCCTGGGCGTGCTGTCCGGGAACGGCTCGCCGTCGTCAATGGCCTCGCCGAGCACGTTGAGCATCCGGCCCAGCACCGGCTTGCCGACAGGCACACGGATCGGTCCGCCGGTGCGGCGCACGGGCCGGCCGCGTTGGAGGCCCGCCGTAAAGGACATGGCGATCGTGCGCACGCGTTCCGGGTCAGCATGCTGCTGCACCTCGAGCACGATCGGGCGCCGATCTTCGATCGGCGGGCCGCCGTCCATGGGCTCGACGATGAGCGCCTCGAAAAGCGCGGGCAGCGCGCCGTCGAACGCGACGTCCACCACCGAGCCGCGCACCCGCACGATCCTGCCATGCCCCTGATCAGCGCTGCCGCCCATAGGCCCCTCTCAACACCATACATAACAGAATAGCATAGCGGCCTCGCCCACGCGAGGCCAAGCTGCATCCCGGCTCCGCCTGTCCCGAGCTGGTCGAGGGCCGACATCCACGTTGACGGGGAGGCGGGCGGCCTGTATAAGGGGCGCACCACGTGAGGCGGGAACCGAATGGGACTGATTGACCTGCATACGCATACGCTGCTCAGCGACGGCGAGCTGATCGTCTCCGAGCTGGTCCAGCGCGCCGGGGTCAACGGCTACACCGCCATCGGCATTACCGACCACGTGGACGCCTCGAACCTGGAATGGATTGCCGAGGCGACGCTGCGCGCGGCCGAGGCGCTCAACCGCCACCAGCCGGTCACCGTGATCCCCGGCGCCGAGCTGACGCACGTGCCGCCGGGCCAGATCGCCGAGCTGGCCGAGCGCGCCCGCCAGCTCGGCCTCCCCCTGGTGTGCGTCCACGGCGAGACGACGGCCGAGCCGGTTGCACCTGGCACAAACCGTGCTGCCCTGGAGGCCCAAATAGACATTTTGGTGCATCCGGGGCTTATTACTGAGGCTGACGCACGGCTCGCCGCCGAACGCGGGATCCACCTCGAGCTGAGTGCCCGCAAGGGGCACTGCATCGCCAACGGCCACGTCGCGCGCGTGGCGCTGGCCACCGGCGCCAGGCTCGTCATTAACACCGACGGCCACGCGCCCGAGGACCTGCTGACCGAGGCGTCGTGGCAGGCCGTCGCCCGCGGCGCAGGCCTGACGGCCGAACAGGCCGAACAGGTGGCCCGCAACAGCGAGGTCCTTGCAGAGAAACTGACCACCACACGTTCCCGGAGCTAGCCCACATGGCCAAGAAGACCGCCGTCGCCGCCCCGCACCCGGGTGGGAAGAAACCAGCCGCCGCCGAGGTGCGCGGGCCCACCGCCGAGGACCGTTTCGCTGCGTTCTCCGCCCGCTACAAGTGGCATTTCTTCGCACCGATCCTGGTCGCCATCGTCGCCGTGACCGTGCTTGCCATCGCCTCGGCCCATCGCAAGAGCCGCGAGCGCGCCTCGCTCGCCGCCTCCCGGGCCGCCGGCAGCATCGAGGAGTTCGACGCCGTGGCCCTCAAGTACCCCGGCAACTTCGTCGGCGGCCGCGCGCTCGTGCGCGCCGGCGACCTCCTCTACGGCCAGGGCAAGTACGCCGAGGCGCGCGCGAAGTACGAAGCGTACCTCGCCACAAAACCGGACCCAGTCCTTGGCGTCCTGGCGCGCACCGCCATCGTGCAGACCTACATCGCCGAGCAGGACTACGCCGGCGGCATCGAGGCGTGCAACGAGATCCTCGGCACCGAGGGGCGCGAATTCGTCGAGATGCAGGCCATCTATTACAAGGCGTACTGCTACGAGCTGAGTGGCGACCTCAAAGCCGCCAAGGTCGAGTACGAGAAGCTGACGAAGGGCGAGCGGCAGGGAGGCCCGTGGAGCCTCCTGGCCGGGCAGGGCCTCGAGGAGGTGAGCCGCAAGCTCGATACGGGCCGCAACGCCGTTGTGGGAGAGAAAAATCCGGAAAAAGCTGTTGACACGCCGGGCAACGGTTGATAGCAAACCGGCGGTGTAACTCGCTACATGACCGCACCTACGGCCGCTCTACACCGTGGTCAGAAAGGAGGGATGAACACACGAAAGACCGCGAGGCCGGAGCCGAGGTGTCTCTTATAGCACGTGAAAACAGAAATACCGACGTTCTCGTCGAGAAAACGCGTTCTCCTCTCGGGAACACGGTCCTCGACACCATCGTTCTCGACGAGAACGGAGCAGATAGCGGTTCTTTGCGGGCGCGAGCCCGTAACAGGGAGGATTTCATGAGATTGCTTGTGGTCGTTTGCGCAGCCCTGGTGCTGCTGGCGACAGGGGCGGACAGTTTCGCCCAGTCGGCAGACGTCATACCGGGCGTCAGCAACCTGTTCGTCGGCGCCGAGCTGCGGACCCGGGCCTTTTGGATGG
>CBDUSE010000034.1:0-21115 GCA_965369835.1 uncultured bacterium
CCGCTTGCGGTCAGCGACAGAACGGCTGCTTGTGAAGGCAGTTCCATCGCATCGAACGCCCTCGCGCGCTCGGCGTGTGAGAAATGCGGACTAAGCACGGCGGCGTAGTCCTCGGCGACCTCAGACGCGTCCGCCGTTATGTGCATGATCTTCCTGCACGTGCTCACATCGTCGAAGGCCACTTTCATGCGGCCGGGACCTCGCTCGGCCCGTCAACTCAGACAACCGACCACTACGATAGAAGTGCGCAGGAAGACACGGGAAACGTAGGGGTTCATTTGGAAGGAGCTGGGGGAATCGGGGTGAGTGGATCCGAACCACCGGCCCCCTGCTCCCAAAGCAGATTTTCGGCGAAACCGGATGTTGCGCTGCTTGCCGGGCTTGCCAAGCCCGTCTTACGGGGCATCTGCAAGCCGTTGCCATTCGAGGGGCTGCATATATGCCCAGACGCGCTCATTTGCAGGCCGTATGGGTTTTGATGGATTTTCGTGGGTTATTTCACACGAAATTGTTCCCAAAGATGTTCTAAAAAATTAGCCCTCCCAGCGGCCTGCCGGCGCTCTCGTCTCGCGAGGGAACCACCAGTCAGTATCGTCACACGGATTGCGGTTCAGCGTGACCAAGATCGTCATGGGCATTTCACCTTTCTTTCTGCTTGCTCAGCACAAAACGCATAGCTGCAAATCCGGCGCCCTTGATAATGCCCTGTTGCGAAGCGGCAGCCTCGCCGAGAGGCATATCCGGAGGCGCTAGAAGACAACTCGCCGCTTCCTTCAACATGAAACCGGCTTTCCGCGCCATCTGAATCACCTGGTCACAGGTATAGAATTTGGCTGGTGTGTAGAACGGGTGTCCCTCAGTCCCCTTGCGGGCATAGAGCTTGCCCCATGGGCTGTCGGCGGGCACGAGCCCGATGATCACACAGCCGTGTCTTTTCAGGACGCGGGCGCATTCCTGAAGCGCCTTCAGGGGATCAGTCAGGAAACAGATCGTCACTATCAGGAACACGCATCCGAATGAGTCGTCAGAATACGGCAGGTGTTCGCCGTCCCCAAGGCGCGCCCGTATCCCTCGTCCGACGGCAAGCTGAAGAACAGATGGAGAGGGATCAATCCCCTCATCAACGCGAAGCGCTTCAGCAAACCGGCCCGTTCCCACGCCCACTTCCAGCCACGGGCGAGGCGCGGCTTTGGTCAAGCAGCGAAGAGACCGTACCTCGGCGAGAAACACGGCGCGCCCTTTGGGTGAGTCGAACCATGCGTCATAGCGATGCGCCAACTTGTCAAACGGATTGACCGGCATCTCGCGACTATTCTGGCACAAGGGCACTTCTTCTTCATCCTCAAGCCGCCGCGCTCTTGCTGGTGGGCGCCACGGCGCTGAGATTGGTGCTGAGGACAAGGGCGACGGGCGAAAGGCACCTTCCAAGAGCGCAGGTTTCGTTGGCTCAACGCAGCTATCTTGCCTTCCTTCCTGTTGTGCGCGCACTCTTTTTCTTCGAGAGACGCTGCCGGCCTCGCGCCCGTTTCGAGCGAGAGGATTTCTCGAAGCAGAATACGCGTCCCCGCACAACCTTGTCCTCATGCACAAGCGTTCGCCGCGATTCTCCCCGGAGCCGGAACCCCGTGCTCTCTATTTCTTCCAGCAGCTCTCTGAAGGTCAAGCGATATTCCTTCAGGTGGGTGAGATAACACGAGAGCCGCCCGCCGAGTTTTAAGATCCTGTGGATCTGACGCAAGACGTTCTTTCGCTGAGCCTTTTCAGGAAAGTAACCGCCGTGTAATACGTCATAGAGAAGAACGAGATCGGCAACCTGATCTTGTACCGGGATCCTTTCATACGCTGGAACGTAGATCGCTTCAATGTTACGCAGCCCATCCTTCTTGGCCCTACGTTTCATTTTGCGGAGCGCCGGCTTGTCCTTGTCCACCGCATAGACGTGGCCTCTATCCCCAACGATCCGGGCGGCCGGTATCGTGTATCTTCCCTCCCAAATGCCGAAGTCGAGAACGCAACCGCCCTTGCGGATGCCTGTTTTCTCTAGGAATGGCTCAGCCCTGCTTCGAAGCCACCTGTCCACGTTGCTTGACATGGCTCCCCGTCACCGTTTGGAAGCCCCGTCCTCTCGGATACTTCCAGGACCCGTTCGTAGTGGTTTCCTCAGAACCGTTGGAAAAGCCTGTGGGCCCTCAAGAGCACCGCCTTGGTGTGGCCCTGAAAAGCGCCGCTGAGCTTCACGCAGTCGCACCGCTGCGAGGATAGACACCGGAGGTTGCAGTTGTCCAGAGGTCTCCGGCAACGCGCCGAGAAGCCGTAGAAGCCCTCGTTCCTGAGCCGGTAAGGGCCTCGGCGGCTCGGCTCGAAGTCGGGGTCCAGGATGAGTTCTCGGGCAGGCGCGAGGGGCGGGAGGTGCTCCCCCTAAGACGGTTGCGGCGGCGGTCCTGAGTACGAGGTGGCCTTTCCGGCGGCCTGACCCCGCCGGCCTTGCGCCTCACGAGCGCGGGCGCAATAGGGGGAGCTTTCCACTTGACACGGAAGGAGGCCCCGGCTATACGTAAGTTGCTCTCGCACTTGCGAAGCTCTGCAACTAGGGGAAATCACATGCCAAGTCCTGATCCGAGGCTTTTTCGGCTGCACGCTCAGTTCTGCAGCGTTTTCTCGCACGAGACTCGCCTCAGGATTCTCTGGCTCCTCGGCGGCGGCGAGCGTTGTGTTAGCGATATTGCGGCGGAACTCGGTCTCAGCGTCCAGAACGTCTCTCAGCACCTTGCCGTGATGCGGGACAAGGGCGCCGTGACCTACCGCAAGTGCGGGCAGAAGGCCTGTTACAGCATCGCCAACCCGAAGTTCCTCGAGGCGTTCATGCTGATCCGCCGCGGCCTCCTCGAACTCTACCAGGAGCTTGGGGAAACGTCGTCCGCCCAAGAGCAGGCACCGGCAGAGCACGAGGAGGCCGGTAGCCACAAGTGAGGCAAGACACCCCGGATACACAGCGAGGAGGGGATAGACCGTGCCGATCTTTGAGTATCAATGCAAGAAATGTGGCCACGTGACCGAGGTGCTGGAGAAGGCCGGCGACAAGGGCAAACACACGTGCGCCAAATGTAGCAGTACCCAGATGGTGAAGCTCCTTTCGGCTTTTGGTGTCGGGAAAACAGGCGCTTCCTCGTCGAGCGATTCGTGCCCCACCGGGACATGCTCGCTCACCTAAGACGAACCGCGATAGGAAGCGCAGAGGATGGACAACGAGAGCACGGTCCTGATCTACGGGACGAATCTGGCAGGTTATCGCGCCGCTTATGCCCTGTGTAAGAAGGGGCACAAGGTCGTGCTCCTGAACCGGGGACGGTACGTAGATGACATCAAGTACCAGGCGCTTGCCCAACTTCCGCTCGACTTCTGCTGGATCTGCGGCCACATGCCCCAGCGCCTGTTCAAGGCCCTCGGGTGCCTGCAGGACAACTACAACGCCAAGCTCCTGTCGGTCTCGGGCGAGGCGGGTCACTTCAAGGTAAAATTTACGAAGAAGGACCAGCCTGTCAACAACTTCGCCTGCATCGAATGCGATCGGTGCGTCGAAGTGTGCCCGGTCGAAGTGGGCGACCGCAAGGCGATCTGGATTCAGCCCGAGGCGGGGTGGGAGAACATCTACGTCGTCGACGAGGAGCACTGCACCAAGTGCGGTAAGTGCGAAGCAGTGTGCCCGACAAAATGCATCAAGATCGACAGACCCCAAGAGACCGTCGAGACCGATGTGGGCGCCATCATCCTCGCGACTGAGTTTGACGAACCGAGTGACGAGGACCTCGCGGCGTTCGGCCTTGGCGCCGCCCCCTCGGTAATAAGGAACTCCGCGGTGGCACGCCGATCGCTGCTGACCAACTTCGTACGCGACTCCGTCAAGCTCCCGTCAGGGAAGGTGCCTTCAAGCTACGGCATCGTCGTCACGCCCCATTTCAACACACCTGGGGTGGAGTACGAGAATGCCAACCTATGCGTCAGCGCCGCCTACCGTGCGGTGAAGCTCAAGGAGATCCTGCCGGAGGCTGAGGTGACGATCTTCCTCAGCGACTACCGCGAGTTCGGCAAGAAGCATTACCGCTGGTACCTGAAAGCGCTTGACGCGGGCGTCAACGTCATCCGAGCCGACGCGCTCCAGATCGCTCCCAACGATGGTGAGGCGGTGATTGAGTGTGAGCGCGGAGGCAGCTCGAAGAGCAAGGCTGTCGAGCTGGCCATCCTCGTCACGGGCCAGAAGCCGCCTCTGCTCATGGAGGAGCTCACACAGGTGTGCGGTGTCAAGCCGGACGCGAACAGGTTCTGCAACATCCGGCCTTTCTCATCAACGGAGACCGATGTTGACGGCATTTTTGCCATCGGCGAGCTCTCTGGGGCGAAAGGCAACCCGGAGACGGTCTGGGAGGGCTGCGCCGTGCTGCCGGAGATGCTCGGCTATCTTGGCGAGAAGAACTTCGCACCACCGACTCCTCCCGAGCTGCGCAGCGTCAAAGGGGAAGCGCCGCGGGTCGGCGTCTTTATCTGCTCGTGTCATGGGACGTTTTCGGACCGGATGGACCTCAAGGCGTTGCGGGATCAGGCGCTCGCAATGTCCGGCGTCGAGCACGCGGAGATAATCCAAGGATGTTGCACGCCCCCCACGATCAAGGCAACGGCTGAGGCCATCAAGGCCTCAGGAGTCAACCGGGTCGTGCTGGCGGTCTGCACCCCGCTGCAGAAGCTCCTGAAGTACAGAAAGACCGTGATGATGGCCGGCCTGAACCCGCTGCTTTCCCAGTACGTCGCGCTCCGCGAGGACGTTATCCGGGTGCATGCCGACCGCGACAAGATGCTGGTCAAGGCTGTGGCGCTTGTCCGTGGCGCCGTCGAGGTGGTGCGAAGGTCGTCAGCCGCTGCGCCCCCCAAGGACAGCTTCACGCCGAGGGCGCTGGTGATCGGGGGCGGCGCGGCCGGCCTCACGGCGGCACGCGGAATCGCCCGGGCCGGATTTGAGGTCACCCTTGTCGAGAAGCAGGCGACACTTGGCGGCCAGGCCCGCTTTCTGCGCGATGCGGACCGGCAGTATGTCGAGGGTCTCGCCACACAGGTCGAGTCAGAGCCGCGCATTACTGTCCATAGGCAAGCCGCCGTCACGGCGGTCGAAGGCTACGCCGGGAATTTCCACGCCGTCATCGGTACCCAAGAAGGTGAGGCGATCGCCGATGTCGGCATCATCATCGTCGCCACGGGCGCCAACGAGTGCAAGCCGACAGGGTTCCTCTACGGTGAAGACGAGCGGGTCGTGACGCAGCGGGAGCTGCAGGCGCGGCTCGATGGCGGCAAGGCGCCGAAGCGTGCCGTGATGATCCAATGCGTCGGTTCACGGAACGCGGAACACCCCTGGTGCTCTCGTGTCTGCTGCAATCAGGCGCTCGAGAACGCGCTGGCGCTGCGAGAGAAGAAGTGCGAGGTGACGATCTTCTATCGAGACATCACGAGCTACGGCAAGCGGGATCTGTACGCTGAAGCAAGGAAGGCCGGCGTGCGGTTCGAGCGCTTTGACGTCGGGGCTTATCCGAGCGTTACGAGCGATGGCACGGCGCTGAAAGTCACGCTCGACGGTGGCCCTGAGGTCGACGCGGATCTGGTCGTATTGAGCACGGGCATCGTGACCGACGAAGCAGGCAATCGTGCGCTTTCGGGTATTTTGGGTTTGCCCCTGGATGCGGACGGCTTCTTCGACAGCGACGCGAACGCCTATCCCTACGAAGAGGCGATCAAGCGGCTCACAAAGCCGTTTGAGCTAGCGACCAATGGGATTTTCGCTGTTGGCCTGGCCCATTCGCCGAGGCCTTTCGACGCAACCCTGCTCACGGCGCGGGACGCGGCAGGCCGCGCCGTGGTGATGCTCGGCAAGAAGCTGATGCCTCCCCCGAACGCGATGTATCTCGCCGGCGTCAAGGAGGCGCTCTGCATGGGGTGCGGAGTGTGTGTGGACGCCTGCCCCTACGAGGCACGCACCATTGATCCTCGCACGAAGATCGCTACAATCCGCCCGTTCCTGTGCGATTCATGTGGTTCCTGTGTGGCCGTGTGTCCGAACGACGCTTCGTACCTGCGCGATTTCGCCGGCAATCAGAGCATCGCGGCGCTCGATGCCGTGCTGACATGAAAGGGCTCTCGATGAGCAACGAATTCGAACCGAAGATTCTCTACATCCTGTGCAGTTGGTGCGGGACAGGCGGGGCTGAGACGGCTTCGGCCTACGGCTTGCACTACCCCGAGAATGTGCGCATCTACAGGGTCAACTGCACCGGCTCCTTGCCCGCGGTCCATGTGCTTCGAGCCTTGATCGAGGGCGCGGACGGCGTGGTCGTGAGCGGGTGCCATCCGGGCGATTGCCACTACGAAACCGGCAACTACCACGCACGGCGCAGGCTGGCGAACCTCAAGACGATCCTCGGCACGCTTGGGCTGGGCGAGGATCGTCTCTGGTGCCGGTTCGTTGCCCATGGCGAGGGAAGGCGGTTCGTGGATACGGCAACCGAGTTCAGCGACCATATCGCCAAGCTGGGGCCAAGTCCGTTGACAGCGAGGAGGGACACATGAACGGCGCCACTGTCGCCGCTCCCGAAGGCGTCCGCGAGGCCATCTCCGACCTGCTCAAGCGCGGCCTCGACGAGAAACTGTGGGACGCGGTGCTCGTGCCGGCACGGGATCCGGTGGGCGACTCGTTCGCCTGGCTTCTGGTGCGGGACAGCTCGGTCCTTGCTGAAACGCTTCCACTTCCTCCAGTCATGGCCGTGCAGGGGGCCAGGGCGATCTATCGGTTCGCCCGCAGTGGCGTGACGGGCAAAGTCGCTGCAGTCCTGCGGCCATGCGAAGTGCGAGCCACTATCGAGCTTGCTAAACTCAAGCAAGTGGAGATGGACGGCCTCGTGCTGATTAGTATGGATTGCCCCGGGGCATTGCCGCTCAAGGCGTACATTGACGATCCGCAAAAAGGCGACGCCGAATTCGAGAAACTCCTGAAGGGCGACGACGCGAACTCGGGGAGTTCGAGCGCGGCCCGCGAGGTATGCAAGATCTGCCATCTATTCAGTCGTCCCGCCTCCGATCTGCACTTCGCCACCCTTGGAATGGACAACGGGGAGGCATCTGTCATCGCCGGCAGCGAACAGGGCCGTTCGATGCTCGATGACTTGGGGATGAAAGACGAAGCCCCGCTCGATGCCTGGGAGCAGGCCGTCGCCGAACGGCAGGAGCAGAAGAAGCGGGCCCGGACGGAGGCCCAATCATCCTTGAGGCAGGAAATCGCCGGAACGGACAAGTTCCTTGAGACCTTCAGTCACTGCATCAACTGCCATGTCTGCCGGAGCGTCTGCCCGATCTGCTATTGCCGCCAGTGCTACTTCGAATCCCAAGCCGTCCTGATGCCGCCGGAAAACATTCTCGCCAGGGCGCAGCGAAAGGGCGGGATGCGGCTCCCGGCCGACACGCTCCTATTCCACTTGGGCCGCATGTCGCATATGAGCCTCTCGTGCGTCTCATGCGGGGCGTGCGAGGACGCATGTCCGTCCGCGATCCCGGTCGCGCAGATCTTCAGCATGGTCGGCGACGCCACGCAGAAGCAGTTCGACTACGAGGCAGGCCGGAGCGTGGCGGAACCGTTGCCGACCGTCACCTACGAGGAAGACGAGCTCGCTGATCTTGTAGCCCCATACGTTGAGACGTACTGCGCGCGGGAGGCAAGCCCATGACCGACGCGTTGAAAATCGCCAACCCTCCTGATGAGGCGCTTCGCGCGTTCCTGGCTTTTCTTCTCCAGAGCGGAAAGGCGAGTGCCGTACTCAGCCTCGATCGGATCGGGAAGGACGGTGCACCCGTCTATTCCCTGATTACCGAAGCAGAGAAGCTCGAGTCCGCGGCGCCCCTTCTGCCGATGATGCCGGCAAACGCAGGGAAGCTGCTGGCCGAGCTCACTGAGCTCGCGCCTTCTCCCGAGCCGATCGCCGCCGTGCTCAAGCCGTGCGAGCTCCGGGCGTTGGTTGAGCTCAAGAAGCTGAACCAGGCCAACTTGGAGAACCTTCTACTGATCAGCTTCACCTGTGGCGGGGTCTTTCCGTTGGCCGTCCGTGATAACGGCGGCATTGACGAGAAGCTGCCGCAGTACCGCGACGCGCTCGCGAAGGGCGAGGTCGCCGACGGCATCCGGCCAACTTGCCGAGCATGCGAGCACTTTGCGCCCTACGGCGCCGACGTAACTGTTGTTCTCGTTGGCAGCGCGGCGAGCGATGGGACGTGCACGTTCCTTATCAACAGCAGCCGCGCCGCCGAAGCGCTCGAAGGCTTCGAGGGCGAGCGCATGGAAGCGAAGCTCGAGTCCGATGCGCTCGAGGCGCTGCGCATGAAGCGGACCGAGGAGGCAACAAAGCTCTTCACGCAGTCGGAAACTGCGGCTCCGGGCCTTGATGGGCTGATCGGCATTTTCGGCCGGTGCCTCTCGTGCCGTGGGTGCAGCACGGTGTGCCCGATCTGCTACTGCGAGCTGTGCTATTTCGACTCGGTGGTCGAGGACCCGACCCCGAGCAAGTACGAGGCGCAACTAAGGCATCGGAAGGCGACACGCGTCCCGCCCGGCACGATCGCGTTCCACCTCGGGCGGATGACGCACATGGTCGTCTCGTGCGTTGGCTGCGGTATGTGTTCCGATGTCTGCCCCGTTGGGATTCCCGTGGCAACCCTGTTTACCATGGTCGGGAAATCAGCCGGAGAGGTGTTCTCCTATGTGCCGGGGAGGGATCTCGAGGAAGAACTGCCGCTGACGAAGTACGAGGTGGATGAGCTAGCTGATATTGGGGAAGAAAGGATCAAGTCGTGAGTAAGGACGCCCTTGTTCCTAACATTGTTGGTTTCTTCTGCAACTGGTGCTCGTACACCGCGGCCGACCTCGCCGGTGTCAGCCGCAGCAAGTACCCACCGACTCTTAGGATCATTCGCGTCATGTGCTCCAGCCGCGTTGACCCGCACATGGTCGTTACTACTTTCCTCGGTGGAGCCGACGCGGTGCTGATTGCAGGCTGTCACCCAGGCGACTGTCACTACGTGACGGGCAACTACCGGACGCGGAGGCGGTTCGCCTTGCTCCAGAGCATGTTCGAAACCCTCGGTCTCGGCACGGAGCGTATCAGGCTTTCCTGGATTGGGGCCTCCGAGGGCAGCATCGTGGCCCAAGTCATTAGCGGTCTTACTAAGACAATCGAGCAGATCGGTCCAAACCCCACCCGCCAAGCCATGTTCCTATAGCTGTCTCGCTTGCTGTTTCCCTGTTGGCATCATCGCGCGGTGTCGCTGCCGAAGACGCCAATTTATTGTGAAGCGGTTCGGTCAACCGCTCGTGGCATCAGCCGGCAAGGAAGAGCGACCCTTGGCAATGGACCGCGTCAAAGGAATTCACAGCATCTTGCGGACTTGACCCGGAGCCTCAACGTCCAGCACCTCGAGGCCGACTACGACTCTGCCAAGGACTCCCGAAGCCACTGAGCCAAATTCAAGGTCTTGGACGGCACTCGTCTTCTCCGGAATTTCTGAATCAGACGTTCGCGAAGCAGAGACCGTCAACCGTACCCGACATCCGTGCAGCAACGATCGAGGCGAGCTTGCGCCGCATCCGCCCGGCGCTGTTGACAGCGGCCACCACGATCCTGGCCCTCATCCCCGTGCTGACCTCGACGGGACGCGGTGCCGACATCATGGTCCCGATGGCCATCCCATCCTTCGGCGGCATGCTGCTCGCCGTCATCACCCTCTTCGTCGTCCCCGTCCTCTACTGCGCCATCGAAGAACTCAAGGTGCGCTTCAGGAAGTGAGCAGAGGAGAGCAGGTGAAGAGGAGAGCAGGTGAAGAGGAGAGCAGGTGAAGAGGGGAGCAGGTGAAGAGGGGAGCAGGTGAAGAGGAGAGCAGGTGAACAGGTGAAGAGGAGAGCAGGTGAACAGGTGAAGAGGAGAGCAGGAGAGCAGGTGAGGAAGAGAGCAGGAAAGCAGGAGAAGCTACTCACCCATTCTCACGCGCCTTTTCTTTTCTTCGGAGCGAGTCACGGAACCACCGCAAGACACCCCGTGAGAGCATGAAACACTATGTTGTGGCTTAGGGTGACGGCCTATTGGGGGCACAGGCAATGCCGTGCTATACCGCGGGCGTGTCCGGATGCTTACGGAGGAGGTGCCCCATGAGGTTCTTCGATCAGTTCAACCTCGAGCAGAAGGTTGTCATGCTGACGAGCTTTGCCTGGTTCATCGTGTGTTTCGTGGGCCTGTTTGGGGACTACATCAATCAGGATCTCTGAATGCCTTGGCTCATTGCTGGGCCACTGACCGGCCTGCTGGTCATTGCGATCATCGGCGGCGTGCGGGGCGAGCAGGCACAGCGGCGACGGAAGCACGACACAACTCCCTCAGACACGCCAGACGAGGACTGAGGATATTTCAAACGGAGAGGAGGCGAAACCCAAGGTGGAAGCTGGTAGACGCCCGGATGATCTGCGTGGAGCCTCAGAAGACCTCCACTACGAGATGGGGATGTTCTTCTCGACGCACGGGCGATGGCGTCTGGCATCGCCGGGGAACGAAGCCCGCTCCTCAACGCCCTTCTGGAATCCTTCAATATACACGCGAGGGGGCTTTTGGACTTCCTGTGGCGGGACACAGCGCGTCCCGATGATATGTTGGCCTGCCATTACTCGACGAGGTGGCCGGCACTGCGTCCCCAGACGCTTCCACCTGTGCTCGACGATCTGAACAGACGTGTCGGAAAGGAGATCGCACACCTTACGTATACGCGCCTCAAGACGCCCAAGCCTGAAGACAGACCGTGGAACTACCCGGCCATTATGAGTGAGATGGAGAAGCTGCTCGACGCGTTCCTGAGAACGGTGCCCGACGAGTGCCTCTGCGACGATCTCCGTGCCTACAAGCGGCAACGCGGCCTGACCTCTTGAGCACCGCCGGGTCTTGCTCTGCCACCGAATGCGTCCCTCACGCAGCCTATCAAAAGCATTGCAGTCTCAGCCAGTGCAGGGAGACGGGCGGGTGTCTCCGTAGTCGTGAACCCCTTGCGTAACGCAGGGGCCTCGTAGAACGTCCCGTGTACACTGTGACCCGTGCCTATCACGACTTCCTCTTGTCAAGGCCGGCGATCAAGCCGCTGATCATCTTGGCCATCGTTTCGAGATCGTCGCGGAGCGACGCATGCTCATCTTCCACGAGACGACCTCGCCGCTTCGCCACCTCGAGTAGCGGCACGCATTCCTGAATCGAGCCGCGGGCAATCGTGAAGAAGTGTTTCCGGTCCGGCTTGGTGAAGCGACCGTTGCCCTCGGCGATATTGGCGGCGATCGAGAAAGCTGCACGGTTGAGTTGGTCGCGGAGGAATGCGTATCCTTTCGGGAAGCCCTCCGTGAGCGCTGCGATGCGATCCGCGAAGTCCACCGCCTTCTGGTAAACCTCAAGCTTCTCGAACATGAAAGCCACGAGGAGCTCCTTAGAACAGGTGAGCAGTTGAGCAGTTGAACAGGCGAAGAACTGAGCAGTCGAGCAGGTGAAGAACTGAGCAGTTGAGCAGGCGAAGAACTGAGCAGTTGAGCAAGCGATCAGGAGACCGCAGGTGAAGAGATCGGTCGTCCTTGCAGGCTTGCCTGGCTCCGTTTGCCAACATGTTCTTCACCTGCTCACCTGTTCTTGTCTCACCTGCTCTATCATCCGAGGAGGATGATCAGGTGATCAGGAGACCGCAGGTGAGACAGTCGCCGCAGCCACCATCCTGTTCCGTGCAGCGTCCGCACTCGGTCCCTTCACCTGCTCACCTGTTCTTGTCTCACCTGCTCTATCTTTCTCGGCTGCAAGCAGCCGAGAAAGATCGGGGTGAGTGGATTCGAACCACCGGCCCCCTGCTCCCAAAGCAGGTGCGCTAGCCACTGCGCCACACCCCGACCGGGCTATAAGTATGCGGTATGAGGGAGATTGGAGTCAAGCGGATTTTCGCCTTCGGCCGGCCCGGCTCCGTCGTGTGACCATTGTGTGACTATGCCGATCTCTGAAGGGAACGGCTGCGCCAACGACATAAACGAGCTAGGTCAAGTTGTAGGCAATGCGAGTGCGGACGGTGGGAATTACCTGCGCGCCTTGCTCTGGCAAGAAGGTACGTTTTCGGCTTCCGGTCTTCTCAGCGGTCGTGTGGCCTCACGTTCCCGACGCCGTGCCGGACGTTGCCGCCGCGTCGAGGTGCGTTGTCCTTGCTCGGCCGTGTCCGCCCCATCGTGCTGCCGGGAGTAGCAGACTCATCGGCCCCCTGCGTCAATGGAAGCGCCGGCTCTTCTGCCTCGCGCACGCGGTAGTAGCGCTTCGTGCCGGCAGGCGCTCCCGCAAGCACACCGACGTCGGTCCACGTCGAGGTCGCGCCCACGGCCACCTCATTCCACGCAGACCGATCTTCAGACCACTCGACGACGTAGGACAGCCCTTCCTGGATGCTCCAGTAGATGCGGATGTCGTCGCCGGCCGGGACGATGCGGTAGATGCGCAACGCATACGGCGCGTGATAGCCCATGTCAACGACGCCCGAGTCGGGGATGCCGTCCGTGCGGGTGATAAGCTCGTCGAGGCCGAGGTTGGCGGCCGTGTCGCTGCCGGCGTCCACGCACGGGCTGTCCGGGAATTCGCCCGCCGCAATCTGGCTCAAGTAGTAGTCGTGCAGGGGTCCGTGCACGAAGAGCGGGTCGAGGTCGATGTTGCCCTCGCCTGCCCAGCCGCCTTGGATGTTGGAATAGGTCACAACCGGTGTTGCGGGAACTCCACCGATCGAGATCGGATCGGATCCGTTGCCCCACAGAATGGAATTGGTGACGACTACGTCCGCGTCACTTCCCCAGCATCGAATGGCCACACCATCACCGTTGTGACTGAACGTGCAGTTCCTGACGATCGGCGCGGAATGGACGCATCTCATTCCGTATGGGGTGTTGCCGCTGATCAGACAGTTTGTCAGCATCGGCATACCCGTGTAGGCGTAGATTCCTCCACCGTAAAGGATGGCCGTGTTGCCCGTGATTACGGAGTTTGTGATCGTGAGCCAGCTGTTACTACAACGGATCCCGCCACCTTTACCTGCGGTGTTATTGCTTATCTTGCAGTCGGAGATCGTTGGGCTGCTGTTCCAGCAAAAAAGGCCGCCGCCGTAAGCACTCGCTACGCACCCAGTAATGATGCACTTCGGAATAGTGGGGCTACTGTAAGACCAGCACAGGATCCCACCCCCGCAATTATAGGGGTAATCGCCAGTCACATAACCATTCGTGATTGTGAAGCCGTCGAGGACCGAATCTGCCGTCTCACCCGAGTGGAAGTGGAACCCGCGGTGGGGATCGACGTCGGTGCCTTGGCAGTCGATGATGGTTGCCGCTGGCCCGTTCTCGCTTCGCACCGTGATCGCTTTGCCGCCGAAGTCCATGTCCCGATTACCGATCCCCGTGTAGAGCCCGTCCTTCACGATCACCGTGTCGTGGTGGCTTGCCGCATAGATCGCCTCTTGGATCGCATCGAAAGGATGGTCAGCACTTCCGTCTTCGATCGGATCGCTCACGGTCGGGTCGCCGGGACCAGGATCACCAGCCGCATCGTCGTCGACGTAGATGACGCTGACGACCGCCGCGTGGTAACCGATGTCGACGGTTCCGGCGTCGAACACCTGATCCGTGCGAGTCGTTAGGATGTCAAGCCCGAGGTTGGCTGCGGTGTCGTTGCCGGTGTCCACACATGGGCTGTCGATGGCCTGCCCAGACGCGACCTGACTCAGGTAGTAGTCATGGGCCGGTCCACTAAGGAAGAGCGGATCGTCGTCAAGGTTGCCCATGCCGGGGTAGATTACCGCATCGTCCGGGTCGTCGTCCTGGACACAGCTATATGTCACCGTCACAGTCACCGTTCCCGAGTCGATGAAAATCTCTTGTGGCGAGTCTCCCCACAGAACGGAGTTGGTGACAGTCACGATGGTTTCGCTGCCGTGGAGCCACAGGCAATACAGAGCACCCCCTCGGACGCCTGCTGAGTTGTTCGTGAATGTGCAGTTGGCGATAGTAGCGTCACCACCGTTGGTGCAAATCATCCCAGCAGCCTCGTTGGCCGAGTTCCCGGTAATCGCGCAATTGCTGAGACCAACACTGCTATCTTCCGTGGAAACGATCCCCCCGCCGTAGTTGCCCGTTGTGCTGCCAGCGGAGTTGCTAGTTATCATGCAGTTCATGATGGTTACAGTACTGCTGTAATAACACGCGATGCCGCCGCCATCGTCGCCAGCCGTGTTTCCTTTGATGATGCAGTTGCGGATCGTGGCGTCGCTCTGGTCGAAACACACGATGCCACCGCCATCACCACTGGCCGAATTGCCTACGATCCTACAATCCTCGATCAAAGGACTGCTGCTGTACGAACAATAAGTGCCACCGCCGGCAGCGGCGATGTTGTTGCTTACTGCGCAGTCGCGTATCGTTGGGCCGCTGTTGTCATAGCAGAAGATGCCCCCACCGTTCTTGGCGGTATTCCTGGCGATCACGCAGTTGATAATCGAGGGGCTACTTGAGACGCAGAGAATGCCGCCCCCACCGTTGTTCGGATAGGCACCGGTCATGTAGCCCTTCACGATCGAGAAGCCGTCGACGACCGAAGTCCCCGTCTCGCCGGAGTGGAAGTGGAACCCGCGGTGGGGATCGACGTCGGTGCCTTCGCAGTCGATGATGGTTGCCGCTGGCCCGTTCTCGCTCTGCACCGTGATCGCCTTGCCAAGGAAGTCGAGGTCGCGGTTGCCGAAGCCAGTGTAAGTGCCGTCGAGGACCAGCACTGTGTCGCCGCCCACGGCCGAGTCGATACCTTCTTGAATGGCATCATACGGGTGATCAGCGGAGCCGTCCTCGATCGGATCGCTGACGCTCGGGTCGCCTGGGCCGAGATCGCCGGGCGCGTCATCATCTACGTAGATGGTCGTGGCCGAGAGCGGCATGGGCCAGACAAGGACGGCGAGAGCAAGAGCGGAAAGAAGCAGCAGTTTCATCGGTCCCCCTCCGTTTGACATATCGCGCAGGCGGCAAGCCGGTGATGCAGCGTCAGTAGGTGCGTGATCCGCCGTCAGGGACAAGGGGTGAGCGTAACAGCGCGGACAGCCCCTCAGTACCTAACACAAAGCAAGGTTACCACAACGGACGTGCGAGGTCAAGGGGATTGTGTGGGCTGGCGGCGGCCTGCCTGATGGCAAGGTCGGCAGCACGGCAAGCCCCCACCTCGCGTCGGGTTGCGAACGGGGTGCGAAAAATCGGGCGACGAGGACCATGATGCTTCTCTCTCGCAACGTCCGCCGTTTTGTCACCCATTTTGTCACCCTCCTGTGTCGCCCCGCGTGTTCCCGTGTGGCCCCGCAAGATACCGCTATAGGGCGTGTAACACGCTGAGACGGAAAGGGAAATCGTCTGTAAGTCAAGGGAGAACGTGACATGGCGAAAACGCCCGAATCTATCCTGGAACCTGCTCCCAAAGCAGGTGCGCTAACCACTGCGCCACACCCCGACTGTGCGGTAAGTCTAGGTCTATATGACCTCGACGTCAACTGCGTTCTCTGGTAGAGTCTTTGCGCCGGTAGGTGTTTCCCGTCGTTCCGCCCGCTTCCTGTGAGGTGCCCGCATGGGCGAGTGCCAGATCTGCCGCACACGATCCGGTCGAATCAGCAGTGCGCTGGGCCTCTGCGCCGAGTGCATTCTGGCCGATGCACCTGCTGCACGCGCCGAGGCGACGTCGGCTCATGCGAGTTCTCGACGGGCGTTCCGGCTGCCCGAGCGACCGCCACGAGCGGAGGACGGCGTCCGATGCGACCGTTGCGTCAATGCCTGCTCCGTCGAGGCCGGGCAGGTTGGGTACTGTGGCGTCCGGGCCAATGAGGGTGGGGAGGTCGTCGGCGGCGACGCGGACGGCGCGGTGGTTGAGTGGTACTTCGACCCGCTGCCGACGAACTGCGTGGCTGACTGGGTCTGCCCGGCCTCAGGTCCGGCCGGTTATCCCGAGTTCACCGATACGAAGAGCGCCGAGCGCGGGTACTACAACCTCGCCGTCTTCTATGAGGCGTGCTCGTTCGACTGCCTCTTCTGCCAGAACTGGCGTTTCCGGACCGAGACCTTCGACGGCCCGCGAAGAAGTGCAGTCGAGCTTGCCGATGCGTCCACGCCGCACACGCGCTGCATCTGCTTCTTCGGTGGCGATCCGTCGTGCCAGGTGGAGCACGCGCTCGTCGCTGCGCGCCTGGCGCTCGAGCAACGCGACGGCCGCATCCTGCGCATCTGTTGGGAGACGAACGGCTCAGTCTCGCGTCGCTATCTTGACGAGATGGCCGAGGTGTCGCTCGAGAGCGGCGGCTGCATCAAGTTCGACCTCAAAGCGTGGGACGAGTCGCTGCACCGCGCGTTGTGCGGCGTGCCGAATCGCCGGACGCTCTCGAACTTCGAGCACCTCGCCGGTTGGATCAAACGCCGGCCTGATCCACCGTTCCTCGTCGCCTCCACACTCCTCGTGCCCGGCTACATCAACGCAAACCAGGTCGGCCGCATCGCCGAGTTCATCGCCTCGCTCGACCCAACGATCCCGTACGCGCTGCTCGCCTTTCATCCCGCCTTCGAGATGCACGACCTCCCGACGACCTCGCGCCGCGAAGCTGAGGAAAGCCTCGCCGCCGCCAAAGACGCCGGCCTCACCCGCGTGCGCATCGGCAACACCCACTTGCTGACGTAACCTCGTAGGCTTTTTCGACGGAGAACGTTGACCCAACGTAGCCGTCTCTGCTAGTGTTCGGCCTTCTTTCAGGAGGAGGATACGGTCAGGCATGGCGCATCGGATTGAGGTGGCGCTGAAGCCGGAGGGGCGCGACGCGCCCGGCGAGAGCATCCGCCGTAAGGTCGCTGAGCACCTCGGGATCGAGCTCGAAAGCGTGCGGATCGTGGATGTGTACACGATCGTGGGCGAGTTCTCGGCCGAGGAGCTGGAACGGCTTCAGCGCGAGCTCCTCACCGATCCCGTCATTCATCAGACCTCGTCAGCGGGCAAGCCGTTGCCCAAGGTCTTCGCCTATCTCGTCGAGGTCGGTTTCCGGCCCGGCGTGACCGACAACGTTGGTCGCACGTCGGTGGCCGGCATCCGTGACGTAATCCCTGCCGCGGCCGACCGCCCGATCGAGGTTTATACCTCGAAACAGTACCTTCTCAAAGGCTGCCTCAGCCATGCCGAGGCTGACCGGATCGCTTCGGGCCTGCTGGCGAACGAGCTGATCCAGCGCTGGCGTGTCCTCGACGCGGAGGAGTACGCGTGCCTTGACAACCCACCGCTCGATGTCCCCAAGGTCGAGCTGGCGCACGAGCCGCAGGTCCGGACGATTGACCTCGAGGTCTCCGACGAGGAGCTCGTGCGTATCAGCGCCGAGGGGATTCTCGCGCTCACGCTCGACGAGATGAAGGCGATCCAGGCGTACTATCGCCGCCCGGAGGTCATTGAGAAGCGCAAGCAGCTCGGCCTCGAGGCGAAGCCGACCGACGTCGAGCTCGAGTGCCTTGCCCAGACGTGGTCGGAGCACTGCAAGCACAAAATCTTCAACGCCACGATCGAGTACTACGAGGGAAAGCGCGTCGAGACGATCCACAGTCTTTTTGGCACCTACGTGCGCGGCGCCACCGAGGCAATCGGCAAGCGGATAGATTGGCTTGTCAGTGTCTTCCACGACAACGCCGGCATAATCAAGTTCACCGATGAGTGGAACCTCGTCATGAAGGTCGAGACACACAACAGCCCGTCGGCGCTCGATCCCTACGGCGGCGCGCTCACAGGCATCGTCGGCTGCAACCGCGATCCCGCCGGCACGGGCCTTGGCTCGAGGCTGATTTTCAACACTGACGTCTTCTGCTTCGGGCCGCCCGGCTACGAGGGCGAGATCCCGCCGCGGCTGCTTCACCCGAAGCGGATCTTCGACGGGGTGCGCATGGGCGTCGAGCACGGCGGCAACAAGAGCGGCATCCCGACGGTGAACGGCGCGATCCTCTTCGATGAGCGTTTTATCGGCAAGCCGCTCGTCTTTTGCGGCACCGGCGGGCTGATCCCGTCGAGGATTAACGGGGCCGACGCCGCCGTCAAGATCGCGAAGCCGGGCGACGCGGTCGTCATGGTCGGCGGCCGGATCGGCAAGGACGGCATTCACGGCGCCACGTTTTCGTCGGCTGAGATTGACGAGCGCTCGCCGACGAGCGCGGTGCAGATCGGCGACCCAATCACCCAAAAGATGATGCTCGACTTCCTGATCGAGGCGCGCGACCTCGGGCTCTACACGCTGATTACCGACAACGGCGCCGGCGGCCTCTCGTCGAGCGTGGGGGAAACCGCACGGCTGAGCGGCGGCGCGCAGCTCGAACTCGGCAAAGCACCGCTGAAATATGCCGGGCTCGATCCGTGGGAGATCCTCGTGAGCGAGGCGCAGGAGCGGATGACGATCGGCGTGCCGCAGGTGCGTCTCGATGAGCTGTTCGATCTTGCGCGGCGACGCGGCGTCGAGGCCACGGTCCTTGGCACGTACACCGATTCCGGCCAATTCCACATTAAATATAACGATAAATCAGTCGGCTGCCTCGATATGGACTTCCTGCACGACGGCTGCCCGACGATGCGCCTCAAGGCAACGTGGAAGCCGCCGCAGCACGACGAGCCGGACATCCCCATAAAAAAGGACTGCACCGACGACCTCCTCGCCATGCTCGGCCGGCTGAACATCTGCAGCAAGGAGGCGGTCATCCGCCAGTACGACCACGAGGTCCAAGCGATGAGCGTCGTGAAGCCCCTCGTCGGCGCCGCTAACGACGGCCCCGCCGATGCTGCCGTGCTCCGACCGCTCTACGATTCGGACCGCGGCATCGCGGTCGCCTGCGGCATCAACCCGAGCTACGGCGACATTGATACGTACCACATGGTCGCGTGCGTCATTGACGAGGCGGTGAGGAACATCATCGCCGTCGGCGGCAAGCTCGGCACAATCGCGGGTCTCGATAACTTCTGCTGGCCCGATCCGGTGCAGTCGGCCAAAACACCCGACGGCGAATACAAGCTCGCACAGCTCGTCCGCGCGTGCCGGGCGCTCTACGACTACACGGTCGCCTACGGCGTGCCGTGCATCTCGGGCAAGGACAGCATGAAAAACGACTACAAGCTCGGTCAGTGGTCCATCTCGATCCCGCCGACCGTGCTTTTCTCGACGATCGGCCGGATCGAGAACGTCCGCCGCGCGGTGACGAGCGACGCCAAGGCTGACGGCGACCTCGTGTACGTCCTCGGCCTGACTCGGAACGAGCTCGGCGGCTCGCAGTACTACGCGCACCACGGCGCCGTCGGTTGCAGTGTCCCGCGCGTCGAGGCGCTCAAGGCGGCACGCCTCTACAACGGCCTGTCGCACGCGATCGAGCGCGGCCTTGTCCGCTCCTGCCACGACTGTTCCGACGGCGGGCTTGGTGTCGCGCTCGCCGAGACCGCGTTTGCGGGTGGCCTCGGGATGAAGCTCGAGCTTGACCGCGTCCCGAACGACGGTGTGGTCCGCGAGGATTTCTTGCTCTTCAGCGAGACGCAGAGCCGGTTCGTCGTCACCGTGGACCGGCAGCACCAGCGCAGCTTCGAGAAGACGATGGCGGCGCTTCCCTTTGCGCGCATCGGCGCGGTCACCGCCGAGCCGCGGCTGGTCATCAAGGGGTTCAGCGTCCGACCGGTTGTTGACGCGACGATCGCGGACCTCAAGGAAGCGTGGCAGGCGCCGCTTCGGGGGGTCATCTGATGGCCGTCCGGGCGTGCGTCCTCATCGGCTTCGGCATCAACTGCGACTACGAGACCGCCCACGCGTTCCGTATGGCCGGCGCGGAGGCCGTTCGCGTCCACGTCAATGATCTCATCCAGGACCGCGATTCCCTGGCGGACTATCATATCCTCGCGTTCCCGGGCGGGTTCTCGTTCGGCGACGATATCGCGTCCGGCAAGGTGCTCGCCACCAAGTGCGCCCATGCCCTGCGCGATCAGCTCACGGACTTCATCGCGGCCGGCAAGCTCATCATTGGTATCTGCAACGGCTTCCAGATCCTCGTGAAGATGCGCATCCTACCGGGGATCTCGAGCGACGGCGCTCAGGATGCCACTCTGACGTTCAATGACTCCGGCCGGTTCGAGGACCGATGGGTCAACCTCTGCGTGAACACAGCCTCGCCATGCGTCTGGACGCACGGCACTGAGCAGCTCTATCTCCCTGTGCGACACGGCGAGGGGAAATTCCTGCCGGCCAATGACGCCGTCCGGGACACGCTGAGGCACAATGAGCAGATCGTCGCGCGGTACGCCTCGCCTGCCGGAGAGCCGACGATGGAGTACCCGCTCAACCCGAACGGCTCGGCGGATGCGATCGCGGGCGTTTGCGACCCCACGGGCCGCATCCTCGGCATCATGCCGCACCCCGAGGGCCACATCTTCCCGACCCAGCACCCGCGCTGGACGCGCGAGCCGCTGCCCGACGAAGCCCCCGGCCTGGCGATCTTCCGAAACGGCGTCGACTTCGCCAGATCGTCACTCTGATCCGCCATAGCCGGCCTCCAGCGCGTCAACAGGAGATTGACGCCGCAGCTTGTCTCTGCCACACTGAGAACGCGCCGCGACGGGATAGACTGTGGTCTGGCTCTGCCAGATCATTCCTTGGACGCGCTGCAGTTTGGCGTAGCCAAACTGCTAACGCGCCGCGAAGCGGCGCGCCCGTAGCTCAGTTGGACAGAGCATCGGACTTCTAATCCGGCGGTCGCAGGTTCGAGTCCTGCCGGGCGCGCTTTTCGTTTCGACCCGGCGCGAGCACGCAGGCCCTACTGGATAGCCTCGTGCAGCTACAACCTCCTCTTGAATCGCGCGCCGCAGTGCCTGCACTACAAGTTCTTGTTCAACAGGAAGAAGAGCAACCCGAACGGGAATAGCACGGATTTCTCACACGCCGAGCGCGCGAGGGCGCTCGATGCGATGGAACTGCCTTCACA
>CBDUSE010000035.1:0-20168 GCA_965369835.1 uncultured bacterium
ACCAACCACCACCGCCCGCGACAACCGCGCACCGCGAGCGTACATGCGAACCGTGACCGCTTGCTTTCCTTTTCCGGTTCGCATTGTTCTGAAGCACCCATACGTTTGGCCTGAACTGGTAACGGATGGCTTCTCAACACCAAAAGTTAGCGCCGTATTGGCCGGGAAATCCTCAACGTGGACTCTGTATCGCGCACCTGGCAAGAGGCCGGTTCTCTCTGATTCGACATTTATGAGCACGATAATGGCTGTGGGCGCGCCTTCGGGCTTCTCGGATTCGCCTCCTACCCAGATACCGATGTCGGGGAGCAGACCATCCATCCTCGTCTTGAACAGCCGAACTGGGGCGGCTAATTCAAAGGTAAAGTCAAGTGCCACCGTTGGGACTTTGAACTCGGCATACAATGATTCTTCGGTCAAGGCCACACCCTCTCCCCATAACGGGAGAGCACCAAAGAGAGGATCCTCACTGCGGAGGCCCCCGAATACCGAATAGATACCAAGGCGTGCGCTTCGATCCGAACCGACGCCGTTCATTTCAAACCGGCCTTTCTCATCGGTTACGGCAAAAACGTAGTTGGCTTGGTCCGTTCCCTGAAAAAGGGCCACCACTGCCCCCGCCAGCGGGGTGCCGTCGTGCCTTGTTACAGTGCCGGACAATGTGCGTCCCCGCTCAACTTCAAAGCGAATTGCGGCCTTAGGGCTCTCTTGTGAAAGCGTTAGCGCCTTTCCCACTTCAGAGGCGCTGTAGAGAAAAGAGGAGGGCTTTCCTTCTTGCGATCCAAAAAGAAGAAACGGATTCTCAATGCTCACTTGGTGTGATCCCCAAACGATATCATCAAAAACACAGCTTCCCTCTTTCGAAGAAACACCACTGGAAATTCCCGGCACCGAGGGATCAAGCTGAACAAACACCCCCTCGACCGGCTCGCCGGTGTCCTTGTAGCGGACCTCGACGGTGATCGTGCCGGACTCGGGTGCCGGTTCTTGCGCACCGGTCTCTGCCTCTTCTCCCGCGTACGCACACCGCGCGCTGCATGAAAACAAGAAAACCAACAACAACCAGCGCAGTCTGAACAAGAGACACCTCCCTCTTGCGGTTCCTGTGGCGTGCCGTCGAAGATGGCGCCACTGGTTCCAATCCGTCCCGATCCGTGAAATCTGTGGCTAAATTCCTCTTCCCGTTCCTAACCCTTGAGCACGGCCAGCGGGCGGAGGCGGGCGACGATGCGGGCCAGGCCGGCGTCGGCGACGGTGCGGATCACCTCGTCAATGTTCTTGTACGCCTGCGGCGCCTCTTCCTTGATTGAGCGCTTGTCCTCGCAGATCAGGTGGATGCCGTGCATGGCGCGTTCGAAGTCGCGGTCGCTGATCGCCGCCTCGCGGATCACCTTGCCCTTGCGGCCGTACTTGCCGGCGGCCGCGGTGCGGCTCATCACCCGGCCGGCGCCGTGGTTGACGCTGTGCAGGGTGACCTTCGACTCCTCGGTTCCCACCAACACGTAGCTCGCCGTGCCCATCGAGCCGGGGATGAGCACGGGTTGGCCGGTGTCGGCGTAGCGCGTGCCGGCCATGCGTGAGGCGGGGAACGCGCGGGTGGCGCCCTTGCGGTGGACCCAGAGTGTGCGGCCGCTGTGCTCCTCGGCCTTGACGATGTTGTGCGGCACGTCGTAGACGATCGGCAGCTTCATCCGCTCGCCGTAGAGCTTGCGCAGGTTGTGGCGCACGAACACCGCCATGAGCTGGCGGTTGGCGAACCCGAAGTTCGCCGCGCAGTTCATCGCGCTGACGTACTGCTCCCCCTCGGGGCTGTCCGCGTCGAGGAAGCAGAGGTCGCGGTTCGGCGCCCGGTCGAGCGTGAGCGATTTGGCCAGCTTCATATAGTCGCCGGCGACCTGATGACCGAAGCCGCGCGAGCCCGAGTGGATCATCACGACGATTTGGTTCGTGTGCAGCCCGAATTTTTTTGAAGTTTCCTCCTCAAAAACAGACTCAACGACCTGTATCTCGATGAAGTGGTTGCCGCCGCCGAGCGTGGCGAGCTGCGCGAGGCCGCGCTCGATCGCCCGGTGCGACACGTGCACCGAGTCGCCGACGAGCGAGCCGCGTTCCTGGATGCGCTCGATGTCCTCGGCTTCATCCGCCTCGTCGCGCACGTCCCAGACGCGGCCGGTCTTGTGCACGACGTCCTTGAGCGCCTCGACGCCGCGCTCGAGCACAAGGCGGAAGTCGTCCTCGTGCATCTTGACGTTCTTCTTGCCCTCGCCGAGCGGGATGTCGCGCCGGATCGTCTCGGCCATCTTGACCGGATCCACGTCATCCTGGTCGAGCGGCGTGAGCACGATCCGCATGCCGCAGTTGATGTCGTAGCCGACCGCGGCAGGGCTGACGATGTCGGTGGTCGCCACGACCGCGCCGATCGGCACACCGTAGCCGACGTGGATATCCGGCATCGCCACCGCCTTGACCACGGACGGCAGTTTCGCGGCGTTCCGGAGCTGCTCGAGCGCGTCGGCCTCGATGTGCATCCCCTCGGCGACGTACGCCTCCGCCTCGACCTTCATGTCGCCCTCGCGCTCGAGGACGATCTTGTACGGACTGACCCGTTTCATCGGTCGTCCCTCACTCTTCGGGTGTCTCGTTTTATTGATGATACCACAATACACTCACGTGCTCAAACACGAACCGCAGAGGCGCGGAGATCGCAGAGATTGATCCGTGGTGATCTGTGAGAATCGGTGGTGAATGAACTACGACACGGCGGAAAGGCGGGAGATGACCGGCGCGGCGAGCGATACCGCCCGGGTGCTCACGATGGACTGGTAGAAGTTCTCGATGATCGTGTCGGCATCGAAGCGCGCCAGCACGTTCTCGCGCGAGGCCGCGCGCATCGTCTCGAGCAGGCCGCGCTCGGTGTAGAGCCGCTCGATCGCCTCCTCGAACTCGCCGGGGAACTCCGGGTTGCAAACAAACCCCGTCTTGCCGGGCAGGATGATCTCCTTCGGTCCGCCGGTGTTCGCTACGATCGCCGGCACGCCCGAGGCCTGCGCCTCGAGCACGACGTTGCCGAACGTCTCGTGCCGCGCCGGGAAGACCAGCACGTCGGCCGAGGCGTACGCGGTGGCCAGATCCTCGCCGTGCAGCGCGCCCGTGAACCGCACGCCGGGCAGCCCCTCGGCCTCGCGCTCGAGCGCGGGCCGGAGCGGCCCGTCGCCGACGAAGATCAGCCGCAGCCCCTTGAGCTTCGGTACCAGGCGCCCGTACACCTTAAGCAGGAAGCGTAGGTTCTTCTCCTCGGAGATGCGCCCCACCGACAGCAGCGTGAGCCCGGCGCTCGAGCCGAACAGCCCCGGCTTGCGCTTGTCGGGACAGTAACGCTCGGTGTCCGTCCAGCTCGGCAGCACGTCAATCCGGTCCGCCTCGACGCCGAACTGCACCAGGTCGTTGCGGTAGGCATTTGACCGGGCGAACACCTTCGACATGTAACGATAGTAGACGCTGCCCCCCATGCGGATCAGGTCGGTCAGCGCCGCGTCGCGCGTCACCTCAAGCGCGAACCGTACGAAGTCGGTGTGATGAACGCCGCACACCGGCATCTTCATCAGCTTGCCGAACCCAAGGCCCAGAAACCCCATCGGCCCCGGCGACGAGCAGACCACGTGCGTGAACCCGCCCGAGTCGAGGTAGCGCAGCACCTGGAGCGCCGGCGGGATGTGCAGCATGATGTTGCGATACTCTTTCAGCTCGGTCGAGAAAATCGGCGCGAACCGCTTGATCATCTTGCTCGGGTACGGGTTCGGGTCGCAGATGATGAGCTTCACCGGCTTGCCCGCCCGCTCGAACCGGTCCAGGAAGAGCCGGATCACACGGCTCACCCCGTCCACGTGCGAGTAGCCGTCAACAAACCACGCCACGCGCGGGTCCGGGTGCAGCTCGAGCGCGTCCTCGATCTCCTGGAAGAGCCGGGCTTCGGAGTTCTTGGCATTGGCGGAGACCACGTACGGCACCAGCACCGCCGCGCCCAGCGTCACGAGGTAGTGCCAGTCGAACTTCTTCTTGAGCACCGAGACGAGCAGCGTATCCCACACCGTCGAGCAGAGCTCGATCACCTGCTCGTTGTAAAGGTCGCGAGAGAGAAATCCCGCCTGGAACAGCTCGTCGCTGCGCGTCTGCTTCCTGATCGTCATCGCCAGCGAGCGGAACACCGCTTCGTCGCCGGGGAGGATGGCCGTCTTGATCCCCTCGATCAGCTTCTCAACCGGCGTGAGCGTCGCGCGCGTGTGCTGCTCGAGGATGCGGTCGAGGAAGACGAAGACCTTCTTGTTGATCTGGTCGCCCCAGCGCTGCTTGATCACCTTGTAGCCGACGCCGAGGATCTGCACTCCCATGCTCGCCACGCACCCGGGCGTGCCGCCGTGGCTGACCGCGCCCCCCCTGAGGCCGTCTTCACCGCCCCCTGGCGAGGCGTCGGCGGCCTCGAACTCGATGTAGTTCGTGCCGGGATAGACCCCCGCGTGATCGTCCGTGCCGGCGTAGTGGTGCTTGCGCCACGGCTCGTCCCAGAGCGGCTCGATCTCGTGCCGCGCGGCCAGCTCCTCGATCTTCCCCGGCGTGAGCGAGGCGACGAACTCGTGCACCAGGACGCTCGATCGCTTGCCGCGGCCGCCGCTGAGCGTCTCCCATCCCCGAAACAGCAGCGCCAGCCGCTCGAGATGCTCGAAGGTGAGCAGCCCCATCTTGTGATTGAAGAGCGGGTGCGCCACGAAGTGCGCCAGCCGCTGCTCGGCCAGGTAGCCGGCGAACTCGTACACGTTGTGCCTGAGCTGTGCGATCTCGCGGTGCATCGCCTCGTCGAGCCCGAGCACCACCACGTGCACGTGCACGTCGTCCTCGGGGAAGACCGTCGAGACCTCCTCGCCCAGGATCACGTTGTCGTAGCGCGCCGCCAGCTCGAGCGACCCGTCGAGGCAGTTGTGGTCGGTCGCGGTGACGTGCGTCATCCCGCGCTTCATGCAGATCTGGTAGAGCTCCTCGGGCCAGGTGGCGCACTCGGGGCACTTGAAGAAATGCAGGAACCAGTCCGATTGCGCATTCGAGTAGCGCGTATGGACGTGCGGGTCTATCTTGACGAGCATCGCGCCGTGCCTCTCACCCGTTGCGTGCAGCCCTCATGCTAGCAGCCACCGTCCCCGATGTCCAGCGCTCATGTGGAGACACAGCGGCCTTCCTCTGCCGCCCCACACTGGAGGGAGGGGATCCCGGGGCAATTCGCAGGGGCCGGTCCCCTCATCCGTCGTCGCCGCCGCCTGGTCCCCTCATCTCGTAGAGTGTCGCGGATTCGTACTCCCGAATCATCTTCGGATTCCCCAGGTTCGCTTCCGATAACCCCGCCTGGTCCAGGAGCGTTGCCAATGTCTGATCGGTTGACGTGTTGACCACAACCACGATACGGCGACTCGAACTCAGGTCGAGGCTCAAATGCCCACGGGGAACTCCCTGAGCGCGGAAATGGTATTCGAGCGGTGCGGTAGAGGGACAACGAGCCAGAACCCTGTCACCGGGCTGAAGATAGTCCTCCAAGAAAGCCGTGATTCCTTTCGCGTCTCTGAGCGTTCCCGTCTGCCGTGAATAGTACACCGATTGTGTCAAGAGAACGTTCAAGCCCAGCCACACGGACAGGGCGAGTGCCGGGAGCGTGTAGACAACGGATTCGTAACGACGGAACCTTGCCTCAAGCGCGCTGAGCAGGCCCACCAATCCCGCAGACGCGAACCCGAAATAGAGCGGCAGCAAGTAAAGCCACACCCGGGTGTGAGGGGTAAATCGCCGCGCCAAGAGCACGGACGCGCACCAGATAGGCACGGCCAGAACGAGCAGGAGACGATACGCAGCGAGACGCTTGCGGTAGACCAATGAAGCGAGAAAACCGATAAGGAGCACGAGGCGTACTATGGTCGGAACATCTCTGTTCCATTGGCTCCACACCCGGCCGAAAGACGGTACGAGATTCGCGGTGAAGACCGGCCAGGCATTCGGCATCACACGCTTGTTGGCAACAATTGACTTCCACCCAGACACGAGGAGAACAGGCGCATACAGGATAAGCGTCAAGACACCGGCGAGGACTGAAAAGAAAATGAGATCCTTGATCAAGCGACTGCGGTCCACCTCGGTCTGCCGGAAAATCACGGAGAGGAGCAGCCACACGACGAGAATCCCAAAAGGGAACAGCATAGTTGGGATTGTGTAGAAGCCCAATGCGCTCAGACCGGAAAAGACTAGCCACGCAGCCGGTTCTCTATTGCGCTTGAGATAGACACAGAGCACGGCGAGAAGCAGGAAAATCAGCCATTGAAGGCTGTAACCACGGGCGAGCGTCGAGAACTCAATGAGCGCCGATGAGGTCGCAACAAGCGCCGCCGTCAACAGCGCCGCGTGCTTGTTGCACAGGACACGTACCGCGGCGTAGGCCGCCGGGACAACAAGCACCCCCGCAAGAAATGCCGGCAACCGGAGGGCCCACGGCTTGTTGCCGAGGAGCAAGTATGCGACGTGAACCTGGAACGTGTGAAATAGGTGATTATTGGGGGTGTAGGCGGAAAGTCCCTGATACAACGGCCGGGATGCGAAATGTATGAAGGTAGCCGACTCGTCAAAGCGTATTGGCTGGAACAAGAAGCAGAGCCTGAGGGCGATCGCGACGACAACGATCAGGACAAGCGTATGCCGGTGTGTTCGATCATCGCTGCGCAGTCCCTCCCGGACGGAGCACCCGAGCGTATTGAAGAAGCGCGAGAAGGAGGCAACCATCTCGGAAACGCCACGCTCGACGTGGCGTCTCCCGACAGTGAGCGGCACGATGCCAATGAGCAGCACAATACCGATGAACCGCATCGCGGCCCTGAGCACTCCAAAGGGCAAAGATGAAAGCGCCAGAAGGCCGACACCGAACAACGCCAGACACATTATGATTGGTGGCAGCCAGGCTCTGCTGGGCGTAGGCTTCGAGGTCATCCTGCGGCTTCCCCGGGCGTTCGAATCCAAAAGGAGAAACATAATATATTACAGGGCGCTGGAGTATCCGTCAATGAATGCGATGGCGCCGACCGTGGGGACGCTTCGCAGCGGTGCAGAGCGTCAGCAGGTAGACTTGGCCGACGGGTAGGCGGAACACCTCGCCTAGACGGGTGAGGTGTTTGCGTCGGGGAAGATGCTCGCGGGGGGTTCTCACGCTTTCCTCACGTCCTCCTGCAAGTGCTCTCGGCGGGGCCAGGAGGCCCCGCCCTACAACGCTGGCGCCACGTCCAACCCCGAGGAGTCCACCTACCAGTAGTACACCTTCCCGTCCTTGATCAGCCGGGGCCGGAGCTTGCCGAACGGGCGGAACAGGACGTGGCCGTCCTCGAAGAGCACGTTGGCGCCGTCGGGGAGCCGATAGTCGCTCCGGCACCGCTTCTCCGGGTGCTCCGGATCCGGCAACACGACGCGCTGGGGTGGGTGGCTCGTCAGCTCCCAGTTCATCGGTCTGGTGCGCCCCGATGCATCGTTCGTCGTGCACCGGGCCACATCGGTCAGCCACACCACATCGGCGCTGTAGGCAAGGCCCTGGCCGACCGACTCGATCCGCTCGCACTTGAAGTCGTCGGGTAACGCGTCATTCGCCACATCCCAGCCGTCGAACCGCGAGCCTGCGAGGTAGAGGTAGCCGATGCAGGGCGCACTCCAAAGGGCGTTGTCTGCGCAGGCCTTCTTCCATGCTTTCAAGTTCTCGCCACGCAGCGGGTAGGTGCGGCAATAAAGCTGCTCGATCCGACCGCCGAGGAGTTCGGTCAGCGTCTGCGCCGTGGGGATGGGGAGCCGATTCGGCGTCTTGCCTCCCGCGGGCAGCAGGGCGTAATGGTCCTGCGCGTACGCGCTCAGGGCCGACCAGACCTGGCGCAGGTTGTGGGCGCACTCGATCACCCGTGCCTGGCGTCGTGCGCCGCGCAGCGCCATCGTCGCCACCGTCGTCACCACCGCTACAATGCCCACCGACACCACGAGCTCGATGAGCGTAAAGCCTCGTCGCACCCTCATCGGTCATCCCCCTCTCAATACGGAAAAAACTGTACCCAGGCGTCCGCACGCGGCGGCCACGAGTCGAGCCACATCCGCCGCTTGATGTGCTCGACGTGCATGTCGCAAAAGAGCACGTTGCCGCCGCGATGATGCCGCAGCGTGAACATCCCGACCGAGTACGACGGGAACATGCCCGCCTCCTCGCGCTTCTCGGACTCGCCCATCTCGGGCACGATCGCGGGGTCGAGGTTCTGGTCGAACAGCAGCACGGTGACCCCGGCCCGTCTGATCAGCTCGGTATCAACGAACGGCGGGTAGTCCCAGCCGTGGAAGTCCGCTTCGAGGTAGGAGTTCATCGCGTAGCTGTAGTAGCCGCACTGCTCGTAGTCGAAGGCGGGTTTGCCGGGCTTTGGCACCGCGGACGGGCACTGGTAGATCGTCTCGCGGTCGGGGAGCTTGCCGGCATCGCGTAGCTCGCGCACCGGCGTCAGGCCCATGGTGGGAGGCAGGACGTCAACCCAGCAGCACTCGCCCGGCGGGTCATTTCCCGATTCGCGGACAATGCCGTAATTCGAGTCGGTGTGCGGCCAGAGCGAGTCCCAGTCGTTTGCATAGAAACCGAACGCATCGCCCCACTGACGCAGCCGCGACCGGCAGAGCAGCGTCTGTGTCTGCTTGCGCACGCCCCCGATGGCCGGAAAGATCAGCGCCAACAGCACCGCGACCACCGCGAAGACGACCAGCAATTCAGTCAGCGTGAACCCGGCAGTACTCTTCCCGCCCAACGTCCCCCCTCCTGAACTGTAGCCTCGTGAACCCAGGTCGAGGCCCCGATCCCCGTCAGTCCTTGAGGTCGAGGTTGCCGCTATTAAATTCGACCAGCTTCTTCCAGTCGATCCCTCCGTCCCGACAAAAGCCCGCCATGAACTCCTCGGTAAACCTGTTCAACAGTCTGTTTTTTTCTCTGGTGAACCGACTGTTGTGCTGCTTCGCCTTATGCCCGAGAGGCTCAATGATGTCTGTGTAGAGATGCTCGTTCCCGCTGATGAGGTACCAGAAGTTCTGGCCGACTACCTTCATGTAGCCTCTCACGAAAGTCGTTTTCGTCTTCCCGTAGCAGATGCCCAGGACAGGCTCCACGCGCGTTGAGCGCCTCGACTGTCTAATGACTTTGACCGCCGTCTTGAAGTCTTGCTCCTGCTTCTTCTGCTGGGAGCTGTTGCCCCACCTCGGCCCAGACTTCACAGAAACAAGGTAGTGAATGTTGTTGTGTCGAAACTCCAGATCTATGCCAGTGGCAGCCGATTTCCAGCCACCAAATGTTTGCTGTGCAATGAAGACAGCTAAATCCTCGAGGAAGTCCCCAAAAAGCTTTTCTTCGGAAGACGATAGGTAGGCGTCCATGACTTGGCCCACAAGGTCGGCCGCCAGTTCGATGTTCTTCGCGCGGAACAGGTATGGGTTCTTGCTCCGGAGGATCTTGGTGAGGTCAACTCTTGCCAGTGTATCGGCCTTGCTGCGATGAAACCGGACAATGTTCTCGCTGACGAACTGCCGAACCTTGTCAAGGTCGAGGGGGCTCACAGCAACGCTCCTTGCCGTTCATCCTCCGCCAGGGCCGCCCGGGCTAAGCGACAATACTCGTCGCCGATGTCAATCCCTATGTAGTGTCGGCGAAGGCGCCGGGCAGCCAAGGCGGTAGTGCCGGAGCCTATGAACGGGTCCAGTACGAGATCGCCCTCTTCAGTGAAGAGCCTGACAAACCACTCGGGGAGGGCCAAGGGGAAGGTCGCGCTGTGTTCTCGGTTGGCACACTCCGTGGCCAGGTGCAAGACGTTTGTGGGATATACTTTGTCTCTTTTCAGCCAGTTCGAGATCTTCTTGCCAAACCCGCTATTGACCCTTGATTCGTCACGCCTCTTGTCTGTTGCGCTCAGGTTTCTGAGGCGTGTCTTCGCCCAGTCACCAACTGGCTCCATGACCTCTTCCTGGAACATCTTGAACCTTCGCGCCTCGTTGAACTGCAGGAGTCTCTCCCAAGCGTCTCTGAATCTGTTGGACCACTTGCCGGGATAACAGTTACGCTTGTGCCAGACGAACTCCTCAGTCCACAGCCAGCCCTGCTTACGCAGTGCCATGATTAGTTCGATAACATAGGTGTGACGTTCCCCGTTCACCGCCTTTTCCTTGATGTTGAGAACAAACGTCCCCGTCGGTTTTAGCACCCTGAAGAACTGCTCGGCTTTCGGCAAGAACCACCGAACGTACGTATTTGGATGAATTCCGCCGTACGTGTTCCTTCGGCGATCGGCATAGGGCGGAGAAGTGAAGATCAGGTCTACAGAGTTGGCCGGAAAACGCTCCAGGACCGTTCCACAATCACCCTCGACTATTGTGTCTATCGGCAAAGACTGGTTCATGCTCCGGCCTCTCCCTGAGAAGCAGTTGGCTCTCCCGGGCATCCTCCGTGAGACTCACGGGTGAGGAGCAGTCTTTGCACACCTCCAAGCGGCGGGGCCGACTCCTCCCGATCACCTGGGTTCCCCCACAGCATCGCGAACTCGCGAATGCACTTGTGACCATTATGATGCTCTTCGGGCGGAAGATGTCAACCCTTTCTGCTGAACAGGGACCTTGCCCGCTCTTCTATCTGGGGCATGGTCTCCGCCGGCTCCCGGTAGGTGCCCCGGGCCAGGAGGGAGGCACGGGCCCCTGAAGCGGGGCTTATCGAGCTCGCGCAGGCGGCGAGGCCTGGCAAGCCTAGCGTGGGACACGGTGCCTCACGGTGCGGCGCGAAGCAAGCGCCGCGTAAGACGCCTTGTACGCCTCGCCAAGGAGCCCCGTCGCCGCCTCAAGCTTCGCTTGGGTGTCAAGTAGAAGCCCGCCAGCTCAGTCGAAGGCGCACACACTCGCTCCGAGGGCCGAAGGTGCGACAGACCTCTCCCGGTCGCGTTGCTCTGTTTTTCGGAACCGCCTGCGCCCAAGGCGGTCGAACCAAACTGCGCGGGAATCGGCGGCGATCCGTATTGACCCGACGGGCGCCTGGCGGGTAGCATGCCGTCGCACACATCGGGTGCGGCTTAAACCCGATGGAAGGACAATCTTGAACGGTCCTGAGTCATACAGGGTCTTCTTGGAGATCCTTGCGGCGTGCTTGGTGGCAATCGCGTGCACGACCGCGGTCGCCGCCGAGCCGCGAGGCGCCCCCAGCGAGGCGCCCCACACCGCGCCCTGGTTCGACCCGGCGTGGCCCTGGCGCCAGGTCGTCCGCGTGGACCAGCCGGCCTACCTCGACAGGTTCCCGACCGGCGGCACCTCGATCGAGGTAAGCGATCTGGCCAGACCCGATCGTGCCGACATCCGCGTCGCCACCGCCGATGGGCGCGTCATGCCGCACGTTGTTCTCGCGGCAGCGGACGGCGGGGCCCCGGACGGCGCGGCCGTGGACAGCTGGGTGAGCCTTCGCTTCAAGCTCGCCGAGAGCCGACCCTCGGCGTATTATGTCTACTACGGTAACCCCGATGCGGGGCCGCCCGCCGGCGCTGGATTGCCGACCGCCGCGGCCGGCATCCGGCTCGAGATGCACAAGCATCCCGGCGGCAAGATCAAAAGCCCCGACGGCTTCCGCGAGGCCTTCGATGCCTCGTCGTCAAGCGTCCTCGGCAGCGGCACCCGGTCGCAGATCAACGACAGCACCAACCCGTTCTCGAAGGAATCGCCCCGGTGCCTCGCCCTTTACGAAGGCGTGCTGCGCGCGCCCGCCGGCGGCGACTATGGCCTGCGCTTCAAGGCGACCGGTCTCGCTTACCTCTTGCTCGACGGGCAGCCGCGCGTCACGCAGACCCGCGCCCTCGGTCAGTTCACGGCCAACAACTCGATCTTCCTCGAGCAGGGCGACCACAAGATCGCGCTCTACGTTTTCAGCCGCCACCCGACCAGCTACATCGCCCGGCTCCAGTGGCGTCCCCCCGGCCAGGCTACATACGAAACCGTGCCGGCAAGGGCCTTTCCGACGGACGTCGGCTTTTCCGTCGTCGCGCTCCAGCGCTTCAAGCGGCCACTCAACGCCTACTTCACCGCCGGCGTGCTGGGCCAGGCCCGCCTCGTGCGCACCGACATAGTGCTCTCGGCCGTACGGTTCCGCGCCCTCGCCGCCTCGAGCCTCGGCACGGTCAAGTCCTGCACCTGGGACTTCGGCAACGGCGAGGCGAGCACCGACTTCAATCCCGATCATACCTACCGCGAGCCCGGCACGTACACCGCGACGCTCACCGCGCGCGACACGCTCGGCTTCGAGGCATCGTACAGCCGCACGATCACCCTCCCCGCCGAGGTGCGCAACAAGATGGAGCTTGTCTTCAACCAGCAGGAGGAGCGCAAGATCATACGTGGCGAGGCCGGCCTCGACGGCGACCCGACCGTGTCCATCCGCCTCGGCCTGAAGTTCTTTGCCGAGCGCAGCGCGGACCTCGTCATCGAACAGCACCTGCACTGGTGCGGCCACACGATCGCGCTCTTCTCCAAGCGACTCGACGAACTCGTGGCGACCGAGTCGCGCACCTTTGCATGGGTCTTCAGCGATGACGAGCGGCGCACGTTCGACTCGCCGCTCTCGCTGCCCGGCGTGAGTCAATCGCTTTCGGCCACGTACCGCGTCGCCAAGACCGCACGGTCCCGGCTCGAGCGTGAGCTTGTCCTCGAGGCCGAGCTGCCGAACCTGCCCGGGCGCTTCAGCGTGAGCAGCCTCGTCCGGTACGGCCAGGTCGAGATCGCCCGCAAGGACCTGCGCGTCCTGCTCGACACCGATCCGTTCCCCAAGCTCGCCGCGCACGACCCGAGCCTCGTGGACGCCGACGGCAACCATCTCATCGTCAAGATCACGGACGCGGCCGAGCTCACGCGCGAGCCGCTCTCCAGGGTGCTCGCCGATTCGCCCCGGGCGCTGCGCGTAGCGATCGTGGATAACTCACTCTGCCCCGGCGGCCCCGGCTACGATGAGGCGACGCTTTTCTTCGGCATCCTGCGGCACCAGCTCGAGAAGCGGTTCCCGTCCAGGACCGTCACTGTCCGGCGCTTTGCCACCGAGCGCGACACCCTCGGCCACTTCCCCGTCAAGCGCATAATCGAAGCGGGCGAGGCGATCGAGCGGTTCCGGCCGCACGTGGTCGTCATCTCGCTTGACCAGGCCGACCTCACGGCGTGTACCCCGACTGAGACGATCGAGGCCTACTGCCGCCTCATGACCAACCACTTCGCCGCGCGCACACGCGCGAAGATCGTGCTCATGACCCCGCCGCCCATGCCGCTCGCGGCGGAACGCTCGAAGGTCTTCGCGCTCGCGCTCGGCCGCTTTGCGCTCGAGCGCAACGTCGAGCTCGCCGACGTGTATGAGTCGGTCACCCTCCACGACGGCGACTGGAAGTCCCTCTTCCTCGACGACGAGGTAAAGGACGACGTCTTCATGATGTACATGAACACGACCGGCCAGCATCTCGTGGCCGACACCATCTTCAAAGCGATGCTCAAGGAGTAACCGCGCCGTGGCCTCGACATCTGCAGGCGGACACGCCCGCGCGATACTCGTTCTCTTCGTCGCGGTTTTCTTTGTGGTTGATGTCGTGCTGCTCGTCCGCGTCGTCCGAAAGGAACGCCGCCTCGCCATGCGCACCGAACCCGAGAGCGCCGAACAGACCGAGTCGCGCGCCGACGAAGCCCATCCAGAAACCGATGGGAGTGGGAGCGCCTACGAGACGCTTAGGAAGGAGCACGCTGCGCTGCGCAGGGAAGCGGGCGAGTTGGGGACCAGAGTCAAGCAACTCGAAGACGAGGGCGCCGCGCTCAGGCGGACGGTCGAGACGCGCTTCGCCGATCGCGAGGCGCTGCGGAGCGAGGCGGCCAAGCTCAGCGCCCAGCTTGCCGAGACGAAGGAGGCCCTTGACGCCGCCTCGAACGATCTCGCCGCCACCAGCAAGCACGTCAAGACGCTCGAGGGCAAGCTCAAGGCCGCCGCCGACCTCGTCGCCAAGCTCAACACCAACTTGAGGGCCGCCGGGGAAGCCACCGCCGCCGAAAAGGAGCATGCCGACACGCTCCAGAAATCGCTTGACGAGGCCAACCAGAGGCTGGAAGCTGCAAAAAAAGCGATCGTGAGGAAGGCAAACGAGGTCAGCGCTCTCAAGATCCGGGTCAAAGAGCTTGAGAAACAGCTCGGAGCCGGTGAGGGGGCGGAGCGATCGGGAGAGGATCCGGGGCAGTGAGCGATCAGGACATCACCGTGAGCGATCGGGAGATCGCAAGGGAAGTGCTCGCCGTCGAGGCCGAGGCGATCAGCCGGCTGGCCGGGCAGCTTGACGAGCAGTTCGACGCCGCGGTCGAGATGATCAACGCCTGCCAGGGCCGCATCATCGTCACCGGCATGGGCAAGACGGGCATTATCGGCCGCAAGATCGCCGCCACCCTCGCCTCGACCGGCACCCCGGCCTACTTCGTCCACCCCGAGGAAGCGCTCCATGGCGACCTCGGCATGATCGTCCGCAACGACATCGTGCTGGCGCTCTCGAACAGCGGCGAGACCGAGGAAGTGCTGCGCGTGGTCACGCTCATCGAGACGATCAAGAAGATCGGCGCGCGCATCATCGCCATGACCGGCAACGGCGACTCGACCCTCGCGAGCTACTCGGACATCGTCATCAACGTCGCCGTCGAGCGCGAGGCTGGGCCGATGAACCTCGTGCCCACCGCCAGCACCACGGCCGCCCTCGCGATGGGCGATGCGCTCGCCGTGGCGCTCTTGTGCCGCAAGGGCTTCAGCCCCGAGGACTACGCCTTCTACCACCCGGGCGGCAGCATCGGGCGCAAGCTGCTCAAGATCCGCCACGTCATGCGGCGCCAGAACGTCACCCCGGTCGTGCGCGACGACGCGCTTATTATTGACGCGCTCCACGAGGTCTCGCGCGCGCACGCGGGCACGGTCTCGGTCGTGGATGCTGAGGGCCGCCTCGTCGGCGTCTTCTCCGACGGCGACCTGCGCCGCTCGATCGAAAAGGACGAGGCCGCGCCGCGCCAGCCGATCGGCCGCTTTATGACCAAGAACCCCACGACGGTCACGCCCGACATGCTCGTGGCCGAAGCGCTGCGCACCGTCAAGGACCGCGACATCGGCGCCCTGATCGTCGTGGATCCCGAAAACCGGCCCATCGGCATCGTGGACGAGCGCGACCTGCTCGGCCTGGCCTGACACCGGCGCCACCGCGAGAGGCAACCGTGATCAAGCTCATCATTGTGGATGTGGACGGCGTGCTTACCGACGGCACTGTCCTTGTGGCCGACGCGGGTGACTACACGAAGCGGTTCCACGTGCACGACGGGCTCGGCCTGCGCCTCGCCATGCTCGCGGGCAAGACCGTCGCGCTCATGACGTCCGCCGGCTCGGAGGGGCTCACCCGCCGCGCGGAACAACTCGGCATCGAGCGCGTCTATCAATATGTGCCCGACAAGGGCGCCGCCTACGAGACACTTCGCGACGAGCTCGGCCTGTGCGACGATGAGATCTGCTACATCGGCGACGACCTGATTGACCTGCCACCCATGAGCCGCGCCGGCCTGGCGGTGGCCGTCGCCGACGCCGTCGAGGAGGTCAGGGCGGCCGCCGCCTTCGTCACGCGTCGCGCCGGCGGGCATGGCGCCGTGCGCGAGGCCGTCGAGCACATCCTCAAGAACGAGGGGGTATGGGAGAAGGCCGTCGCCCGGCTCAGCGCGGCCAAGGAGGCCACGACCTGATGGCGCTTGACCGGACAACCGTTCGGATGCTCGAGGGAATCGGTCTCGTCCTGGGGATCGCAGCCGCGCTCGTCTTCCTCTACGCGATGATTCTCCCCTCCAAGGCCGACATCGAGCGCGCCGCCGAGGCGCTCGACGCCGAGCGCCGACCACAAAGGCAGCGCGACCCCAACTTCGCCTGGCCCGAGGTGACCCGCTGGCACTTCGTGACGCACCTGCCCATCGTGGGCAAGGTGAACCGCTACCGCTGGCGCGCTCAGGGCGAGTTCGCCTGCAGCCTCGACCGCGACCGCGACCGCATGGTGAACTTCCGGCTCGACACGCCCAACGCCGACGAACCGATCGAGCTCGTCTCGCCGCTGGCGCTCTTCGACAAAAAGGCCCGCACGCTCTCCTCCGAGGTCGCCACGCAGGTTACCTTCTCCTGGGGCACCGTTCGCTCGAAAAAGATGCGCCTCGAGCTCGACACAGTAAACGCTTTCTTCGATGAGGACGTGATCGTGGACGTCAAGGACAAGGCCACGGGCGGCCTCATCAGCACTGACACCGGTGGCGACGGTGAGACAGGCAACGGCGCCGGCAACGCGGAAGGCAAGGACGCCAAGAAGAAACCGCTGCGCATCACGGCCCAGCACTTCGAGATCCGCAGCGCCGAAGACAAAGGCATCTTCACCGGCAACGTCGTCGCCCGCGACGGCAGCGGCACGATCTGGGCCGACACCATGATCGTCCAGTACTACTCAGACGAGGAAAAGAAGGCCGATCCCGCCCGCACCGGCATGAAGCACGTCAAGTGTATCGGCCACGTCCGCATTGACCAGAAGACCGAGCAAGCCAAGTGCGAAGAGGCGGACTACGACATCGCCGCCAACGTCATCACGCTCAAGAGCACCAAGACGACCCGCGTGCTCTACCGCAAGGACGACGGCGAGGAAAAGCACCAGATTCTGGCCGACACGGTCATCATTGATCGGAACGACGACGGCAAGACACGGTTCGTCGGCAACGTCGAGGTGCAGGATTTCTCCGAAACGCGCGAGAGCTTCTTCGGCGAAAGCAAACCGGACGAGGAAAACGATGACGATGGCGCCTCCCGAACCACAGACGAGCAGTGAGCCTCGCACCGAGCCGGATGCGCCGTCTGCGCCAACGCCCAGTCCGGCCGAGAGCGACGTCTCCACAGACATCGCTGCCGACGACGGCGCCCTGCTGCGCACCGAGGGGCTCACCAAGTTCTACGGCGGCCGCCGCGTCGTCAACGAGATCGAGATCACCGTCAGCAAGGGCGAGATCGTCGGACTGCTCGGCAAGAACGGCGCCGGCAAGACCACCACGTTCTACATGATCGTCGGGCTCGTACGGCCCGACGCGGGCATCGTCTACTTCGCCGGCTCGGATGTGACCCGCATGCCGATGCACATGCGCGCCCGGCTCGGCATGGGCTTCCTCTCGCAGGAGCCGTCGGTCTTCCGCACCCTCACCGTCGAGCAGAACATCACGGCCATCCTCGAGACGCTCGGCCTGCCCGACCACGCGCGCCGCCGCAAGTGTCGGCGCCTCCTCGAGGAGCTCGACATCACGCACCTCGCCCGCCAGAAAGCCTACACCCTCTCGGGCGGCGAGCGGCGCCGGCTCGAGATCTGCCGCGCGCTGGTGACCTCGCCCAGCTTCATCATGCTCGACGAGCCGTTCAGCGGCGTGGACCCGATCGCCGTTTTCGACGTGCAGAAAATCATCGGGCAACTGAGCGAGCGCGGCATCGGCGTCCTGCTCACCGACCACAACGTGCGCGAGACACTCTCGATCGTGGACCGCGCCTACATCATCAACGAGGGTGTCGTCGAGGTGAGCGGCACCTCCGATTTCCTCATCAACGACGCCACCGCGCGCAAGATCTACCTCGGCGAGCAATTCAGCATGTAGGGCGTTTCCTGCGGAAACGCCTTAGACGAGCCGCAGGCGCGGCTCATCGAGGTGGCACGGCTAGTCACCCGGCCTCTCAATGGGATAGGTTCCGAGAATCCAGGTCATTGCCTCGTGGCGCGTACCGAGCTTTCCTTCGAGCTGGAGGTCCTCGACCGCATGAAGGATCTCGCGGAAGATCGGCCCCGGTTCGTAGCCGGCGGCGATCAGGTCATGGCCGGTCACCAATGGCGGCGGCTTGATCACGTCGGGCGGCAACGCCGCCTGCTTCTCGACGAGGAAGTCGTAGACCGTCAGATCGCCGTGGCTCGCGAGGCAGTCGGCCCTGTGCACCGCGAGCTCGTCGGCGAACGTCTCGCGCCTGAGTAGCCGCTTGAGTGTGCTCTCGCGCATCTCGGGCGCGTGCATGAACCGCATGTGGTTGCGCACGATCTCGACCACCTGGCGGCGCGCGTCCGTGGAGAGCCGCAGCCGCTTGCAGACTGCGTCCGCGATCTCGGCGCCCACCACGTCGTGGTTATTGAACCGGATGCGGTCCGTCTCCGTGAACGTCGGCGGCTTGCCGACATCGTGCAGCAACGCCCCGAGTGCCCGCACCGCGTTCGGCGCCTCGAGCGCGTCGAGCACGAGCGCCGTATGCTCGAAGACGTCGCCCTCGGGATGGAACTGCGTCGGCTGCTCGACGCCCACCATCGCCTCGACCTCAGGCAGCACCGCCGCGAGTAGCCGCGTCTCGTGGAGCAGCCGCAGCGCCGCGCCGCGGTTCGGGCCAGTGAGCATCTTCACGAGCTCGTCGCGAATCCGCTCCCAGCTCACGGTCGTCACCGTCGGCGCAAGCCGCTTGAGCGCCTCGAGCGTGGCCGCCTCGATGGCGAAGCCAAGCCGCGCCGCGAAGCGCACCGCGCGAATCAGCCGCAGCCGGTCCTCGGCGAACCGCTCGTTCGGGTCGCCGATCGTGCGCACAATGCCGCGCTCGATGTCCACACGCCCGCCGACGTAGTCAATGACCTCCTGCGTCGCGGGATCGTAGAGCAAGCCGTTGATCGTGAAGTCGCGCCGCTTGACGTCCTCCTCCGCCGTGGCGAAGGCGACCCGGTCCGGGTGCCGCCCGTCGGAGTAGGCGCTTTCCGTCCGAAACGTCGCCACCTCGTGCTCGCGCCCGCCGGCGATCACGAGCACCACGCCAAAGGAGGCGCCGACCGGCACCGTCCGGTCGAAAAGCTGCATCACCTCGTCAGGCCGGGCGGAGGTGGTGACGTCGTAATCGTTCGGCGAATGCCCCATGACGAGGTCGCGCACGCAGCCGCCGGCAAAGTACGCCTCGTGCCCCGCCTCGCGCAGCGTGCGCACAATGGCCTCGGCGTGTGCGCGCAGATCGGAAGGCGTGTCGTTCGGCGAGTTCACGGCCGCGCCCGCGGGCTCACTGAGCACGCCCCCGCGTTGTTGATCGTCCACTTCTTCGTCACATCGCCTTTCGGCAGCAAGACGATCCTCGTGCTGCCCGTGTCCGCCGCAGCCGCGGGTTTCCCGCGTGGCCGCGCGCGTGAGTATCGCACACCCCCAACGCCCCGCCAAGCGCTTTGCCCTGCGTCGCCTTGGCGAAGCCCCCGCCCCAGAGAATCGCTTGCGGAACGCCCACGCCTGTGGTAAACTAGATGTATATGGCAACGCTACACAAGGGGCCTGAGATGAAGCGTATCTTTCTGATCGCAATCATCCTGCTGCTTGCCGCGAGCGCCTCGGCTGTCGAGGTCACGGTCAAAACGAATACGAAGCTCTACGGCAGGGACGGCAAGGTGATCCGGGAGGTCACTGCCGGCCACCCCTTCAAGGCCGAAAAGCTTCACGATAAGTGGGTCTGGGGCTTTCTCTCGCTCAGGAGCGGCGGCGCCCGGGGCTGGATCGCGCTCGACGCCCTCGACCTTGACGACGACGCCAAGCGGAAGCTCGGCGCCGCCCGCGCATCCGGCACGACTCACCCGACCAGCCCGGCGAAGCCGACCGGGGCGACCAGGCCGACCGAGCCGGAAGACAAGACGCCCGCTGACAACGGTGTCGTGCTGCGATACAGACTCAAACAAGGTGAGCTCCAGGTCTATGAAGCGACCCAGGAGCTCAGCATGGAGTTCGCCGCCGCGAAAGAGGCCATCACGATAAACGGATCCCAGACCGAGTCGGTGCGTCTGCGCTACAGCGTCCGGGGCAAGCGCCTCGCTGCCGACGGCACAACGGTCGCGGAGATTCGGTTCCATGCGCTTCAGTACCAGAAAGACACTGCGCTCGGACCCGACAAGACCCGAGTAGAAGGGGACGAGAACGGCGCCACGCTCTACAGGAACGGGGCCGTCGTCTATTCGGGCAAATGGGGTTCGAGCAAGCTTGCCGGCGCGCCGAACTTCTCCAAGCAC
>CBDUSE010000036.1:0-20018 GCA_965369835.1 uncultured bacterium
GTACCTGCCGGTCGGCATCAAAGGGCTGCTATTGGCGGCCGTGTTCGCGGCGGCGATGTCGAGCCTCGACTCGGCGCTCAACGCGCTCTCGTCGAGCGCGGTGGTGGACCTGTACAAGGCGTACATCAGGCCGGGCGCGTCCGACCGGCATTACCTCGGCGTGTCCCGCCTGTTCATCGTGCTGTTTGCAGTGGTGCTGGTGGTGATCGCGTGGATCTGTAAGGACATCGGCGGCGTGCTCGTCCTGGCGTTCCAAATCGTTTCATACACGTACGGCGGCTTGCTCGGCGTCTTTCTGCTCGGCCTGCTCACGAAGCGGGGCAACAACGTGACGAACATCATCGCCATGATCTCGAGCATCGGCGTAGTGATTCTCGTTGGCCACGTCGCCAAGATCGCGTGGCACTGGATGATCATCGTCGGCACGCTCTGGACGTTCGGCTTTGCCGCCATCTTCCCGGGAAAGCGCAGGACCGATGAGCACGCGTGAGGCTGGAGCGTTTGCCGGGCGGCGGCTGGTCGTCGGGATCGAGGGGACGGAGGTTTCCGACGAGACGGTCGCGTTTCTGCGCTCGATCCACGCCGGGGGTGTGATCCTCTACGCGCGCAACATCGAGTCGGTCGAGCAGGCGAAGCGGTTGATCGCGGACTTGCGCGCGGCGCTCGACCGGCCTCTCCTTGTGGCGATTGACCACGAGGGCGGGCTGGTTGTGCGGTTCAAGCGCGGCGTGACGATCTTTCCCGGCAACTCGGCGCTCGGCGCGGCGGCGGCGCCGGTGGACGCCGAAGGGGTCGGCCACGTGATGGGCGAGGAGCTGCGCGCGATCGGCTTCAACCTGAACCTGGCACCCGTGCTCGACGTGCTTACGCCCGCCTACAATCCCGGCATCACTATCCGTTCCTTCGGCGACGACCCGGCCCGGGTGGCGGAGCTGGGCGAGGCGATGATCCACGGGATGCAGGCCGCGGGGCTGGCCGCGTGCGCCAAACACCTGCCCGGCAAAGGCGCGGCCACCGTTGACGCACACCACGAGCTACCGGTCATCGAGCTCGATCGCCCGAACGCCGCCGAGCACCTCGCGCCGTTTCGACGCGCGGCGAGGACGGGCGTCGCGTGTATGATGACGTCGCACGTAATCTCGCCTGCCTGGGAGCGCGACGAGACGATCCCCGCCACGTTCTCGCGCACGATCGCCACGGAGCTTGTGCGAATGGACCTGCACCACGAGGGCGTGCTCATCAGCGACGACCTCGACATGGGCGCGGTAGCGAAGCATTGGCCGATCGAGGAGACGGCCGTGCGCGCCGTCGAGGCCGGGCACGATCTGTTGCTCGTCTGCCACAACCGCGAGCGGATGCTCGCCGCGCACCGGGCACTCGGCGAGGCGTACGATGCCGGGCGCTTCGACGAGAAAGCGATCGCTGAGAGCGACGCACGGATCGAGGCCCTTTTACGCCGCTGCAGCGAGAAGCCGCCACCGAGGACGACCGATTCGCGCGCAGCTTGGCTGCTGCAGGTGCTGCTGGCGCAGCGGGCGCTCGAGGTCCGCCGCGGCGGGCATGCGTTGCTGCCCATTGCGCCGGAGCAGAAGGTCGCCGTCGTCTATCCCGTTTTCGACACGATCGAGGGCATCCTCGTCGAGGACGAGGGCCGGGACCTCGGGAAGCTGATCGCCGCGTACTTCGAGCCGAGCGGCATCAAGCCGACGCTGCTGCCCTACCGGCTCGACTGCGAGCCGGATGAGATCCGCGAGATCTTTCACGCGGCGAAGGGGTCCGAGACGATCGTGCTCGTCTGCTTCCATGCGATGGTGTACGCGCGGGAGCGAGAGCTGCTCAAGGCGTTCGAGGCGTTCGAGGACCGGCTGGTCGTGATCTTCACGCGCAACCCGCTCGACGCGGAACTCGTCGAGACCTCACCGACCGTCATCATCACACACGGCTTCCGGACCTTCCAGATCGGTGCGGCGATCGAGACGCTGTGCGGCCGCCTCGGTTAGTAGATCACCTTGTTGAGCGGGTACTCGATGATGCCTTCGGCGCCGGCGGCCTTGAGCTTCGGGATGATGTCGCGGATGACTTTCTCGTCAACGACCACCTCGATCGCGACCCACCCCTTCTGAGTGAGCGACGACACGGTCGGATTGCGCAGCGCCGGGATGAGCGCCGTGATCTCGTCGAGCTTCTCGCGCAGGACGTTCATCTTAATGCCGACCTTCTGCTCGGCGTTGAGCGCGCCCTCGAGCAGCAGCGCCATGTTCTTGATCTTCTCGCGTTTCCACGCGTCGCGCCATGCCTGCGTGTTCGCGATGAAGCGGGTCGTCGAGGTCATCAGCGTCTCGACGATACGCAGGTTGTGCGCCCGGAGCGACGAGCCGGTCTCGGTCAGCTCGACGATCGCGTCCACGAGCGCGGGGACCTTGACCTCCGTGGCGCCCCAGGAGAACTCGATGTCGGCCTCGACGCCATTTTGCGCCAGGTACTTCTTCGTCAAGTTCACGGCCTCAGTGGCGATTCGCTTGCCCCGGAGGTCCTTGACCGAGCGGATCGGCGAGTCCTCCGGCACGGCGAGCACCCAGCGCACCGGCGTAAACCCGGTCTTGGCGTAGACGAGCTCGGCTACCTCGTGCACCTCGGAGTCGTTTTCCTCGATCCAGTCCCTGCCGGTGACGCCGGCGTCGAGAACGCCCTGCTCGACGTAGATCGAGATCTCCTGCGCCCGCAGCAGGATGACCGAGAGCTCCGCGTCGTCTATCGTCGGGAAGTACGACCGGATGGACGCATTGATGTTGTAACCCGCCTTGCGGAACAGCTCGAACGTGGACTCCTGCAGGCTCCCCGTGGGCAGGCCGAGCGTCAGTTTCATTGTACGGTCTCCGTTTGCGATTGCGTGCGACAGCGTAGCACGCGGCGACGAGAAATCAACCGCTTTCGACGCAGCTCACTCGGAGGGGAGTTCGCGCACGACGGTCTCGGCGGCGTTGGGCAGGAAGGCGACCCGCACGTCGGTCCGGGCCGCGAGTGCCTCGTCGAGAGCGGTCTGGAGGTCCGCGACGGGTGTGGCGCCGATGCGCCGAATGATCTCATCCGACAGGGCGCTCTTTATATAGATGCGGCAGCGTGCGCTTTTCCGGCGCATGGCGAATGCCGTGCCGCCGTGCAGCTCATAGCGGTGTGTCAGTGTCTCGATGAACGTGTCCTCGTCGAGATCGAACCACGGGAGGAAGGTGTCCGAGCCGACGCCCTCGGTGCATTCGGCGGCTATGAGCAGCGTGCCGCCGTCGCGCAGCAGGTCGCAGGCGTTGTCAAGCGACTTGTGCGCCTGGATCAGCGTGATGTCGCGCGGGAAACCGCCGCACGAGGCGACGACGAGATCGTAGCGCCGGTCCACCTCGATCGTGGCGCTCTCGCGCAGCCGCGTGCAGGCCGCCTCGTGTGAGGCGTCCCACTTGCCGGCAAGCACCTCAGAGAGCGCGCCGTGCTCGTTGAGCAGGCAATGGATCGAGAAGGCAGGTGGCGCGAGCTTGACCGCCTCGCGGACGTCTTCGGCGCACGCGTTCCCGCCGAGCTCGCCCTTGAGACGACGCGGCTCCGCGAGCATCTGCGCAACGTAGCGCGCGTGGTTGGTCAGCACGCCGTCCCGTCCGGCAAGCCCAGGGAAGACGAGCTTCGGTCCGCCGCCGAAACCGGCGAAGTAGTGGAAGCTGACCGTACCGAGCGTGATCGTCGCGTCAGCCGCAAGATACCGGGGGTTCAGGGCGACTCGCGTGCCCGCCGGGGTGGCGCCGACCTCGACGAGGTCCGCGGTGTCGCAGTCGTGATGCACGAGTGCCGCGCGTCGGCACGCCTCCTCGCCATAAAGTTCCCCGGACACTTCATCGGGTTGCCGCGTATGGGTCCCGTAGGCGATGAGCAGGGCGATGGCCTCGTCCCGGATGCCGCAGCGGCTCAGCTCGTCGAGCAGTGGCGGCAGCAGCGCGCGGTAGGCGCAGGCACGGGTCCAGTCGGCGACGACGATCGCAACGCGCATGTCGGGGCCGAGGAGCGAGCTGAGCGGTGGCCCTGCGACCGGCTCCCTGAGGGCGCTCACGAGCGCGGCGGCGGGATCGGTCAGCGCGGCTCTCGACGGCGGCTCGATCGTCTCGATCGCACAGCTCGACGGAAACTCGAGGCTCAGCGTTGCGTGGCCGTATGGAAGGGCGACTTGCATCCCGGTACGTACCTTATCAAACAGGTTAGCACGCCGGACCGGGGGAAGGAAGTCGCCCAAAAGAGTGGCGCCCCGGGTGGGAGGTCCCGGGGCGCCGTCGTCGCCGCGAAGGGAAGAGTGGTGTTACAGCACGCGTTCACCAAGGTCAGGAGCTACGTTATCACCATTGGGAGAGGAGTCCGTTTCCGATTCGCCCGCATCGCTCTCTTGCGTCTCGTTTGGTGCCGCGCCGGCAGCGGCGTCCGGAACCGAGGCGCCGTCAGCGGCGGTGGCCATCGCGAGGTTCTGTGCCATCGCTTCGCCGGAGATCTCGACCGTGCCGCCGGCGAACGGCATTCTCAGCGCATCGCCATTCGGGCGAGATCTGGCGGTGTTTTCCTTTATGACATTGCGCATCAAGCGCTCATACGGCGCCGGTGATCGGCGCAAGGCATTGGGATCAAGGCCGATCACTTCGGGGCGTTCCGCTTCGTGCTCCGGCGGCACGTCCTGCACGGTATAGGTCCTCGCGCGCGTCATCGCGATCACGGCCGGTTGTTCGAGCGGCGTCTCGCCCATCGTTCGGTCCTCCTGTGTCGGGAGGCTGCGCGTTCATTCATTGAATGGACGCTCGCGGCGCCGAAAAAGCCGGCCGCTTCCCGGCTGGCCATTCACTGAATGAACCTTCCGCTTCCCGACAATTCCGGCTCGCTGTGAACCGGATCGAATCACCCCTGTGAGAAGGGACACGCGCCCCTTCTCTCAACCAAGTTATCGGCGGGGACGCGGCATGCTTGAGGAAAAACTTGCCGATTCTCGCGATCGGTTGAGGGGAGCCCTGTCAGAGCCAGTCGGCCATCAGCTCTCGGAGGCGCTCCTCGATGGCGGGGCGCTGGAAGGATGCGAGGCGCCGGCGCTGCCCGGCGACAATCCAGTCGCGGAAGCCTCTGTCGACCTCCAGCAGGGACATGAGTTCTGCGATTTCCCTAAAGACTTTCTCGCGCACGAGCACGCCCGCCCCGCCGAGAGTCTCGCGCACCGCTTCCTGGTCATAGGCGACGATCGGGACGCCGAAGTGCATCGCCTCGACGAGCGGGATGCAGAACCCCTCGTGCTCGCTCATACAGAGGAAGATGTCGGCCGCGCGGTAACAGGCGTTCAGCTCCGCCTGGGTGACGTGGCGGGTGAAGACCACATCGCGTACGTCGAGCTCGCGCACCAGCCCGCGCAGGTAGCCTGCATAGCGGTCGAGCGGGTCCATCGCGCCGGCCAGCACGAGGCGTGAGCGGAGCCGGGCGGTTTTTTGGAAGAAGAAGAACGCCTCGATAATGTCCTCGAGCTTCTTGTTTGGGGTGACCCGGCCGACAAAGAGCACGTTCGTCGCGTTGTCGCTCAGCCGGGCGAGCATGGCCGGGTCGGGCGGCTCATCGAGCGCGGCAAAGCTGATCGCGTTCGGCAGCACGCCCGTGCGGCGGTATCCGGCCTCGACGAGCTCCCGCTCGCTGTAGGCGCTGGCGGCCAGCGCCAGCTCGGGCACGCGGGCGAACTCGGCCAGCTTGCGGCGGCCTTGCTCGAGTGCGCGGCTCGTACGCGTATCCGTGGCGGCGAAGAACCGCGCCGGCGTGATGTTGTGGTATTTCATCACCTTGTGTGCTTGGAGGCCGGCGAACCACTCGGTCAGCCTCGTGCCGATCGAGAAGTGAAAGAGCATGACCGCGTCGGGCTTGTCCTCGGCCTCGAACTCGCGGTAGTCGCGCGCGATCCCGCGCATCGTGGGCGACGTGAACGCGGGGTCCGTAAAAATCTCGGAGCGGCAGCCCCACGAGCGCAGGATGCGCTGGAGCTCGAGCAGATCGTTGCTGATCGCGTCGCCGGCCTTGAACCCGGAGGCGAGCTGGTGGATCGCCGGCATGCGCGCCGTGGGCTTCGTATCCGGGCCGTCTGTCGCGGGCGGGTTCATCAGGTTTCAAACAGGACGTTGAAGGCGCCGAAGTTCTTTGCGGAAAAGGGCACGCTCGCGGGCCGCTCGCCCTGGAAGAGCACTTCGTCGTTTCGCGCATCGCTCGCGCGGACCTTGGCGGACGCGGCGCCCTCGGCGAACTTCACTTCGACCTCGAGCCACTGCTTGTCCACGACGGTGTAGACGAGGTCGAACGTGCAGCCGTGCGCCTTGAGGTTGTGCACGATGTAGACCCTGTCGGGCTGCATCAATGACGCCGGCACCGACGGCGCCACGACGAAGCCGGGCCGGTTGTCGAGCCGCTCGCGGAAGCCCAACATCGTGCGAATCACGAGGAAGAGGCTGAACGCGCCCCAGCCGTAGCCCTCGGCGCCCCAGGTGCGCGACTCGGGCCAGAACTCGTGCTGCACGCCGGGCAGCGGCATCTTCGGTCCCTGGGTGCGCGCATCGGTCGCGGCGTAGATATGGTCAACCAGGCGCCGCGCCACCTCCGACATCGGTTTTCGAAGGCCGATCTCGAACGCCGCCTCGACGAGCATGAAGGTAAACGTGGGCCACTCGGGCCGGCGGTCGGTGCACATTGTCTCGACGAGGGGCGAGACCGCCTTGGCGTGCTCGACCGGCGCGAGCCGGTAGAAGAACGGCGCCAGGTGCATCACGTCGCGACCGTGGGTGAAGTTTCCCTTCTCGCGATCGTAGTCGTGGTACCAGCCATCGTGCCAGAGCTTCTCTGTACGGGCGGCGAACGCGTCGCCGTGCGCCTTCCACTTCTTTGCCTCGCTCTTTTTGTTGAGTTCGTGCGCGAACGCAGCGAGCGCGCCGTACGAGTGGGCCATTGCGGCCATGAGATCCACGGGCCGGATGCGGGTGACATCATCGCCGCCGCCGAGCTGGTGGCCGAAGCGCCACGACATGTCCTGGCCGCTCTCGTAGCTGCACAGGTAGTGGGCGAAGCCCTCGTCGCCCGAGCGGTTCTCGCGCCACCACTCGACGTACGCCACGAGGCGGGGGTAGAGCTCGGCGAGCCACTCGCGGTCGGGCTCGCGCCTATACAGCATCTCGATGACCCCCAGCGGCGCGCCCCATTCCGGCGCGGTGCCGCACCCGTGGCCGGAGTAGGCGACCATGTTGTAGCTGCCGTCCTCGCGCGTGCAGGGCACCCACGGCTCCGGCGCGTCGGCGAACGTACCGAGCAGGACCTCCCGTGCGGTGGCGGGATCGGAGTAGGAGAGCAGCATCGCGTCAATCGCCGCCTCGGCGAGCACGCTGCGCGGGCCCTGCACCTGCATTGCGTCCCAGCGGTGCGTATAGATACCCACCGGCTCGCGCACGCTCATGCGGAGCGTCTCGATGTCGTAGACGAAGCCCCGTCGCCACTCGGGCGGGAAGTCGCCGCCGAGCCGGACCGCCCTCGACCAGAACGCGTCGTCATCGGCGAGCTTGTAGGTCACTTGGGCCTCGAGCGCCTCGTTGTCGCCCACGCGTAGTTGCCGCAACCCGGCCTCTGTCTCGCTGCGGATGAGGCGAAGCGCGAGCGTTTCGGTGCTCTCCCCTTTGAGCGGCACGTCGAAGGCCAGCGCGCCGACGACGGTGTTCGTGCGCTCCGCGCCGCCGGTGGCGACGAGGGAGTCGTGCGGCCCTGACTCGGCCTTGAGCAACGACTCATCCACCATGGCGCGGCGGACCTCCGCTTCCGAGAGTCCGAGGAGACAGCCGGCGGGCTTCGCGCCGCTCGCGAGGCCGATCAGCGTCCCTTCGGAGAACGCGCGCGCGACAAACATCTCGCGCTCGGCCTCGTACCGGGCCGTGAGCCCCTCCTCCCAGGAGCCGCTGATGTCGAGCCGGCGTGTGTAATGCATCACGGCAAAGAGCCGGCACTCGAGGTCGAAGGCGATCGAGTTCTCCATCTCAACGATCGCGGCGAGCGCGTCCTCCTGCTCGAGGAAGAAGCGCACGCTGAACTGCACGCCGTCGAGCTCCCATGCGTAGGTGAACAGGTTCTTCGTGTGGTAGGGCGAGCTGAGCGTGACGCGCTCGCGCTCGAAGTCCTCGGGCGTCAGCAACACTTTATCGCCAAGCCGGATGCCGATGTTGAGGTGCGCGGCATAGGCGAACACCTTACCGTAGGGCGAGCCCGGATAGGCGGGCACCCACCACCCGAACCCCACCGCCGGGCGCGAGCGGATCACGCCGCTCGGGTTGAGCCGCATCGTGTGGTACGGGTTGTCGAGGTAGCCGTGCGGTGTGTAGTCGTCGGTGGGGAACGCGTGTTCCGGCGCCGTCATGCCGCTCTCCGGGAAATCGCTTGTCGTCGTCGGGTCGAGGCCTATAATCGGGCGCGTCTGCGTCTCGGCGTACAGACGCACTCGATGCGCCTCTTGATTGCGCGCACTTATAACACATTGTGCCTCCGGCCGGCAGGAAATGAGCACAGAACCACGCACACGGTCCCAATCGGTCCATGCCCGCACGTGGCGTCGCTTCCGGCGCAGCAAGCTGGCGCTCGCGGGCACGCTGCTGATCGCGCTTCTGGTCGTGGCCGCGGTCTTTGCGCCGTTCATCTCGCCCTTCCATCCGATCAAGGACGAGGATCTTGGCCGGGCCGATAGGGCGCCGACGCGTACGCACCCGATGGGGACCGACGGGCAGGGGCGCGATATGCTGGCCCGGGTCCTTTACGGCGCGCGCATCTCGCTCATCGTCGGCGTGGCGGCCACCGCCATCTCGCTTGCCATCGGTTTGACGCTCGGCTCGATCAGCGGCTACTATGGTGGCTGGGCGGACAACCTGATCATGCGGTTTACCGACATGGTCTTCGCCTTCCCGGCGCCGCTGTTCGTCATCGCCGTGGCGGCGGTGTTCGAGCAGCGCTCGATCGTCGTGCTGTTCTGGATCCTGGGGCTGATCGGGTGGCCGGGGATCGCGCGCATTGTGCGGGGCAAAGTGATCGAGGTCAAGGCGACTGAGTACACCGATGCCGCCCGGGCCCTCGGCGCGGGCAACCTGCGGATCATCGGTCGCCACATCCTGCCCAACTCGCTCGCGCCGATCATGGTGGCGGCGAGCATCGGAATTGCGGGAAATATCCTGACCGAGGCGTGGCTCAGCTTCCTCGGCCTCGGCCTGTCGCCCGAGGTGCCGAGCTGGGGCAACATGATCAGCGCGGGTCGCACGGCGATCTACGTGAGGCCGTGGTTGTGCCTGTTTCCGGGCATGGCGATCATCGTCGCCGTGCTTGGTTTCAATCTCCTGGGCGACGGGCTGCGCGACGTGCTTGACCCACGGCTCAAAGACACGCGATAAGGCAAGGTCGCGCACGAAGCGGGGTCGCGCGACAAAGCAAGGTCGGATGCATTGAAGGGTCTCGGTAAAGCAACGGTCCTGGCGGTGGCGTTCGCGGCTTTGGCGCTTTCGTCCTGCTGGCAGGGCAGCAAGACGCGCGAGCCGGGCGAACGAGACAAGGAGACGGACACCGAAGCGGCCCCCTCGCACAGCGACGTGGTCCCGGGCCGGTCCTTCGAGGAAGGGGTCGAATTGCCCGAGGGCTACCAGGTTCTCAACGGCATCATCTACGGCGACCTGACCGTCAACACCCTCGAGCAGGGCCCGAAGCACGCGCCCTACCCGAACGAGCTCGTGGTCTCCTCGACCTCGGACCCGAAGACGTTCAATCCCCACACCGCGAACGAGACCTCCTCGACTACTGCGTTCGCCGGGGTGTTCGAGGGCCTGACCTCGAGCGACGGCGTCACGCTCGAGGTGATCCCTTCGCTGGCCGAGCGCTGGGAGGTCGCCGAGGACCGGGTGACGTGGACGTTCCACCTGCGCAAGGACGTCAGGTTCCACGACGGCACGCCGATGACGGCCGACGACGTCGTCTTCTCGTTCAACGACATCGTGCTCAACGACGACATCCCCGGCATCGCCATGCGCGATATCCTCACGATTGCGGGCGAGAAGGTGCGCTGCGAGAAGGTGGACGACCACACCGTGCGCTTCATCACGCCCGTGCCGTTCGCGCCGTTCGACCGCATCGTGGGCGGCGTCGAAATCGTGCCGAAGCACTTGCTCGAGGCCGTGGTCAACGAGGGCAAGTACGCCTCGCACTGGAACGTCGGGTGCGACCTCAGGACGATCGTCGGCACCGGTCCCTACCGGATCGCGCAGTATAAGAACGGCGAGATGCTGGTCCAGGAGCGGTGGGAGGGCTACTGGAACAACGCGCGCTTCCCGGAGCGGCCGGGACCGATCGCCGTTCGCAAGGTCCTCATCATTCCGAATGTCAACACCGCAGTGTTGAAGTTCAAGAGCGGCGAGACGGATACGTACGGCTTGCGCATGGAGGACTACGCCAAGCTGGCGGCTGCGGCGGAGAAAAAGAACTTCACGATCTACGACATGGGCGGCTCATCCGGCACGCTCTATCTCATCCTGAACCAGTCAACGGTGACCGGGGAGGGCCGGGGCATCGCGCCCGAGATGCAACGGTGGTTCCGCGACGTCGAGTTCCGCCGCGCCGTGGCGCACGCGATTGACAAAGGCTCGATCATTCGCCTCGTGCAGCTCGGGCTGTCCGAGCCGCTCTGGTCGCCCGAGCCGCCGAGCAACGCGCTGTTCCACAACCCGAACGTGTGCACGTATCCGTACGACCTTGAAAAGGCGAAGGCGATGCTCGAGGCGGCGGGCTACAGGGACTCCGACGGGGACGGCATCCGGGAGATGCCGAAGGGGACCCCGGTCGAGTTCGTGCTCACCACCAACAGCGGCAACGAAGTGCGCGTCAGGATGTGCCAGATCATCCAGGAGGATTTTAGGGAGATCGGCCTACGTGTGACCTTCCAGCCGCTCGAGTTCAACAACCTCGTGAACAAGCTGCAGAACACGTGCGACTGGGAGGCGATGGTGCTGGGGCTGACGGGCGGTATCGAGCCGCATTTCGGCCGGAACGTCTGGGCCACCGACGGTCGAACACACATGTGGAACCAGCGGCCGCTCAAGCCCTCAGCGAAGCGAAAGCTCGGCGAATGGAAAAAGAGCGTGGCGGCGTGGGCCAAAGGCCTCCGGCCCTGGGAGTACGAGATCGAGAATCTCTTTGACGAGGGGGTGAAGATCTTCGATTTCGAGGCGCGCCGGCAGGTCTATTTCAGGTGGCAGCAAATCGTCTCCGAGCAGCTTCCGTTCATCTACCTGACGACCCCCAAGTCGCTCGTGGCTGGACGCAATAAGTTCGTCGGCCTGAAGCCGACCGCCTACGGCGGCACGTTCCATAACCTCGACACCAAGCTGATGGTTCTGCAATGAGCCTGCCGCGCCGGCTGCTCAACGCGTTCAATCCCGCCGGCCAGGACGACGTGTTCCTCACCGGCCTCGCCGGTTTTCGGATTCTGCTGGCAGCCAAGCTCATCTACGGCCTCGTGCTCGTGGCGAGTCGCACGGTTGTGCGGGGCGCTCTAGGCCACTGGCTTGGGAGCGGGCGCGGCTTCCCGTACGTATCGCTCGCGGCCCTTGTCTTCACACTGCTGCCGTTACCGTGGCACTACGTGGTCAAGCGTTTCCTGCTGATGTTGCTGACGTTGTGGGCCGCATCGTTCGTGGCGTTCTTCATCATTCAGGCGGCCCCGGGCGACTTCACCACGCAGTTCGAGCTGAACCCGCAGATCGGCGAGCAGACAATCCGGGAGCTCAAAGCGAAGCACGGGCTCGACAAGCCGCTCATCGTTCAGTATGGCCGGTGGCTCTGGAGAGCGGTGGCGTACCAGGACTTCGGCGTCAGCACGCAGTACATTGACGAGCCGGTATTCAGCGTGATTCGCACGCGCATGCTCGCCACGTTCCGCCTCGCATTGCTGGCGATGATCATGGTGTGGCTCCTCTCGGTGCCGATCGGCATCTACTCGGCCATTCGGCAGTATTCGATCGGCGACAAGGTGCTCTCGGTGCTGGCGTTCGTCGGGATGTCGCTGCCGACGTTTTTCGTGGCGTTCCTCCTGATGTACTTCGCCACCGAGGTGGACTGGCTGCCGGCCGGCGGCCTGACGAGCGTGAACTACGACGAGATGGGCTCCTGGGACAAGATCTGGGACTACCTATGGCACATGATTATCCCGGTCTCGGTGCTGACGATCGCGCGGATCGCCGGCATGATGCGCCTGATGCGCGGCAACATGCTCGAGGTCAAACGCGCGCAGTACGTCACCACGGCGCGCGCTAAGGGGCTGAACGAGCGGAAGGTCATCTATAAGCACATGCTCCGCAACGCGGTGAACCCGATGGTGACGATCTTCGGCTACCAGCTCTCGGGGCTGCTGAGCGGTGTGGCGCTCACCGAGGCGGTGCTCAACTATCCCGGGCTGGGACGGCTCATCCTGGACGCGGTCCTGGCGCAGGACCTCTACCTCGTCATGGCGAGCATGATGATGGGGACGACGCTGCTGCTGATCGGCAACCTGATTGCCGACCTGCTACTGGTCGTGGTGGACCCGAGGATCAAGGTGCAATGAGCGAACGCGACCGGACAGCGAAAGCCGCTACGGTGGGCAAGAACGGTGGCCCGGACGAGAAAAAGGTCATCGTCCGGACGCCGTTCAAGATCGCCATGCGCCGGCTGCGCAAGCACAAGCTGGCGATTGTCGGGTTCTGGATCCTCGTCGTGCTCTACGCAATGGCGCTGTTCGCCGAGTTCGTCGCACCGTACGAGTACATGACGAGCGACCGCGAGCGGCCCTCGCAACCGCCGACGAAGTTCCGCTTCGTGGACGCAAACGGCCGGTTCCACCTCATCCCGTTTTTCTACCCTCGGGTCAGCAAGCTCGAGCACGGGCGATGGGTTGTCGCGGAGGAGACGACGTGGCGCTGCCGTGTGCGCTGGTTTGTCCGGGGCGACGCGTACAAGCTCTTCGGCTTGATCCCGGGCGACATCCACCTGTTCGGCGCTCGTCCGGGCGTGAAGCTCTACCTCTTCGGCAGCGACTGGCTCGGGCGCGACCTCTTTTCGCGAATCTGCCACGGGGCGCGCGTGTCGCTCACGGTCGGGCTGATCGGCGTGGTGATCTCGTTCACGCTCGGGATGATCGTGGGCGGCATCTCGGGCTACTTCGCGGGCCGGACCGACACGATTCTCATGCGCGTCGTCGAGATCCTGATGGCGTTTCCGGCGTTTTACTTCATGCTGACGCTGCGCGCAGCGATGCCGATGACGCTCAGCACGGTGCAGATCTACATCGGCATTGTGGTGATCATGGCGTTCCTCGGCTGGCCGGGATTGGCGCGCGTGGTGCGGGGGATGGCGCTGTCGTTCCGCGAGCAGGAGTATGTGCTGGCGGCGCGGGCGGTCGGGCAGAACAGCTTCCTCATTATCGTGCGCCACATCTTGCCGAACACGTTCTCGTACGCGATCGTGGCGGCGACGCTCTCGATCCCCGGCTACATCCTGGGCGAGTCGGCGCTGTCGCTCCTGGGGCTCGGAATCGCCGAGCCGTACGCGAGCTGGGGCAACTTGCTCACTGCGGCGATGAACCCGTCGAACCTCGGCCAGTACTGGTGGATCATCATCCCCGGCTTCTTCATCTTCTTTGCGATCATGGCGTTCAACCTCTTAGGTGACGGTCTCCGCGACGCCTTCGACCCCAAGGGGCTTGCCTAGCCGGCGGCTCGGCTCCCGTGCTTGCGCTCCTGCGCTCCTGCTGGTATGCTGGCGTGAAGTCCGGAGGAGGAGGCCACGGTGCGATTCGTCTATGTGCTGATCGCTTTTGTCGTGGCGCTCGCGACGGTGGCGACGTTTGTCGGCAAACGGACGCAGATCGACCGGCCCATAGACTGGCTCACGTTCGGCGCGAGCGGCGAGCCGGAGACGCTTAACCCGCTCTGCTGCTTCGACACCACCGGCGGCGGCGTGCTCCAGCTCGTCATGGAGCCGCTCGCCAAGCGCGACCTCTGGACGCTCGAGTGGAAACCGTGCCTCGCCACGAGCTGGGAGATTTTCGACGACGGCCTGAGCTACACGTTCCACCTTCGCAAGGGCGTCAAGTGGCAGGACGGCTCGCCGTTCACGGCCGACGACGTGCTCTACACCTACGAGCGAGTCAAGCTCGACAAGAATGTCAAGACGATGGCGAAAGCCGACTGGGTCGACTGCAAGGACTGTGAGGTTATCGACGACTACACGGTGCGCTTCCGCTGGAAGAAGCCGTACTTCCTCGCCTTCGGCTTGTGCGCCGGCCTCAACCCCGTCTCGCGTCACGCTTTCGGCAACACGACGGGCGCCGAGTTCAACAATCACCAGGTCCAGGGCCGCACCCCGACGGGCACCGGCCCATATCGCGCCAAGACCTGGGAGACGGCGCGCCGCATCGTGCTCGAGCGCAACGAGGCCTACTGGGGCGAGAAACCGTTCTTCAAGCGGATCACCATCCTGTTCGTCGCCGAGTCGCAGGCACTCTTCCAGCTCTTCAAGAAGGGCCAGATCGACCTCGTCGGGTTGTCGCCGCTGCAGTGGGTGAGGCAGTCCGGCTCGAAGAGCTTTGAGCGCCAGTTCATCAAGGTGCGTATGCCGAGCGCCGGCTTCAATTTCATCGTGTGGAACACCAAGCGCGTGTGGTTCACGGACAAGCGCGTCCGGCGCGCCATGACGCATCTGGTCGACCGCGAGAAGATCCGCGACACGATCAACTACGGCTTCGGCTACGTCATCACCGGACCCGTCTACCCGTGGAACCCGGCCTACGACAAGACGATCGAGCCGTGGCCGTACGACCCTGAGGCCGCACGCCGCTTGCTCGACGAGGCGGGCTGGACCGACCACGACGGCGACGGTATCCGCGACAAGGTCGTCGACGGCAAGCGCGTCAAGTTCGAGTTCGAGTTCCTCGCCTCCGGCACGACGAGCGACATCGCCACGATCCTCAAGGAGGAGCTGCGCAAGGTCGGCATCAAGATGAGCGTCCGCCACCTCGAGTGGGCCGTCTACCTGACGCATCTGTTCGAGCGCAAGTTCGACGCCACCTCGGTGGGAGACGCAATGGGGATCGACATCGACTACTACCTGATGTGGCACTCGGCGGAGGCCGACAAGGAATACGGCGCCAATTACTCGAACCTCCGCAACGCCGAGGCCGACGAGCTCATCGAGGAGATCCGCACCACCCTCGACGCGAAAGAGCGCATCCCCCTTTACCACCGCTTCCACCAGATCCTCCACGAGGAGCAGCCCTTCACGTTCCTCTTCTCGGGCGAACAGCTCCAGGCCTACAACCGCCGGCTCGTCAACGTGCGGCTCGCGCCGCCGTATCCCGGGCGCGACGTGACCCAGTGGCGCGCCGTGCTGCTCAACGAGATCGACCACTCCGCGCCCGCCGTCGAGAAGGTTGGCGTCGAAATGTACGAGGAGTAGGGGCCGGTGCGCACGTACATCATCAAGCGCCTCCTGCTTATCATCCCAACGCTGCTCGGAATCACGACCATCACGTTCGCCATCACACACCTCGCCCCGGGCGAGACGCCGATCATGGGCGGTACGGACACCGGCCAGTTGCGCGGGCGCCTCACGAACGAACAGATCGAAGACTGGCGCAAGCTCCACCACTTCGACGATCCGATCTACGTCCAGTACGCCTACTGGCTCGGCGACGTAGCGAAGCTCAACTTCGGCAAGTCATTCAAGGACGGGCGGCCGGTGACGGAGAAGATCCTCGAGCGGCTGCCGATCACGATGACGCTCTCGATGATCGCGATCTTTCTCGTGTATCTGTTGGCCATCCCCATCGGTGTGCACTCGGCCACGCACCAATACAGTCTGGGCGACCGGATCACGACGTTCATCGTGTTCGTCCTCTATTCGCTGCCGGGGTTCTGGGTCGCCCACATCCTGCTCACCTACGCCTGCGGCGGCGACTACCTCAACCTGTTCCCGCTCGCGGGCGTGAGTTCGCCTTCGGCCTCGGAGATGAACGCCTTCCAGTGGTTCTTCGACCGCGTCTGGCACCTCATCCTGCCCATCGTCTGCTACACATACGGCGGGTTGGCCGGGCTCTCGCGCTACGCGCGCGCCGGCATGCTCGAGGTGCTGCGCCAGGACTACATCCGCACGGCGCGCGCCAAGGGCCTGGCCGAGCGCGTCGTCATTATGAAGCACGCGTTCCGCAACTCGCTCATCCCGATCGTGACGCTCATCGGAGGGCTGTTGCCGGCTCTGCTGGGCGGCAGTGTCATCGTCGAGCAGATTTTCAGCATTCCGGGCCTGGGTCGGCTTGGGTTCGAGGCGGTCCTGAACCGCGACTACAACGTCATCATGGGATTCACCGTCGTCGGCGCGGCGCTCACGCTCGTCGGCATCCTGCTGAGCGACGTTCTCTACGCCGTCGTGGATCCGAGGATCAGCTATGACTAGGGGGCAAGGGAAGAGCACGAGCCGGCGCCCGCGCCAGTCGTACTGGACCATCGTGTGGCGCCAGTTCCGGCGGCAGAAGCTCGCCATGGGCGCGCTCGTGTTCATCGGCCTGCTCTGCCTCGTGGCTGTCTTCGCCACGTTCATCGCCAACGACCGGCCGATCGTCATGCGCTACAAGGGGACGCTCTACGTGCCCGCGGTGTGGACGCCGGCCTCGTTCCGGACGATGGAGTTTGGCCGGCTCGAGAAGACGATGGACAAGGGCGACTGGGCCGTCTGGCCACCGATTCCATATGGACCCGGCCAGAACGAGCTGACCGACATGCTCCAGGCGCCGAGTGCGCGCCACCTGCTCGGCACGGACAAGCTGGGACGCGACGTGATGACGCGAATGATCCACGGCAGCCGCGTATCGTTGTCGGTCGGCTTCGTCGCCGTCGGCATCTACATCGCCATCGGCATCGTCTTCGGCAGCTTGGCCGGCTTCTTCGGCCGGGGGGTGGATATCGTCGTCTCGCGCCTGATCGAGATCATGATCTGCTTTCCGACCTTCTTCCTCATCCTGACGCTCATCGCCTTCCTGCCACAGAGCATCTTCATCATCATGCTCGTCATCGGGTTTACCGGCTGGCCGGGCATCGCGCGGCTCGTGCGCGGCGAGTTCCTCAAGCAGCGCGAGCAGGAGTACGTCGTCGCGGCGCGGGCGTTGGGGCTTGGGGCGTCTCGCATCATGTTCCGGCACGCGCTGCCCAACTCGCTCGCGCCTGTGCTCGTGAGCGCCACGTTCGGCATCGCCGGTGCGATCCTGACCGAGTCGGGCCTGAGCTATCTCGGCTTCGGCGTGCAGGAACCGACGCCGAGCTGGGGCAGCATCCTGGCGAGCTCGAAGGAGTTCGTCGACTTCGCGTGGTGGCTTGTCCTCATCCCCGGCCTCGCCATCTTCGCCACGATCACGGCCTACAACCTCGTCGGCGAAGCCCTCCGCGACGCCATCGACCCGCGATTGAGGCAGTAGGCGCCCCCTGCCACGAGCCAGCCAGTGGGATCCGCATTCATAGGTCCTTCCGAGCCCCGCAGGGGCGATATGTTAGACGCAACCACGGGCTGACGCCCGTGGCTACCAACATGCCGCCCGCTGCGCGGGCTAATGGCAGGAGCGGAATCGGGTACTGGGGGACGTCGGCTGCTGATCTGCGCGCCTACATCAGCGTGAGCTTGAGCTCGTTGAGGCGGCGGATCTCGTCGCGGAATCCGGCGGCGTCCTCGAAGCGGAGCTGCTCGGCGGCGTCCTGCATTTTCTTCCGCAGCTTCCCGATGCGGCGGTCTATCTCGTCGTGTGACATGTACGCGGCCGCCTCCTCAGCGACGACGCCCACGTCCACGTAGTCCGCCTCGTACACGGCCGCGAGCCCCTCGGAGATGTTCTTCTTGACCGTCTCGGGCGTGATGTCGTTTTCGCGGTTGAACTCGAGCTGAATCGCGCGGCGGCGGTTCGTCTCACCCATGGCGCGGCGGATCGAGTTGGTCTCTTTGTCGGCATACAGGATGACGGTGCCGTTCACGTTGCGGGCGGCGCGGCCCATCACCTGGATCAGCGACCGCTCGCTGCGCAGAAAGCCTTCCTTGTCGGCGTCGAGCACGGCGACGAGCGACACCTCGGGCAGGTCGAGCCCCTCGCGCAGCAGGTTGATGCCAATCAGCACGTCGAACTCGCCCTTGCGCAGGTCGCGGATGATCTCGACGCGCTTGATCGTCTCCACGTCGGCGTGCAGGTAGCGACAGCGGACGCCGACGCCGGAATAGAAGCTCGTGAGGTCCTCGGCCATCCGCTTGGTGAGCGTGGTCACCAGCGTGCGCTCGTTGCGCTCGACGCGCCGGCGGATTTCTTCCAAGAGATCGTCCACCTGCTCGGAAGCGGGCTTGACAACGACGGCCGGGTCCACGAGGCCGGTCGGGCGGATCACCTGCTCGGCGACGAGCCCCTCGGTCCGCTCGAGCTCATAGTCGGCGGGCGTGGCCGAGACGTAGATGACCTGGTTGATGTGTGCGTCGAACTCCTCGAACGTGAAGGGCCGGTTGTCGCGTGCGCTTGGCAGCCGGAAGCCGTACTCCACCAGAGTATCCTTGCGGCTGCGGTCGCCGCGGAACATCGCCCGGAGCTGCGGCACGGTGATGTGGCTCTCGTCGAGAAACAGCAGGAAATCACGTGGGAAGTAATCAATCAGCGTTGGTGGCGGCTCACCCGGCTGGCGACCGGTGAAGTGGCGCGAGTAGTTCTCGATCCCAGTGCAGAAGCCCATCTCGCGCAGCATCTCGAGGTCGAAGTTCGTGCGCGTCTCGAGCCGCTGCGCCTCGACGAGTTTTTCCGCCGCGCGCAGCTCGGCGAGCCGCTCGACGAGCTCCGCCTCGATCGAGGCGATCGCCTCGTCGAGCGTCCGCTCGGTCGTGACGTAGTGCGTGCCCGGGTAGATGGCGGTCCGATCGAGCGCCTCCAGAGTCTTGCCGCGCAGGGGATCAATGACGTGGATCGCCTCGATCGTGTCGCCGAAGAACTCGACACGGATGGCCGCGTCGTCCTCGTAGGCGGGGAACACCTCGAGCACGTCGCCGCGCACGCGAAAGGTGCCGCGGTGGAAGTCCACGTCGTTGCGCTGGTACCGGATCGCCACGAGCTTTCGCAGCACTTCGTCGCGGTCCACCTCGTCGCCCGCGTTCAGCAGGACCAGCGTCTCGCGGTACGCCTCCGGCGAGCCAAGGCCGTAGATGCACGAGACGCTGGCGACGATGATCACGTCGCGCCGCTCGAGCAGCGACCGCGTGGCCGAGTGGCGCAGCTTGTCAATCTGTTCGTTGATCGTCGTTTCTTTCTCGATGTAGAGGTCGGTCTGCGGGATGTACGCCTCGGGCTGGTAGTAGTCGTAGTAGCTGACGAAGTACTCGACCGCGCTGTCGGGGAAGAGTTCCTTGAACTCGCTGTAGAGCTGCGCCGCCAGCGTCTTGTTCGGCGCGATCACCAGCGTCGGCCTGTTGACGTTGGCGATCACGTTCGCCATCGTGAAGGTCTTGCCGCTGCCGGTCACCCCGAGCAACACCTGGTCCCGCCGCCCGGCCAGCAACCCCTCCATCAGCTTGGCGATCGCCTCGGGCTGGTCGCCCTGCGGCACGAAATCTGTCACGAGCTTGAAGTCAGGCATAACGGCGCTTGCGCCTCCGGTTCAGGCCAACCAAGAAGTATACCAGGCCGAAAGGCAACCGTGAAGGGGTCCGGCGAGTTCTGCATCCGCGGAACCGCCCAGCCTCCGGAGCGGATCACGCTCCACGCGCCTGTGCCTCGTCAGTGTGTCCCCAGCAGGAGGGCCCACCAGGCCGCGGAAGGCCAAAGCCGAGAAGAAGCTTCGTGCTGCCGCCGAGGCGCGCTATCCACGAAATAGGTATGGTGTCCCGTGCGCCGTGGAAAGGCGTTGGTTTTCAGCGGGTGCGATTCC
>CBDUSE010000037.1:0-19768 GCA_965369835.1 uncultured bacterium
CTACCATCCGCCCCTGCGGGGCTTCGGAATCCTGCCGTTCGCTGATAGGCTCCTGTTAAACGCCCTTGAGGGCTCAACGATTCAACCGGACGGCGGTCTTTTTTAGCAGCCTGCTAGTCCTGGAGGCTGCCGCAGCGGGGGCAGCGGTGGACGGGCTCGTCGCGGTCGGCCGTATAGGTGTACGAGCAGATCGGGCAGCGGAAGCCCTTCTTGACCGGGGGCTCGTAGCGTTTCGAGCGGTTCACGTGCTCGAAGCTCATCCAGACGACGAACAGAACCGCCAGGAAGAGAAACAGGTAAAGGAAGAAGATCTCACCGAGGCGCAGCGGGATCATGGCGAATCACCGTCCGGTTCGTCGTCGAGCAGTTCGTCGGCTGTCGGCGGCGTGCGCGAAGGGCCGCCCGTTCGCATCGAGGTCGGGAAGGGCAGTCGGGCGCGCAGTTGGAGTCCCCCCTCTTTCGTGCGCTCCAGCTTGAACTCCCATCTGAGCATCCGGCTCATGATCGCGGCGTCAATCTGCGGGTCGCCGGAGGGTCGGACGACGTAGTCGAGCTTGCCGCTGACCAGGTCCAGGCGGACCTCCCCTTTGAAAAGCCTCACGTCCTCCCCCACGGCCTTGCCGGGACCGAGCATGAGCGCGCCTGCGCCGGGCATCTTCTTGAACGCGATAGTGAACGGGATCCTCGGCTGAAGGCCCTCGCCGCTGCCGACGCCGCGCACGGTGTCGCGCGCCACGTCGAGCGACGGGCCGGCGTCGTAATCGGCGGGGAACTCGTCGCGCAGCCGCGTAGGCTCCTTGGCGAAGCCCCATGTAGCCGGGCCGACCATCGGCTGCGAGGGCGCGGCCAACTTGGGCTCGTCCTCCCAGACGAGTGTAGTGCGGTCGAGCTCGAGCTTGGGCGCGGCGACCCGGCGCTCAAGCTCGACGTGCGCGAGCAGGTCCGGGTCGGTCACTGCGGGATTGGCCGTGGCGCGGCTCCCGATCAAGTCCACGCCCTCGAACTGGGCGATCGTGATCGCTATCGGCAGGCGCGGCGGGCCCTTGAACGCCTTGCTCTCCTTGACCGTGAAGACGCTGAAGAAGATGGCGTGGCCAAGGACCGAGACGATGACGGCCTCGAAGAATATGCGCCGCTCCTGCCTCACTACCGCTCCTTGGGACGTACCCCCGCGAATTGGGTGACAAACCCCTCCTCGTAGGCGATCCCCATGATGTGGATCACCCGGCCCCAGGGGATCTTCTCGTCCGCGTTGACGATGAGCCGCGGGACCTCGTCGCCATGCGCGAGCCTGGCCTTGCGTAGCTCGGTGTGAAGCTGCTCGTAGCCCTCGAGCGGGGAGATGAGCTTGTCGCGAAAATACACCTCGTTCTTCTCGGTGATTGTGAGCACGAGATCGGTCGTTTGCACATCGGTGCTCGCGGCGCTCTCGGGCAGTTCGACCTTGACCCCCGGGTTGAAGATGTAGGTCGAGGAGAGCACGAAGAAGATCAGCAGCAGGAGCACCACGTCCACGAGCGGCGTCAGCTCGAGCTGCCCGCTGAAGATGCTGACTCGTCGTTTAAACCTCATACTCCTGCTCCGTCTCCGTGAGCAGGTCCACCACCTCGGTGGCGCTGCGCTCCATGTCCCACACGAGCGTGCCGACCCGGCTCGCCAGGTAGTTGTAGGCGACAAAGACGGGGATGGCCACCGCCAGGCCCGCCGCCGTCGTGAGCAACGCCTGGCCGATGCCGCCTGCGAGCTGGCCCGGATTCGTGTGCCCGCCCAACTCCTTGATCTTGTCGAACACCTTGATCATGCCGAGCACAGTGCCGAACAGCCCAAGGAGCGGTGAGATGTGCGCGATCGTCGCGAGCACCACGAGGTTCTTTTCGAGCCGGGGCACCTCGTGGAGCGCCGCGTCGTCAATCGCCTCCCTGATCTCGGCCTTGGGCCGGTCGTGTTTGATGAGCCCGGTCTTGATTACGTGCGCCACCGGCCCCGGCGTCTCCTCGCAGATCGAGATCGCCTCGGCGATGTTGCGCTTCTTGAGGATGTTGCGGATGCCGGCGACAAACTCGTTCGTGTTGATCTCCGCCCGGTGCAGGTGGAACAGCCGCTCGATCAGGATCGCCACGAACAGGATCGAGCAGAGCAGGATCGGGTACATCACCGGCCCGCCGCTTCTGAGCATCTCTATCATTGATGCAGCGCCCTCCTCCCCAGTTAGTCGTGCTCGAAGAAAAAGAATGACCGTTTGCGAAGCTTCTTCATCCGTGCCTCGGCCTCGGCCTTGCCCGGCAGGTTCTTGCGCACAAGGCTGGCATAGACGATGAGCGCCTCGTTGCGCTTGCCCAGCGCCTCGTAGCAGCGGCCCGCCTCGACCATAGCCCGGCCGACGACCTCGCGCTCGATCGGGTAGTCGGACGCCACGCCCATGAACTGCTTGATCGCCCGGCCGAAGTCCTTCTCGGCCTCGTGGCATCGCCCGAGGCCATACTGCGCCCAGGCCCGGACCGTCTCGTCGCGCGCGTTCTCGGCTAGCGTCGCGTACAGCGGCCGGGCCTTCTCGACGTGGCCCAGCTCGAGGTGGCAGTCGGCGACGCGCCAGTTCACCTTCTCGGCGAGGTAGCGGGCGCTCTGTTGGCCGGCGAGCGGCGCGAGCGTCTCGAGCGCCACGTCGTGCCGGTCCTGCTTGATGAGGCTCACGGCCGTCTGGTAGCGGGCGTCCGAGGCGAAGTCGCCCTCGGCGTACTCGGCGAGCACCTTGGCAAAATACTCGCGCGCCTTGTCGTGCCGGCCGAGGTTGAGGCACGACCGGCCCGCCCAGTAGAGTGCGGCGCCCGCGAGGTCGTGCTGTGCGTACTCCATGCTGACCTGCGCAAAGCGGTCGAGCGCCTTCTCGTAGTCGGCCCTGTTGTAACTGTGCTCGCCGAGCCAGAAGATCACCTCGGGCGTCAGGGTCGAGTCGGGGTAGCTCGTGATGTAGTCCTTGAAGTGCTTGAACGCCTCCTCGCCCTTGCCGAGCATGTAGTGGCACCAGCCGATCTCGTACGCCGCCCGGTGCACCAGCCGGCTGTCCGGGTGTTTTTGTACGACCGAGCGATAGGCGAGCAGCGCGGGGTAGTAGTCGCCCAGGTTGTAGCGGCACACGCCGGTCTGGTACGCGACGCGGTCGGCGAGCTCGCTTTTTGGGAATCGTGTTGAAAAGGCCTCGTACGCCTCGAGCGCCTTGTCGTACTTGCCCTGGCGGTAGAGGGCGCCCCCGATGCGGTACTGGGCGTTGTCGGCAAGCTCGCTCTCGGCGTGCTTCTCGATGAGCTGCCTGAAGAGCGCGATGGCGCTGTCGTAATCGGCCGTCTTGTAGAAACACCACGCGAGCCGGAACAGCAGGCGGTCGGCGTCCTCGAGCGTGGGGTTCCGCTCGAGGAGCGCGCGGTACTGCGTGGCGGCGCGTTCATACTTGCCCGCGGCGAACAGCTCCTCGCCAAGCCGCCTGAGCGCCTGCTCCTTGAGTGCGCCGTCGGCCGCCTCGGCCACTGCCTCGAGCAGCGCAAGGGCCTCGTCGGTCTTACCCGATCGGAGCCGGGCCATGGCGAGGCCGTACTTCGCCTTCGGCCCGAAGCGGCTTTCGGGATTTTTTGTGAGGAACAACTCGTACTGCGCGACCGCCTCGTCGAGCTTATTCGCGGCGAGCAGCGCATCGGCCGCGAGGTACGCGGCCTCCTCGGCGAGCGGCGCCGGGGGCTCAGCGTCGAGCAGCGCGCGTAGGGCTTTGATCGCCTCCTCATGATGTCCCTCGAGCATCTCGAGCTTGGCCGTCGCCAGCGCCACCCGGGGCGCAACAGCGTCGTCGGGGTAGTCCTTCGCCAGCGAGCTGAGCACCTCGCGAGCGGCGTCGTATTCCTCGAGCTCGATGCGGCACCAGGCGATCCCGTAGAGCGCCTCGGGGTACCAAGAGTAGATCCGGTCCTTGACGAAGGATTTCTTGAAGTACTCGAGCGCCTCGCGATGCTTGCCAAGGCGGTACGAGGCCTCGCCGAGCACGAAGAACGCCTCGCCGCGCAGCGCGCTGCGTGCCTCAAGCTTGTCCATCGCCTCGAGCACGAGCGTGCGCGCCTCGTTCACCTTGTCCTGGCGTATCAGGCAACGCCCCTCGCCGAGCGCGGCGAGAAACACCGCCTCGACCGGGCCGAGCCTGGCGGAGTCGGGTTTTGGCGCGGCGGCGATCACCGCCCCGAACGCGTTGAGCGCCTCGTCGAGCTTGCCCTCGGCGAGCCGGGCCTGCCCGATTCCGAGCCGGGCATACGGGACGCGTTCATGGCGCGGGTACGCCTCGATAAAGGCGCTGAAGCCCTCGAGCGCCTCGGCGGTCCGGCCGGTGCGCAGCGCAAGCTGGGCGCGCCAGTAGGCCACCTCCGCTTCGCGGCGCCCCGCCCATCGGCTCTTCTCGATCCAGTCGAGCGCCTTGGCCGCCTCGGCGTACCGCCCCAGGTGCGCGTTCGATTCCACCATCAGCAGGGCCGCCTGCCCGGCCTGTTTCCGGGTGGGGTAAGCGGCGATGTAGTCAGCGAAGCTCGCCGCCGCCACATCGTAAAGCCCCTGGCCGAACGCCGCGAGGCCCCGGCGATAGAGCTTCGCGGGCGTCGCCGGTTTGCCCTCTGCGCCGTACGCGGGCGCAAGATAGACTAAGGCCGCAAGCAACACGAGCGCCGCAACTGTGGGCCGTCGGTTCAGCATGATCGCCTGCATCCTCCGCACACGCAATCATACCACGCTCCGCCGCGTCCAGCTTGAATCTTTCAGGGGCGCCTTGCGTGCCAGGCAACCTCCGTTTCTCGTCGTGGACGCAGACAGGCGCGTGCGCTGGTGTTGCGGCGTGCAAGACGGGATGCCTTCGGCCCGCCGCCCCTTGGAGGGCGGGCCTGCCCTCTGTGGCCCTGGAGAAGGCGAGCCGCCCGCCGCGTCCCCCTCACGGTCATCAACCGCTTATCCTGACAGACCGACAACGCATGACAACTGCTCTGAACCCTCGAAGAACTGGTCGTGTTCGGCGCGAGCTACCCGTTCATTTATTGATCTTTGCACAAATAATGCAGGTCTTATCTCCTGTGATAAGCTGTCGCATTGCTTCTGCAAATATCAATAATGACCAGCAGCCGCCTCGTCCTTGTCTCACGGGCTACTTCATGCCTTGATAATGAGACCGTTTCAACGGCCTTGCTTTGCTCGTAGGCCAGTCCTTCAGGGCTGGTGTACCGGAGGCCACACCTCTCCCTATCGAGCCCGTTTCAACGGGCTTTCCCCACAGCGGCGCGTAAGCGCCTTGCCTGCATATGGGAAGCCGCGCCTTCGGCGGGCAAGCACGTTGAAACGCGCTCGGGATGGGGTGGAGTGGCGGCCGCTGCACCGGCGCTAAAGCACCGGCCCGATGAGGTCAGAAAGCCCGCCGAGACGGGCTCGTGGGAAACGGTCTTCCCCAGCTCACCATGAAGTCGTCCAAGGTCATCAACTCGCCATGCTGACAGGCCGGCAGCAGACGGCAATTGTTCTGAACGTTTGAGGAACCGCTCAAGCTCGGCGCGAACAACATATTGAGTTGACGACCAACAGTCGGCGCCGCTCTCTGCCACCGGCTTCAGCCGGTGGTGGCCGGGGCGCTGTCGGGAAGCTACTTGATGATGATACCCGCGTAGCCGACGACGTACGAGTAGTCGCCCGTCACGTCGTAGCTGGTACGGTACTCGACCAGCTCGGCCGCCGTGGCGCCGAGCTTCTTGGCCGCCGCGCACGCCGCAGCCGTCGGCGCGTAACCGCACATGGTGATCTCCTCACGGTGCACGACGCGCATCAGCTCACGCGCGTCGAGCGCGCGGATCGCGTCAATGGCCATCATATCGAGCGCGCGGACCTGCTCCTGGCGCTCGGGGCTCGAGTCGGTCGTGTGCGACATGTCGGTGCTCGCCACGATCAGCACGTCGCCGTCGAACTTCTTGATGGCGGCCGCGACCGCCTCGCCGACGGCGATCACGGCCTTCTCGCTCGCCGAGCCGAAGGCGATCGGCACGATGCGCACCTTCGGGTTGAACGCCTGCAGGAACGGGACCTGGACCTCGAGTGAGTGCTCGTAGCGGTGGGCGCGCGGGTTGTCCTTGACGTTCTGGCTCGTCTTGAGGATCGCCTTGGCGAGTTTCGACTCGATCGGTGCGTCGCCCAGCGGCGTGCGCCAGGCGCCCCCGGCCATGATCGCGAAATCCGGCGCAGCCGGCCGGTGGTTCACGCCGAGGATCACGACCACCTCCGGCACCACCACCCTCGAGTAAGCCGCGCCCGCCACGGAGCCCGAGAACTGGTAGCCCGCGTGCGGGCAGACGACCGCAACCGCCGGCTCGCGCTCGACCTCGACGACGCACTTGCGGATGTCCTCGAGCAGGGCGTCGCGAGTGCCCGGATAGAACCGCCCGGCAACCGCTGCTTCTCGAATCATCGCCAACACCTCCTAAGGACCGCGTCCCATCCCGCGGGCGGAGAAATCATAGCTCACGGGCTGCTCGGCGTCAACATTGGCCCAAGTGGCGGTGCAATAGTAAGGGCCGTGCACTTCCGGCCTTAGGCACAAAGGGAGGGCTGCTCTGCTGCCTTGTTGAGGAAGTTTGCTCTTGGGAGGCTGCTCACAGTGCTAGCGGGAAAGCCCGACCTTGACAGTTGGTGCTCGCGTGACGCACGCGGATCCGCAAGTACCAGCAGGCTGCTGAAAAAGCCGGCTATCCGGCTGAATCGTGGAGCCCTTTTGCGACGACTGGTCGCAGCCCCTTGGGGGCGACCGATAGGAGCCTCATGCTTTAACCCGTGGAATGAGATGATGATAACGAATCGGGTTTTTTAGGGCACCCGATGCCACGGGCTTGCCCACCGGAGGCGGGCTTCGCGTGAGGCGACTCTCAATCGCCGCGGTGCGTCTCTCGGCGAGGTCAGGGGGCCTCTGCTTCGCTTCCTCCTCCAGCTAAAGCTTCCTACTTCGCAAAGGCTTCGGAGAACGAGACGGAGGACAGGAAAGCTACGAAACGTCAGCCCGTCTTACAACGCGTCGCCGCTGCGCGGCTTGAGCGGTGGGCTGGCAAAAAAGGTCTTTCAAGGCAAATGGCTCGGCTAAGCTTGCCAAAGATAGATGTATCTCGACTCCTGTGGCTCTGGCCTTTCCCGCCAGGATGCCAGTCGCATCTTCGGAATGATCGCGCCTCCGTTTTCTTATTTTCGAGAATGGAGGCGGTGGCGGCGCACACCGTCTTCTTCCGTAGCGCCTTGCGTGTGTGAGTGTTGTGATGTGACCCCGTCCGGCCGGGCCGTCGTCGGCACCGATCTTGGTGTGTTGGCACTGGGGCATACTGGATACTCATGCGCTCTGAGCGCGAGGAGCATACATTATGAAGGCGGGCTCGATTCTCAGGGACAACGGGGGCCACCTGTTGATGATCACGGTGGTGGTGGCACTCGTGCTGGCGATCAGCGCGGCGGCGTTTCTGCAGATGAGCGGCAGCGAGATCACCTCGGCCTCGCTTCAGAACGACTCGACGCGCGCGTTCTACTACGCCGAAGCGGGCGCCGAGTACGCGGCGGGCACACTGGTACGCGGCTGGGAAGGCTCGACGTTCATCGGGCCGTTTGACTTCGTGGATGCGGCGTCGCTCGATTTCACCCCGGACGGGCCGATCACGATCGGCACAGGCAACCGGGCGGGTGTGTTTGAGGTTGACGTGCTCGAGGTAAGTACGCCTTACGAGGACGGGCGGGATATCGTCATCAGGTCCACGGGCACCTCCAACGGGGTGTCGCGCTCGATCCTGGCGACGTATCGGATCGAGCTGGAGCCGTCGAAGGTGTTCGACTACATGTACTTCATGAACCACTGGAGCTGGCTGTACGTGAACAACCTGACGGTGAACGGCAACGCGCGGGCTTGCGGCGACTTTTCTTTCGGGGGCCATAGTCCGACGATGAACGGCCACCCCGACTTCTCGAGGCGGTGCGGCGTTGAGGTCCTCGAGTCCAGCGGCGGGGTCACGTCGAGCAACGACATCACCGGCGAGCAGAACGTGCAGGGCATGGGGGGCCTCGCGGTCAACCAGCACCAGTACGAGGACCTGAATGGGAACATGGTGCTCGACGAGGGCGAGGACCATGACGAGGACCTCGAGCTCGACATGCCAAGGCAGCTCCCGATGCCGAACCTGTCGGACGCGAACCTCTACGAGGAGTACGCGCAGAACTGGAACGAGGGGGCGGGCAGCTCGATCAAGATCGAGGGCGCGGGCGCGGGCGGCACCGATCTCGTGGTAAGCGACGCGGTCTATGGCGACGACCTGGCCGAGAAAGGGAACCTGGTGCTGATCGGCACCGAGACGAACCCGATCGTTCTGGACGGGCCGGTGGTGGTGCGCGGCGCGCTGATCATCAAGGGCTACGTCAAGGGCAAGGGGACGATCTACGCGAACCACAACGTTTACATCCCCGACGACTTGCTCTACGTGGATGGGCCCGACCCGAAGACACCCGAGTGGTCCTATGGCGAGGGGACTGAGACGTGGCGGACGGCCTCGACGGCGTGGAAGCAGACGAACGAGAACAAGACAGGGCTGGGGCTGTTTGCGCGCGAGAACGTCATCCTGGACAACTTCGAGGATTCGAGCTGGCGAAGCTCCGTGTCCGGTTGGCTCAGCCACTCGCTGAACGAGAGCAAGGAGGACCTCGGGCTCGACGGGCTGCCGAATACGGGTGACCCCGGCGAGGGCGACGGGGAGTGGACGGTGGACTACTACACGCAGGAGGACTTCGACAAGGGGCTGATCCCACCCGGCAAGGAGATCGGCGAGGTGATCCCCGGCAGCGGCGAGGACATTGACGGCGATGGTGTCTACGATAGCACAATCAGCCTGAGCGACTTCGACTTCCCCGCGCCGCTCAATACAACGAACTGGGGCGGCAACCTGCCGGCCGGCGCCACAAGCATCTCGGACCTCGACAACCCCGCCGGCCCACGGCGGCTCTCGGAGGTCCATGCGCTGTTGTACACAAACCACGCGCTGGCGGGCAAGTTCGGCTATGACGCCGCCGAGGCGAAGTTCTTCGGCGGGTGGGTCTCGCGCGTCGAGTCCACGATCACGCAGGCCTCGGGCGGGTGCACGAACTTCACGCACGACGAGCGGTTCACCGGCGGGGGCAAGGAGTACGGTTTCATCCTGCCGCGGACCAAATCGCAGGTCGTGCTGGTGACGTGGCGCGAGGTGGCGGCAGACTATCAGTTGCCTGAGGAATGACCGGGCGGAGTCGCAATCACGAGAAGAGTGAGGGCTGATGCAATGAGGCGAGCAGTTCTGGTCGTGATCATCGGGGTGGCAGCCCTGCTGCTCTGTGGCGAGGCGGACGCGCTGTTTGTCGGCCCCGCCGGTTCGGAAAAGACCAGTGCCGATGACGACTCGGGCCAGGAGGTGGTCAATCCGTTCGACGGGTCGGAGGCCACGATGCCCGAGGCCACGCCCGAGTCCATGAGGCGCCGGTCGAGCGCGTGGTACAACCGCCCGCGCAACGCGAAGCGCTTCGAGCGCCTGCTTCGCGGCGACGTCGAGCTGACAACGGTGATGCGCGTGACCGAGAAGCCGAGCGATACGGCCGCGGCCAAGGTCCGGAAAGACAAGGGAAGCTTCCTCGACTACCTGCTCGGTGGGGTGGTGGTCGTCGGGCTGGGCGCGTTCGGGGTGCTGTTGTTCCGGGCGCGCGGCTCCTCGTAGCGGGGCTTTCCTTTCCCCTTGCCGGCTTCGGGTTGCGGCGCGCTTTGACCGCGCGCGGCGCCCGTGGTATTGTCCTGTCGATTCCGTTGAACGCGCCGATTCCGTCGAATCTGTCGTTCCGGCCGAATCTCTCGATTTGGGTGAACAGAGCGGCGCGCTGGGCGTCGAAGTGTTCGTCGAAGCGTAACGCACTGTGGAGCAATCCTCTGTCATGTATGTCGCCTTATTGCGTGCTTTGGTTGCCGCCCTGTGCTCTGTCACAGGTCTCTGCCTTGTCACGGGCCTGCACCTCGCCACGGCCCAGCCTGCCGATAAAGCGCCGCAGGCGCGTCTGCTTGCCTGGGTACTTGGGCCGGGCGAGGTGCGAGCGCACACGGTCGAGCTGGAGCTCGAGACGCGCGTCGCGGTCCGCACCGGGATCGAGGAAGTGGTGCGGCGGACGAGCACGGTCGTGTCGTTTCTCGTCCAGTCACTCGGGCTGCGGCGTGAGAGAGCCGACGAGATGGTAGTCGAGCTCGCGGTGCGCGAGTTTCGTCTCGGCGTGCTCACGAAGACAGGCTCGTCGGTCGTCGAGGTGACGATGGACGACGTGGGGATGACGCTGCGCCGCGACGGCGAGAAGCCCCGGCGGGTGCCGTGGGCGAACGTGCCGCGCGGGCGTGGCGGCGAGGTAGGCGAACTGATCGGCCAGGCGACGTCGTGCACGATCAACCGGCACGCGAACGCGATCACGATAGACGGCCGGATGAAGCCGTGGTCGCAGGTGCTCGATAGTATGGACCTGACCCCGGTGGTGGTGCCGCTGGTGCCGCTGCCGGACACCGAAGTCGAGCCGGGGTTGAAATGGACCGTCACGGGAGCACGGACGGTCGAGCTCTCACGCCCCTGGGGCACGATGAAGCTGGGGACGCGGACGGAGGTGACGCTCGTCGGCTTCGAGCGGCATGACGGCGCAGAGGTAGCGCGGCTCGCGTTCGTGAGCACCACCGCGCCCGTCAAGGAGCAGACGCGACTCAGTTACGAGCTGACGATCAAGGGCGAGGTGCTTCTGGGTCTCGACGGCGCCGTCGTCGGTGGGGAGGCCGCCGTCACCGTGGCGGCATCGGCCTCCGTCGTTGACTCGCACCACGAGCTTGCCGGCGCGGGCACGATCCGGTTCAACGCGCCCAAGGCGGGTGCGTCCCCGGAGAACACACCCGACTAGCGGACTGCTGAAAAAGCAGAGCCGTGAGAATCGAAATACCTCTGTCTTCGGCGAACTCAGCCGAGCCGTTTGATCCGAAGAACCCTCTTTTGCCAGCCCATCGAACGAGCCGCTGGCGCACGACACGCGCCTCCTCCTTGAAGCCGATCTTGTCGTAAAAGGCCTCGAGGTTCTCGAAGCGCTCTTTGGGGTCGAAGGCAAGCGCGTGGCGCAGCTTATCGTGGCAGAGCGGGCAATAGTGCAAGGGCTGGCTATCGCTCTCGGCGAGCGAGTTGCTGCCGTTCATGCAGCAGCGGTAAAAGATGCAGTGCTTGATGCCGAAGACGTGGCCGGTCTCGTGGGCGATGATCTTGAGCGAGCGGCGCAGGAACTCGGGCGTGCCCGGCTCGCCGTAGCGGTGGAGCGAGTCAATGGCGACGCGGTTGCGCAAGCTGGCAAGGCCGAAGACAAAGGCGAGCTTGCCGCTGTAGAGATCGGCGGTGGTGATGCCGATGTAGGCGAGGGCGTCGTCCGGGACGTGGCGGGCCATGCGGTTGAGGATGTCGGCGGCGTCGTACTGCTTGCGCCGGTGTACGTAGGCCGACTTGGGCAGCTTGGCCGCGGGGAGGACGGTGACCTTGCAGGCGAAGAAGATGCCGGCGAACTCGGCCATCTGCTCGAGCACGGCCGCGCTCTTCTCATCCATCCGGCCGAAGGGCTGGAGGTAGATCGTGTCGCGCCGGTCGGACTTGAGGTTGCGGGCGATGCGGACGTATTCGTCGTAGGTGCGGCCGGTCTCGGCGAAGACCGCGAGCCACTCGCCGGGCTTTGGCTCGTCGAGCTTTGGCCAGTCGGTGCCGGCATACTGCGCGTAGACGATTGCCTTGCGCTCGTCGGCGGTGAGCCTTGCGCGAGCGCGGCGTGGCGGTTCAGCGGCACTGAGGAACAGGACAGCGCTGAGAGCGAGGGCGGCGACAAGGACCGCCGCACACACGTCGCACCTTCTCACATCACGCCTCCCGGGCGGCGCGCTGCTGTCGGGCGTTGACCCGAGTGCTTGTGCGCCGACATTGTCCTTGACTCCGTCTTCGGGCACCAAATAGGTTGGGACCGCGTTGCTATTGAGTGTTCCCTCGGAAATGGCACAGCGCGATTATAGTCCGGGGCAATGGCTTGCGCAACGCGTCGCGGCTCCACGCAAAGGAGAACGAAATGGAAGAGAAGATTCGCGAGATCTTGGAAACACAGATCCGTCCGATGCTCCAGCGCGACGGTGGCGATATCGAGTTCGTAGGCATGGAGAACAAGACCGTGAAGGTCCGGCTTCAGGGAGCCTGCCGCGGGTGCCCCGCATCGCAGATGACGCTGCAAATGGGCGTCGAGCGCCTGCTCAAGGAAGTGTTGCCGGAGATCGAAGGCGTGGTCGCCGTTCCCTAGGCGGCGGCGCGCAAGGAGAGGTGAGCGGTGCTGTTGACTCTCTTTCGGTGGGTCCACGTGGTCGCGGCGTCACTGTGGCTTGGCAGCCTCGTGTTCATCATGGTGGTGATGCGCGCGCCGGTGCAGGAATTCGGCAAACAGATGGCGCTTGAGCCGATGCTTGTGCGGTTTCGACGACGCTACAAGGGCTTGCTGATCGCGACGGTTGCGGCGCTCGCGGTTTCGGGCATTACGGCGCTGGCGGTGCGGCACGCGAGAGTGAACGCGCTCTACGTCATCCTGCTGATCGTGAAGATCCTGATCAGCGTCGGGGTGATCGCGCTCTTCTGGTACGTTGCGTTTGTGCGTGAAGGCCCGTCGCATTCGGCACGAGCGCGCGCTGTGCCTGCGCCCGATACTGTATCGCCCGACGCGGGGGAGTCGTTAGCGCCTTCCGAGCAGGCCACGGTGGACGTGGACTTCTTCTTCCGCCCGAAGAAGTACCAGGCGCTCATGCAGTGGTGGATCGTCGGCGCGACGGCCGCGGCGATCCTGCTCGGGCTGCTTGTGGCGCGCCTGGGTGCGGGACTCGCCGAGCGCGAAGCTCAAGAGCGGAGGTCGGCCGAGGAGGCGACGGGCGAGGTGCGCGACTAATCTGCGAGCGCGCTGCGTGTTTTCCGCGACTGACCAACGATCCGGTTCCCACCGACGTGTTTCGTCTTGCCGCGCGTTATGCTCTTGACCACGCCGCCCTCGTCGTTGCCGTTGATCGGTACGGTTCTTGCTCGGTCAGTTCGGTTATTCCTCGGCGCGTCGCCTGCTTGTTCTTTCGTGCTGCGCGCGTTGTCTGTGGTGGTGCGGTGGAGAAATCGGAAAGGCACGCGAACTTTTTTCTTTGCGCATGTGTGGCCCCCAAGCAGACGAGCGGGCGTACGTGCCGGTTCGTTTCGCGCTGCGCCCGGCGCGGTGCGGCGCATGCGAAGGCAACGAGGCGCTGTTTTCTCGACGAGGAATGCGCGTCATGCCGAACGTACCGGTGGACGGGGCGGCGGCGGCGCGTGGCGAGCGGTGCGGGAATCGCGGAACGTGCACGCGCGCGATGATCGCGCTGTTGTGAACGCGCGTAAAAAAAAACGTGTTGACACAATCAACTTCTGCGCTCTACAAGCATGATGATCATCGGCGCTCGTGGTTGCTGCGAGAGCTTGCGGTTACATTGGCAACGGTCATAACGCACTCCTCCATGAGACCGAAACGGCCAGTTGAAAGGAGGTGAGCGAGAGAGATGGCAAAGAAGAAAGCCAAGAAGAAGAAGGCCACCAAGAAGAAGGCTACCAAGAAGAAGGCCACCAAGAAGAAGAGAAAGGTGGCCAAGAAGAAGAAGAAGAAGTAGTAGGGCGCCTTCCGAACGGCCTTCGAAGAGACGAACAGGCTGCGGATTCATGCGATACCAGGTCATTCGCAGCCGCGATGTTCGAGTTTCACCCAGCCCCGTGATGCAAGTCACGGGGCTCGTCTTTTCTCGGCGCCGCGCCAGGGCGGGCCGAGCTTCCGTTCCGGTCACCTGGATGGTACGCTTCCGTCGAGAGGAGCAACGGAATCATCCGAAGGAGAACCCGCATGCGTCGGGCAAGAGTAGGAGTCATCATCGTCGGCCTGGTGATGATCGTCGGCCTGGGTAGCGTTGTGGCGCAGGAGAAGCCGGGACCGACCAAGCAGACCCACTTCAAGGCCGGCCAAAAGGCGCCGCCGTTTGAGTTCACCAACCTCGATGGGACGCCGATGAAGCTTGCTGACTTCCAGGGTCGCTACGTGCTGATTGATTTCGTGTGGTGGACTGCTGGGAACTTCGCGATCGAGAGCAAGGGCGAGATCCCGGCGCTGCGCGAGCTCCAGCAACGTTTTGGCGGGAAGCACTTCACGATCATCGGCATCTCGATGGACAAGGATCCCGAAGTGGTGCGCGCACTGATGGCCGAGGAGCGGCTCGACTTCCCGGTCTCTGTGCACAAGACGGGGTTCGCCGGCGAGCTCTGCACGCTCTACGGGGTGCAGCGGTGCCCGATGAATTTTCTGGTGGATAAGACCGGGCGGATCATCCGCGTCAACCTCGACTCGAGGCAGTTCGTCGAGGTGGTGGGTGAGCTGCTCGCGAAGGAACCGCCTGACCCGGAGATCGCGTCGGCGTACAACCTGCTCAGGCAAGGCAGCGTGAACGCGGCGCTCGTCAAGGCGCGCCAGGTAGTGCGCCACGATCCGTACAGCGTGCGCAGCTACACGCTGCTCGCCGATTGCTACTACGCGGGGCAGGACTGGCGACGGGCGATGGCCGCTTACGAAGCGGCGGACAAACGGCTCGACGAGTACGACCCGCCGGGGCTGATCGCGCACGTGTGCAACCAGCGCGCACTCCTGTGGCAACGCGCGGGCAAGCCGGACAGGACGGCGGCGGCGCTCGAGAAGGGCCTCGCGCTGATCGAGGCGCCGGGCTACCGCCTGCAGTTCCTGTACGACCTGGGTGGGGTCTATATGAAGCGCGAGCACTTCGAGCTTGCGGCCTCGCGCTACCTGGAGTTCATACGCGTTTGCCGCGAGGCAGACGAAGCGGTCCGGAAGCACTACGAGGCGAAGGGTCAGGACGTAGAGAAGCGGCTCGTCGAGGTACGCAAGGCGCTGATCGCCTCGAAGAAGGAGCACAAGGCGCAGGACAACGAGAAGAACAAGTAGAGACACACGAGCGTGCGTTTCTCTGAGCGGCGGCGGTCGAGTGGTGTGGAGGATGCGGTGATGCGGACAGCTCGATGGGCGAGCGCGGGGCGACGCTTGTCGCGGCATGCACAGCGGCCATGAGCGCGCCGGCCACCGAACTGCGGCAAAAGAGGGACGACGCAGCAGCCGACACCACCTGGAGCCGCGGAGCGGCGTTCGTTGGTAGCCTGGGCCGTGAGGCCCAGGAATGAGAGATGACACATAGCCCCGATGAGCGCCGGAGGCGCGACAGAAGAAAGAGCGTCCATGCCTGCTTCTTCATGCTGCAATGCCGGGCGCCGGGCACCGTTGCGCACGCCGGGCGGGGCGTGCTAGCGTAACGGTCAACCGCAGGGGTCGCTTGCGATGAAGGGAGTGCCGATGAAGAAGATCGAATGCGTGATCAAGCCGTTCAAGCTCGAGGAGGTCAAGGAAGCGCTTGGCAACCTGCAGATCCACGGGATGACGGTGAGTGACGTCAAGGGCTTCGGTCGGCAGAAGGGGCACACGGAGGTGTATCGCGGTAGCGAGTACAAGGTGGACTTCCTGCCGAAGACGAAGATCGAGATCGTGCTCGAGGACGAGCTTGTGGACAAGGCGGTCGAGGCGATCATAGAGGCCGCGAAGACAGGCAAGATCGGGGACGGGAAGATCTTTGTGCTGCCGGTCGAGGAGACGGTCCGCATCCGGACCGGCGAGCGCGGTGGCCGCGCGGTGTAAGCGATGGCTGACGTCGTGCTCCGGGCCGACCGGCTGAGTGTCGGCTACCACGACCGCGCAGTGCTTCACGACGTGTCGTTCGCGCTGCGCCGGGGCGAGCTGTGCGGCTTGCTCGGGCCGAATGGCTCGGGCAAGAGCACGCTGCTCAAGGCGCTCGCCGGTGTGCTCCGGCCGTGGTCTGGCCGGGCGGAGCTGTTCGGCGCCGATGTACGGGCGCTCTCGCCGCGCGCGATCGCGCGCCGGGTGGCCGTCATCCCACAGGGCGTGAGCATCCTATTCCCCTTCGCGGTCGAGGAGATCGTGGCGATGGGGCGGCATCCGCACCTGGGACGCTTCGAGCGCGAGGGGCGGCGCGACCGCGAGGCGATCGAGCGCGCGCTCGCCGAGACGGACACGGCGGCACTGGCCGGACGGCCGGTGGACGAGCTTTCGGGCGGCGAGCGCCAGCGAGTTGTGATCGCGCGCGCGTTGGCGCAGGAGCCGGAGCTGCTGCTGCTCGACGAGCCGACGACACATCTGGACATCAACCACCAGGTCGAGGTCTTTGAGCTGCTCGCGCGGCTCAACCGCGAGCACGGCCTGACGGTGCTGGCGATCTCGCACGACGTCAATGTGTGCGCCGAGTACTGCCGGCGGCTTATGGTGCTCCGGGCGGGGCGCCTCGTTGGTGACGGCACGCCGGGCGAGCTGGTGACGCCGGCGCTGATCTGTGACGTGTACGGCGCGGCGGTGAGCGTCTTGGCGAATCCCACGAGCGGTGCGCCCCTGATTGCGGTGGACTCGCCACGGGAGCGGCCATGACGCCCGACAAGCGCCGCATCGTTCTCGCCTTCGTACTTTTCAACTTCCTGTTCGCGTTCGCGAACTGGATGGTGATCGTCTACTTGCCGATCTATTTGCGCAACGATCTGGGGTTTTCCTCCGGGCGCATCGGAGTGCTTGTCGGCGCCTCCATCGTGACGACGCTGCTGCTGATCGTGCCGCTGGGCTATCTGTCGGACCGGGTATCGCCGAAGCGGATCGTGCAGGTCGGCGCGGCTCTGTTCGTCGTCTACGCGGCTGCACTGACGGTGGTGCGCACGTTCTGGGGCCTGCTGGCGGCACAGATCATCGGCGGAACGGGCGAAGCAATCATTCTGATCGTGCTGCCGGCGCTGCTCTACAAAGACCTCGACGCGGTCGGGCGCGGGCGCAGCGTTGGGCTTTTCATAGCGGGGAGCATGTTCGGGTTTGCGATGGGCCCGCTGGCGAGCGGTGCGCTGCTCGAGTGGGCGGGGCTGGCGTACAGCGCGCTCTTCGGCGTCATCGGCGGTGTGGCGGCGCTGCTGCTCGTCGTGAGCATGTCGCTCAAGGACGCGCCGCCGTTCCCGATTCGCCTGGCGGACTACATGGGCGATATCAAGCGCCGCGAGGTACTGCTCGTCGTGATCGCGATCGCGGGGCTCGGTGTCCACTTCGGCCAGGAACGGACGAACTACCCGCTGTTCCTGCGCAACGTGCTCGAGCTCTCGCAATGGGATGTGGGCCTGGTGTTCGCGCTGCTCGGGTCGTGGATGGGGTGCATGACGCTGCTGATCGGGCGGCTGTTCGACCGCAACACGCACCTGCTGATCTTGATCGGCGTGGGGCTGGCGCTCTCGGGCGGGATGCATATCGTGACGCCGCACATGACGACGTTCGGCGGCGTCCTGGCGGTGCGCGCGGTCCACACGGCGGGCGACGTGGCCGCGATCTTCTGCTTCAGCGTGATCGTCGCCTCGATCTTTCCCCAGCGGCGCATGGGCGGCAACGCGGGCTTCATGTTCCTGTTCCGCGCGGTGGGCGGCGTGGTCGGCGCGGCCGCTGCGGGCCTGCTTGACAAGCTCTTCCCGTCGCTCAAGGTGTCGTTCGCCGTCGCGGGCGGCACGATGATCGTGTGCGGCGCCGTCCTGCTGCTCAACTGGCGCACGCTCCGGCGCGTGTCGCACGGCATGCGGGAAGCGGGGAAGAGAAATTAGCCACCGATTTCACGGATGGGCACGGATTGATCGGCGAGGTCGAGGGCCTCGCCGATTACCTATCAGTCTGTGCCTTCTTGTACGCGCGGTTCGTTTTCTGCGGCAGTGAGCTCGTTGAGGAGTTCGATGGTGCGGCGGGCTTCGTCCTCGTCGAGGCGTTCGAGGGCGAAGCCGGCGTGGACGATGACGTACTCGCCGGGCGAAACGTCGGGCGTGAACAAGAGGTTGACGGGCTGCTTGACGCCGCCGAGCTCAACGGTGCCGTTCGTGCCCTCGACCACGACCACCCGCATTGGAACCGCCAGGCACATCGCTTACTCCTTCGGGTCGAGGCGCCGCTCGAGCCACGCATACCACTGGTCCAGACCGTCGCCCGTGCGGCACGAGGTGCGGATGATGTCGAGCTTCGGGTTGATCTTGTGAGTTTCCTCGACCAGGGCCTCGACGTCCACGTCGCAGTGTGGCTCAAGGTCGAGTTTGTTGAGCACCATGACGGCGGCGCGCCGGAAGAGGGCGGGGTATTTCGCAGGCTTGTCCTGGCCCTCGGCGATCGAGAGGACGGCGACGACGGCTTCCTCGCCGAGCTTGTAGCCGACGGGACAGACGAGGTTGCCGACGTTCTCGATGAAGACGATGTCGAGCTCATCGAGCGGGAGCTCGTCGAGGGCGCGCGCGACCATGTTGGCGTCGAGGTGGCAGCCGCCCCGGGTGTTGATCTGCACGACGGGCACGCCGAACGCCTGGATGCGCTCGGCGTCGAGCGAGGTGGCGATGTCGCCTTCAATGACGCCGATTCGCCAGCCGCTGTCCCCGCGGCCGGCGAATCGGGCCGCGCCGTGCCGGCGCGGACCTATGAAGTGCTCGAGGGTGCGTTCGATGAGCGTCGTCTTGCCTGCGCCGGGCGAGCTGATGAAGTTGAGGGCGCGGACGTTCTTTTCGGCGAAGCGCCGCGCGTTCGCCTCGGCAATTGCGTCGTTGGCCTTGAGGATATCGGCGACGATCTTGATTTCAGCCATCGGCGGCTCCCGTGCCGTTGTGTTCTTCGCCCTCGATGGAGTCGAGGTAAAGCTCAGTGCCGCGCAGGACCGTGACGTCGAGTGAGCCGCACTCCGTGCAGAGGAACGCGAAGTCCTCCAAAACGCTCTCGGCGCCGCAGGCGTTGCACCGAATGGTGACCGGTACCTCGACGATGTCCAGTCGCGCGTTTTCCGCGACGGTTCCCTCGCCGGCGACCTCGAAGGCGAACTCGAGCGCTTCGGGCATCACGTTGCCGAGCGCGCCGACAATGACCCGGAGCCGGTTCACTCGCTTGAGCTTGTGCGCCGCGGCCGTCTTGGTGACGATCTCGAGCAGCTCCTTCGCGATGGAGAGTTCGTGCATGCACCGCCCTGATACGTTCGAGCGGATTCAAGTTGCGCTTGACCAGTCATTGGTCCTGCTGCCAGAATCCGCTGCACCGGATTTGCATTAGTCTAGCACAGTTTCCTGCGCGGCGTACAACGAGAGGTTGATGCGCGTGAGAGTTCGCCCGATCGAGGAGCGCGACATCAAGGGCGTGATCGCGCTGTACCGGAAGGTGTATGGCGTGGACTTCCCGTTCAGGGAGTTCTACGAGCCGGCGTGGGTCCGCAAAGGGATCTACGACGATGGGATCGCCTGGAGCGTGGCGGAGCACAAGGGCCGGGTGGTCGGCTCGGCGGCGGTGATGGTCAACGTCGGCGACCACGACGATCTTTTAGGGGAGTTCGGCCGGCTCGTAGTGGACCCGGACTGCCGCGGCCGGGGCATCGGCGAGGCGCTGGGCCGCGCGCGCACGATGGGAAGGACCGACGGACTGACGAAAATCATCTTCGATCCGGACTCGAAGCTCGTGCTCGGCGTCGGCATGGTGGGCTCGCACGCGTCGGAACTGATTGCCGAAGGCGCGCTTGCGCTGG
>CBDUSE010000038.1:0-19151 GCA_965369835.1 uncultured bacterium
GCAGGCGTTGACGCCTCCCACTCGAGCAGCACGTTCGGGCTGCTGAACTGCGTGCTGTCAAGCGGCGAGGTAAGGGCAAACTCGCCGGGTGCGACGCGGCTGCGCCACAGCGTCGGGTCGCCGAGCCAGAGCATGCCGAAGGTCCACGAGCGCTCGCCATTATCGTAGGGCTGGAAGCTGTCGAACCAGCTCTCGACGCTGTAGCCGATCGGATAGAACTGGCCGATCGGGCGGTAGAACCACTCACCGTTGTTCATGCTGCCGGTTTTAGTGGAGCCAACGGCGCCGAGGCCGGCGCCGCTCATGGTGTACCAGACGCCCATGCAGTTACTGTTGGTCCAGCGCGCGTTCGAGCAGGCATAGAGGTTGTAGAAGAGCACATTGGGCGGGTGATAGACGAGGTCGCTCGAGTAGACCGTGCCGCCCGAGCCGCTCGGGGTACTGAACGCGTGGCCGCCGCTCCAGGAGTGGCATCCCAGGCGCATGTACTCGTAGGGTGTCTGGATCTTTTGCTTGTAGTCCCAGGCGATCGTCTCGTCCTTGTCATAGTACTCTTCGCGGTCTGCCCAGGCATAGCCGCACCGGGTGTAGTAGTCGGTGTGCCACCACGCCCAGTCGTCGTCGGTGTAGAGGCAAGCGGTCACGTTCGTCGTGGCGAGGCCCTGGCGGTAGTCGTGCACCTTGTTCAGGTACCGGATGATGAGCGAGACCTCGTCCTGGCCCAACTCGCAAGTCAGGTTGTGCGCGATCATTCGGCCGCAATAGATCTCCGGCCCCTCGTCGCCGGCGCCGCTCGTGTGCAGGTCCGGGGTCCCGTCCAGGTCAGTATCAATCCACGCCCCGTCCATGTCCATCAGGTAGAGCTCGCACGGAAACGTCGAGGAGCTCCCCCCTCCGAAGTCGTTCGGGTGCGTGAACCACGGCGCGGGTAGGTCGCCGATCAGGAAGCAGCCCTCGAGGCTGTCCGGGTCCATGTACTCGAAAATAAAGAGGTCCCGGAGATCCTCGGCGGTGCCGCCCGAGATCTCGATCAGCTCGACTGTGAAGCCCTCGTTCTCCACATCGCCGATGTAGGTGGCGAGCACCCCCTGGATCGAGGGATAAAGCGTCTGCTCGACCAGGATCAGGTAGCGGCGCACATCGGGCTCGGGCACCTCCCCGTCGCCGGCAAGAGGCTGCGCCTCCGGGACCGACGAGTACAGCACTTTGGCCGTGAACGGCGCTGCCGGTGATCGCGTCGCCAGCCACCGACCGTAGGTATCGGGTGGCGGGTTAGCTGGTGCGAGCCGGCCCAACGGGGCTCCAGCAGCCTGCGCGAGCGCCGGCGCCAGTGCGGCGACCAGACCGAGAGCGAGAACGAGACGGAAGCAACGGTGGCGTGTCATGGGGCTGCAACCTCCACAGATGTTGAATCTGATGCGTATATGTGCGGCAAAGCCACCCTTGCGTGGCGACAGTGGAATACGCAGAATGGCTGGCCTGATGCGCATAACCTGGTTGTCATACCCGGAGGCCACTTGATGAAAACAATAAAGGCGGCTTGTGCACAGCGGCCTACGAGATATTCATTAGCATAATAACATCCCGGCGCTGGGGAGTCAAGACATTCAAGCAGCGGGGTGGTGTCCATAGTTTTATGTACTTTCAGTTTGGGCTCTGTGTCGGCTGGTGCTCATGGTGCTTGAGCAGCCAGAGCGGTTGAGGTGGTTTGGGTTGGTTTGAGCCGGTGTCGTCGCTCGTTGGAGGCGGCGCACACCGCGTAGCTGACGCGCCGAGCCGAGGCGGCATCGGGCAGGCACCCGATCGGCCGCAGCCGGCGCCTGAGCTTGATGAAGAGGCGCTCGATCGCGTTGGTGGTGCGCACGGCGCGCCGGTAGAACTCGTTGCGCACAGCGCGACGCTCGGGCGTACGCTCGTAGCACGAGGCCCCCAGGTGCTCGTGCATCTCGAGCTCGAGCACCTTTTTCAGCAACCAGGTAGTGCACTCGTGGTGATCGGCACGGTCGTTCCGATTCTACTTGCGGCGAGCTGTACGTCTGGTGAACACTAAGAGGACCATGGACGCCACCAGCATTGAGGAGCTGCTCGAGAAGGTGCGCAGCGGCACGCTCGGCGTCGAGGAAGCGCTCGAGCAGCTCAAGTGCCTGCCGTTCGAAGACCTTGGCTTCGCCAAGCTCGACCGCCACCGCGCGCTGCGCCGCGGGTTCCCCGAGGTCGTGCTCTGCGCGGGCAAGACGCCCGAACAGGTCGAAGAGATCGTCCGGCGCCACCTCGATGGCGACGCGAACCTCCTCGCCACGCGCGCAAGCGCCGAGATATTCGAGCGCATCAAGACGGTTGCGCCGAACGCCGAGTATCACGAGCACGCCCGCGCCATTACCGTCGTCAACGCCCCGGTGCCGAAGACCGGTGGCATGGTCCTCGTCATCACCGCCGGCACGGCCGACATCCCCGTCGCGGAGGAAGCAGCGGTGACCGCCGACATCCTCGGCAGCCGGGTCGAGACGACCTACGACGTCGGCGTAGCCGGCATCCACCGGCTCTTCGGCCAGGCCGAGAAGATCCGCGAGGCGTCGGTCCTCGTCGTCGTTGCAGGCATGGAAGGGGCGCTCCCGAGCGTGGTCGGCGGCCTCGTGGACAAACCCGTCATCGGCGTCCCAACGAGCGGCGGCTACGGCGCGAACTTCGGCGGGATCACGCCACTGCTTGCCATGCTCAACTCGTGCGCCGCGGGCGTCGTCGTGGTGAACATAGACAACGGCTTCGGCGCCGGCTATGCCGCGAGCCTCATCAACCGTCTCGCCGTGAAAGCAGGCCCATGACGCCCGCAAGTGCGGCGACGACCCGCTGGCGCCTGATTGTTGACGACACAGCCGACCCCGCTTGGAACATGGCCTTCGACGAGGCGATGCTCGATCACGCCGCCACCCGCGACGGGTGTGCGACCCTTCGCTTCTTCGACTGGCAGCGCCCCGCTATCACGATCGGCTACGCCATTGACACACCCGTGTCGCTCGACCTCGACGAGTGCGAGTACCGGGGCGTGCCCGTCGTCCGGCGCGTCACCGGCGGCGGCATCGTGCTGCACGGCTCGGACCTCACGTACGCGATCACGTTCCCCCGCGGTGCGATGGCACCCGAGCAGGGCCTGATCGAGACCTACCGCACAATCAACCGCGCGTTCGCCACGGCGCTCGAGGCCTTTGGCGTGCGCTCAAACCTGCTCGAAGGCCTGCGCCACTTGGGCCCGCCGGCCGGCGCCTGTTTTGCGCGACCAACGCGGTACGATCTCGTTGTTGACGGAAAAAAACTCGTCGGCAACGCGCAGCGCCGCCGCGGCCAGTGGCTGCTCAACCACGGCTCGATGGTCCTCGACGACGGCTACCGCGAACTCCTGCCGCTGCTGCGGGACAAAGAGGAAGTCGCCGCCTTCGCCGAGAGCGCCGTCACCCTCTCATCGCTTGCCGATCCCGTCCCGTCTCGCGCTGACCTCATCGAGGCGATAGCCGACGCCTTCGGCGACGCGCTCGGCGTGACCCTCGAGCCGGCGGCCGCCCTCGACGAAGAAATCGCCCGCGCCAACGACCTCGCCGCCCGCAAGTACCGCAACCGGCGCTGGAACCACAACGCCGAGGCGGTGTAGGCTTGGCAAGCCCTGCGGCATGCGATGTCTCTCTCCGCGCCCTCTGCGCCTCTGCGAGACCAGAAAAGGAATCTCACGCAGAGGCGCGCGGGGACGCGCGTGTACGCAGAGACCGCAGAGGGTCTTCGGACAAGACAACACGGTTCGATGAGTTCACGGGGAACGCCTCATGAGTGCGTTCTGGAAAGAGGACTGGGATCGGGCGCGCGAGAATCTTTTGCGGTGGTGGAACCTCGAAGGGCCGGCGATCTCGGTCATGGCGCCGAAGGGCGAGCCGCGGGCCGCCCTGCCGCCGCCCGAACGCGAGCTCCCCTTCTGCCAGCCCAACGGTCCGAAGGCGCCGCCTGCACCCGAGGGAAACAGCAATGCGTTTCCGGTGCCCGACGACCCGGCCGTCTTGTGGACCGACCCCGAGATCCGGTTCAGGGCCGCCGAGTACCAGATGGCCCACACCTTCTACGGCGGCGAGGCGTTCCCGTACTTCGACACGCACCTCGGGCCGGGCAACCTTGCCGCGTTCCTCGGCGCGAAGCCGTCGTTCTCCGTAACTGACGTCTGGTACACGCCGACGATGCCCGATCTTGACGGCGCGCCGCCGTTCCGCCTCGACGAGAACAACCCCTGGTTCCGCAAGCAGATGGCCATCATCGAGCACGGCGTCACGCACGCCGACGGCCGATTCCTCGTCTGTCTCCCCGACCTGTTTGAGAACGTGGACGTGCTCGCCGCGCTCCGCGGCACCTCCGAGATCCTCGTGGACATGGCGCTCTGCCCCGACGCGGTGAAGCGGCGCATCATCGAGATCAACGCCGTTTTCTTCGACGTCTTCGACCGCATCCACGACCTCATCCGCGACGAGCACGACGGCAACTCGGTCAGCGTGTTCGACGTCTGGGCGCCCGGCAGGACCACCAAGATCCAGGTGGACCTTGGCGCGATGTTTTCCGCCGAGATGTTCGGCAACCTCGTCCTTCCCGGCCTCGTCGAGCAGTGCCGGAGGCTCGACTACGTCATGTTCCACCTCGACGGCTCTCAGTGCCTCCAGCACCTCGACCACGTCCTCTCGATCGAGAACCTCAAGGCCCTCGAGTGGACGCCCGACCCGGGCGAGCCGGGCGGCGGCGACCCGAAATGGTACGACCTCTACAGACGAATCAAGAAGGCCGGTATCGCCGTGCAGGCGATCTGGATCACGCCCGACGAGGTAGACCCGCTGCTCGAAGCCGTCGGCCCCGAGGGCATGTTCCTCCAGATCCGCGTCCCAACCGAAACCGACGCGCGCCGCCTTCTCGACCGCTGCCGAAAATGGTACAAGTAGCGCGCTAAACGCCGGACAAATCAATTCGCCCAACCGAACGGGGCGAAATGCGCAATCGAGATCAGCACCTCATGAAGAGCATTATTGTATTTACGACGAACAAAGCCGCCTCGATGCTCTTGTACGAGCTCACAAAGCGAATCACGCGATCGTGCGGGATGCCGTTTTATTCGATAAACGATGGGACGTTCCCCGAGGCTGAGTTGCGTACAGATCCCGTCGCGTTTGTCGGCAAGGAGGGATGTTTCTGTCCGATCCGGTACTACGCGGACGTACCGAACATTGACAACTACCATATTCTCCTGCACTTGAGGGACCCCAGGGACGTCATCACGTCGCAGTTCTTTTCGCTCGCATACAGTCATCCGCCGGTCTCCGGCTCCTTCAAACCGTCCGACGCCGAGCGACAGGAATGGATACGACAAGGGATTGATGCGCATGCCATCAAGCACGCGGACGCGTGGCTGGCGAGATACGAGGCGTACTGCAACAACGTGCTCGGCAGACCGAACACTCTCTTCGTGAAATACGAGGAAATGGTCACTGACTTCAAGCGTTGGTTGCGAAAATACATTTCGCCGTTTCCAGTAGCCGACAAGGAAAAGCTGATCAAGAAACTCGCGCGTAAATACCGAAACAACTTCCGCGTAACACGTGAAAACGTCTATCAGCAGAAGCGTCAGATCGCTCCGGGCGATCACAAACGCAAACTCAAACCCGAGACAATCGCGCTGCTCAACGAGAAGTTCGAGAACGTGCTCGCAGCCTTGGGCTACGAGCAGTGAAGCGCTTCCTTACTTCGGCGCGGCGAGCAGCGGCCTGACCTGTGTGAGGAGCTGGTCGGGGTTTTCGTAGAGCACTGTGTGGAAGCCGGCCGCGTGGCCCGCCTTCGAGTTCTCCGGCGCGTCGTCAATGTAGAGGCACTGGCTCGGCGTCAGGCCGAACCGGTCAATCACGGCCTCGAAAAACTTGGGGCTCGGCTTGAGCAGGTGCATCTCGTACGAGAGCGCCATCCCGTCGCACTCGCCAAGCTCGGGCCACCGCTCGAGGATCCAGCGCACGTGGTACGGGTCGGTGTTGGAAAGCAGATAGGTCTGGTGCGTTTGCCTGACCTCGCGGAAGAACTCGAACATCGGCTCGTTCGCCTCGAAGATGTCGCTCCAGAGCGGCACGAACTCGGCCTCGCTCAGCTCGCAGTTGAGCGCCATCGAGATCGCGTCCCGGAAGCCGTCCGGGCTCAGCGTCCCCAGCTCGAACTTCGTCTTGAGGTGGGCGAGCGCGATGTCGTGGATCTCGTCCGGCGTCATCCCCACGACCCGGCTGAAGTTCACGACGATCTCCTCCGGGTCGAACAGAACCAGGACGTTGCCGAGGTCGAAGAGCACTGTGGTGATCATCGCCGGAACCTCCCGCACAGGTCACGATGCTCGCGCCGAGCATACCCGCCAGGCCCGCTCATTTCAACGCGTTTCCCGCCAAGAGCCCGCGCGCCCCGCGCCTCTAAGCCCGTCATGCAACGTGCTTGCCAGGGAACCGACGACGTGGTAGAGTGTCTAAGGAGCGTTTCAAACAGGGACTCGAACGCACACGGCACGTTTTCCATGAGACACACGGCACGCGGCCTCATCAGTATCCTTACCGGTGCACTTGTGTGCCTCGGCGCCCTCGAGTGCAAGGCGGCGTCGCTGTTTGGCGACGAGAGCCCGTGGCCGCGGCTGATTCCGGCAATCGCAGAGCGCCGGGCGATAAGGCGCGACCTTGACCTCAAGCTCATCGCCGAGCGGGACGGTAAGAAGGTGCCGCTTGCGATGGAAGAGGATGACGGCGTGCAGTGCGCCGTCGTCGAGGTCCCGGCCGGCGGCGAGATCAAGATCTCGGCTGCCGGCGAGTTCAACTGGACCGACGCCAACGCGCTGGTGTTTCGCGCGAAGCTCGATGGTGACCGCCCGAGGCCCGTGCAGTTCATCTTCTTCTTCCAGGACGTGGACTTCTGGTGGTTCCAGAAGCTCGTGCGCGCGGAGCCGGCCGCCGACGGCGGGTGGACGGAGATCGCTGTGCCGCTCGTGCGGGCGCCGGCCGACGCCGGCACGAAGTACGCCTGGCGCAGTATCGGCCACTCGAAGCCGTACGACCGCAACGCGCTCCGAAAGGCGCGGCGCGTCGGCCTGATCGTGATCCACGATACCGCCCGAAACGAGGGCGCCGGTCCCACGCGGCTACTTCTCGCCGATCCTCATCTTCTCCTCGACGCGGCGCCTGAGGAGAAGCCACCACGCATCTACGACCTCGTTTCGCCGCCGACCGTGCGCCGCTACAAGCGGTTCGAGGTCGCCTTCCGGCTCGACAAGACGTACACGAACCCGTTCGAGCCCGACGAGGTGGACGTCCAGGCGCACGTCACGACACCCTCGGGCCGCACGGTCAGGGTCTTCGGCTTCTGGTACCAGAACTACCGGCGCCGCATCGTCGGGCGAGCCGAGGAGCTTATCGCCGTCGGCGAGCCATCATGGCGCGTGCGCTTTGCGCCCTCGGCGCTCGGCACGCACACTTACACGATCACCGTGCGCGACGCCTCGGGCGAGCTGAGAACGAAGCCGCGCCGCTTCCAGGTGCTCGACGGGCTGAGCGACGGCTTCCTGCGCGTCTCGAAGAGCGACTGCCGCTACCTCGAGTTCGACAGCGGCCGGCCCTGGTGGGGCATCGGGTTGAACCTGCACTGCACCTACGACTACCGCTACCACGCCATGGTGCGCGGCAAGGAACGACTGCTCGAGACGGATCGCGGCTCACTCTTCTACGACGACCGCCTCAAGAAATGCGGCGAGCACGGCATGAACTGGACCGAGCTATGGATTGCCTCGTGGGGCTTCGAAATCGAGTGGCGCGGCGACTGGCGCGGCTGGGCCGGCACCGGCCACTACAGCCTCGAGAACGCCTGGCGGCTCGACCGCGCGCTGGCCCAGTGCCGCGACTACGGCATCTACGCCAACCTGGTGCTCTCGTGCCACGGCGCTTACAACAAGGCCGGACACCAGCGGTCCACGAACGACGACTCCGAGTTTCAGCACCACGCCTACTACAAGGGTAACGGCGGCTGGCTCGACGATGGCACGCAGATCCTCACCGACCCCCGCGCCCGCGAGGCGATGCGCAAGCGCCTGCGCTACATCATCGCCCGCTACGGCGACAGCACGAACATCGCCTGCTGGGAGATGATCAGCGAGTCGGACCTCATCCCCGGCGGCAAGAGCGTCGTGCGACCCTGGGTCTTCACCATGGCCGAAATGGTCAAGGAGATGGACCCGTACGCGCATCCGGTCACCAATCACTACTGTGGCGACCACTCCCGCATTGACGCCGTCTGCGCACGCGACCCCCGGATGGACCTCATCGCCGGCGACGCCTACCGCGGCGGTCAAGGCAAGCGTGGGCGGGACGGGCGCCGGTGGGGTATCTACTTCGAGCCAATGCCGAGGAATCTTGCGAACGCCGCCAGACACTTCGAGTCGTACCACAAGCCGGCGATCATCACCGAGTGCGGCGGCCAGTGGTTCGGCGGACCAAAGCCGCTCCTCATGGCCGACATCCATGCGCTCAACTGGGCCGCCTGGATGACCACGCTCCCCGCCACGCCGCTGACCTGGTGGGAGGACTTCGTGGACGAGCACAACCTCTACGGCCACTACGCCGCCTTCGCCCGGTACGCCGCCGGCGAGGACAAGCGCAACCGCGACCTCGCAACCAGTGAGGCGCCCGCTACCGACGCCGCAGGCGAGCCGATCCCACGCCTCACCACGCTCGTGCTCAAGAACCGGACCGCCGGCTACGCGTGGATCTACGACGAAGAGTACTACGAGTTCGGCTCCACGAAGATGACCTACCACAGGCACCGCAGCAACAGCCACGCCATCTACCACCTCGAGCGCGAGCGCGAGACGCGCCGCTTCGACAAGGCGGTCGCCGTGATCGGCGACCTCGACGATGGCACGTTCGACGTCGAGATCTGGGACACAAACGAGGGCAAGATCATCTCCACCGCGGAGCTGAAATCGGACGGCAACGCGATCACCGTCCCGCTCCCCGAGTTCAGCCGCGACATCGCCCTCAAGTTCAAGAAACGCCCCTATTGAGTCTCCTCAGGAAGAAGCCACAGATCTCACAGATGACACAGATCCAATTGATCTTCATCTGTGGAATCTGTGGCTAATCAGAAATGGCGGCAGGTTCTTCGGCGGGCGCCTCGTCGAGCTCGAGGATGAGCTCTTCGGCCGGCTCGTCGGCCGACTCCGGCCTCGTCCAGACCCGCCGGCTCTTCGAGTTGAGCAGGATCCGGTAGTTCGGATCGAGAACGATCCGCTCCGGATTGAACGGCAGCGTGAACGCAAACGTCTCGTGCCAGACCTCCTCCTTTTTACCGTTCTTCTTCTGATCGTCCTCCGGGCCGTTCTCCTCGATCGTCGTCTTCATGATGCGCGCCGTCTCGACGACGCGCTGCTCGCCCGCCTCGAACGCAAGCTCGACGGGCAGCACGTACTTCGGCTTCTGCTGCGTGAGCGTGAAGGCGACCTCGATCTCGTCGCCCGACCACGTGCTCGTCCATTCCTCGACCTTGAGCGCCGGCGTGCCGGCGTTGATCAGCCACCCGGCAAAGACGTCGCACAGTTCCTGGCCCGTCGCCTCGTCGAACGACTCGCGCAGGTCCTTGAACGTCACCGGCCGAAAAGCGTCCTTATCAAGGAACGCACGCTGCGCCTTGATGAAACGCTCGTCGCCCGCGATCCAGCGGAGCGTGTGCATGAAGTAGGCGCCCTTGGTGTAGATCAGACCGTTGAAGACGGTCTCGCTTTGCTCCTCGGGTCGGTACGCCATCGTCCGCTGGCCGATGTGCGCAAAAATCTCGCCGTACAGCTCCCGCAGCTCGGCAAGGTGCGCCTCCATCGCTGCCGCGTCGTAGCGGTGCCGCAGGTAGAGCGTTTCGTAGTAGCTCGCCACGCCCGCCGTGTACCAGAGCCACTTGTCGAGCGCTGGGTACACCAGGCAGCCGTACCATTGCTGCACGAGCTCGTTGCAGATATGCGCCGGCTTGATCGAATCGAGCGGCACCCCGCTGTTGATCAGGATCAGCCCCGCGCCGTGCTCGAAGACCGTCTCCGTCACGTGCGGGCTCTGCGCAAACACAATCTTGACGTACGGATACGACCCGAATACGCCGAGCAAGTAGTCCGCCGCCTTCACTGCCTCGCCGAGGAAGGAAGCTACGAAGGACTCCTGCTCCGGGTAACGCCCTGCTAAAGCAATGATCTTGCGCTGACCCCACAAGGCCTCGTTCTTCTTATACGGACCATACATGAAGAAGCGGCCCCGTGTTGGCTTGTTGCACTCCCACGTCACCGTCGGGGCAACTCCCCCGAAAGACGCCTCGCCATTCGATTCAACATGCCTGTCAGGCGGCAACTCAGATGTAATCGCGGACCTGAACTCATCGTCGAGCTTCGTGATCGGGAACCAGAATGAGTGCGCAAACGCGTGCCCGTATTCCTCCCCGATAACGATACCGGGGGTCTCCTTGCCTTCGTTTGAGACCTCGAACCGGAGCGTCGTCTCGCCGTCAACGGCGATCGGTTCGGCAAGCGTCACCTCGACGAGATTCCTGTGCCGCTTGAACTCGACCTTTGCCTCGCCCTGGGTCAGGCTCCGAAGCGCCATACCCTCGTTGAGCGTCAGCCACACCTTCTTCGCCTCAGCCGGCTCCTTCTTCTCCTCCTTCTCGTCCTTCTTCTCGCTCGCCTTTTCTTCCTCGGCCTTGTCGTCTTCCCCGGCCTTGCCCTCGCCTTCAATCTCGCTTGGGTTGGCGATCACCAAGCTGCCCGTGACGACGAGCTCCTTGCCGGCAATGTCAACGGTGAGCTCGGCCGACTTCAGATCGAGCGTCTGCTTGTCGAGGGCGTCGGCCCAGTCGGCGTCTTCCTTGTTCTCGATAATGTACAGCGGCGTCGGCGGCGTGAAGTACATCGTGGCTTTTGCGATGCCGTAGCGGTCCTTGAAGTACTCATCGAGCATCCGCCCGACGCGCACCTCCCAGATCTGCTCCTTACGCTTGCGCGCGACGCGGATCTGGTTGCTCTTTGGGTATTCCTTGATGAGCTTCTCGTACTGCTCGAGCGCCTTGTCGCCGTCCTTGATGAGCACGTGATGAACCACGCCGATGTAGAAGACGGCGTCATCCACCCGGCTGCTCTTGGGGAACTCATCAATGATCCGTTCGAAGTCGGCGATCGCCTCGTCCGCCCGCTTGAGCTCGGTGTAAAGCCGCCCGCGCTTGAAGATCAGCTCGTCAAGTTCGGACGAGTCGGGGTTGCGCTCGATGTAGTCCGTGTAGGCCGCGAGCGCTTCGCGCCGCCCCGCCTCGGTGTCGGCGTGGCTCATGGCGAGCGAGACGAACTCGCGCCGCAGCCCCTCGGCCGCCTCGGAGTCGGGGAACTCCTCGATGACCCGGCCGTACCACTCCTTCGCGCGCTCGGGATCCTTGAGGCGTTTTTTGTAAATCGTGCCGATATGCACGTACGCCTCGACGACCTCGTCGCTCTCCGGCCACTTCTCCAAAAGACGCTTATACTGGGCGATGCACTCGAGCCAATTGTCCCTGGACGCCTTCACGCGGCCGATCGAAAGCCGCCTCTCGATCGTCCTGGCATAGTAAAGTTGAGCAGCAGGATTCCGCGGCTTGGCGGCCTGCCTCTTGACGAGGTACGCCACCCCCAGGGCGACGAGCAGAAGCAGCGGACCGATCAGCAGGTACTTCTGGATAGAGTCCATCGGCGGACTAATCTGCGAAGAGGTCGTCGGACTTGCGCCCCGCGATCATCTTCTGCAGCGACGCGAGCTCGGTGTGCAGCTTCTTGAGGAAAGTGTCCATCTCGCCGCCGCCCACAGCGGACGCCGCCTTGCCGTGGTGCTCGCCGCGGAGCACCGTGCGCGCGCCCTTGATCGTGTAGCCCTGCTCGTAGAGCAGCTCCTTGATGCGCAGGATCAGCTCGATATCCTTGCGCTGGTAGGCGCGCTGGCCGCCGCTGTTCTTCTTCGGCTTGAGCTTGGGAAACTCCGTCTCCCAGTAGCGCAGCACGTACGGTTCGAGGCCCGTGATCGCACGGACCTCCCCGATCGAATAATAGAGCTTATCCGACGCCTTGAGAGCCTGCATGACCCCTCACTCCCTGCCAACAGGCACAACACCGTAACCGACAGCGCCATTATACTCGACGAGCGACGCGAACTCAAGCGAAATATCGGGCCGTCAGCTTTTAGGATCCGACTCCTGCCCGGTGGAGTCATTCTGCCCGAACGGCCTCAGTTCAGCCCCCCTCAGGAGCCGCCCGATGTTCGCCCGGTGCATCACCACGATAAGCACGGCCAAGGCCGCTCCCGCAATCGTGTACTCCACGGGCCGCCGAAAAAGCAAGTTCCAACCCGTGAGAGACAGCGCCGCCACCATCGAGGAAATCGAGACGAGCCGCGTGATCGCGAGCATCACAAACCAAACGCCGAGCGCGCACGCCGCCGGAATCGGTGTTACGGCGAAGAACACCCCCACGCTCGTCGCCACCCCTTTGCCGCCGTGGAACCCGAGCCATACCGGCCAATTATGTCCAGCCACCGCCATCGCGCCGCAGATAACTCTAAAGAACTCGCCGCTCACGGGCATCCCTTCGCGGTAGAGCAGCCCCCCAACCAGCCCCGCCGCGACCAGCCCCTTGCCGAGGTCGAGCGCGATCACGGCCGCGCCCCACCCCTTGCCGGCCGCCCGCATCACGTTCGTGCCGCCCACGTTGCCGCTGCCGATCGCGCGAATGTCCACCCCGCGCAGCATCCGCCCCGCAACATACCCAAACGGCACCGACCCCACCAGGTACGCCGCCACCACACCCGCTGTCAGATATGCGAATGCCACAGAAGGGCCTCCATCAGACTACGGGGAGAATAGCAGAATGGATGAACGATGACAGCGATGTTATGTGGCCCAGGAACCGTTCTCACTCACATGAGGAAAGCCTCGCGGAAGTACGGCTGAAGCGGACGAAACGTGAACATAACGGCAAAGTAGAGAATGAACAGGGCGAACTTCGCCCCCTGCCAGGCGAAGAAGAGGCGGACGGGCCTGGCAGGTTCGCCGCCTTTGCGGTGCGCTCGGTTCGTCCACGCGATCAGGAATACGTCCATGGCGAGCCAGATGCCGGCGAGCACGAGGACCGTCGGCCGCTCGCTCAGAAACCGGCAGAGCCAGTGTAGCCGCCAGTTCGTGTCGAAGCGGTGGGTCGCGCCGCCATCGGCGGGATAGTCGCCGGGCGTCAACGATTCGATCATGTTGTCAAGCACGTAGAACAGCCCGACGAACGCGGGCACGGCGAGAAAGATCAGCGGCCATCCATACGGAAGGCGCGGGAGCGGTATCTTGGTCATCAAAACCGACCGGAGTTTCATCCAATACCTTCTCATTCTGCGGACCAACGCTCAGCCGTAGATATGACTGACACCAGACCACATGTTTCTGAAGACGTCGACAAACAGCAACGACATCGAGACTACGCCAAGGGCGCCGACGTAGACCGCTGTGTAGAAGCGCTGCTTGGCGGTGGCCCCTGCAACCTCTGGATACCGCAGAAGCCAGAAGCCAAGAGCGATCACGACAACATCGACGACAAGCAGCACCACCGGGAAACCGACGAGGTTGAATCCCCAATCGAACCTGATCGCAGCGTAGACACGCCACCAGTGGAACACCCAGCATAGGAGCACGACGAACGTCCACGCGCCGAGAGCCGGGAATCGCCTCCGCCACCACCACGCCACACCATGGCCTGCGCTCATTTCCTCAGTCTCCCTCGATCCCTTGTTGCCGGCGCCCTTCCTGGTATGTCGCATACCTCCTGAGAACTAGCGGCATGCCGAGCGGGAACTCTTCGCCCGGTGTGCATCGCTGCATGTAGCCGACAACGGCCTTAAACTCGTCGCTTTCCTTGCCTTCCCAACGGGCCGCGATCTCCCCGAGCGCCTCGATCGAGCCACCCAAGTCCCCGTCGTGAAAGCGCGCTATCGCCACACCCCAGAGCACGTCGTCCTCGCCGGGGAGCCCCGGCATCTGGCCTCGACAACCCTCGAACAGGGCGGCGGCATCGGCATAGCGACACGACTGCAGTTCGGAACAAGCGTTGTAATACTCTCGCGGCACGGAACTGCGACGCCGCAGCCATGTGGGAAGCGGTCCGATCGGCATCCGTCCTTCCGAGAGCGCTCGGACGTATGAATACGCCACAAGGTGCCAGTCCCTCGGTGGGTTAGCCTGCACGGCGCGAGAGCACTCAAACGCAGCAGCGGTCCCGGCGAAATCACCAGCTCGAAATCGAGCGATGGCGAGGTTCCACCATCCGTCCGTGTCGTGTGGCCGCCGCGCAACGCAGTACTCGAGAGCAGAGATGGCGCTCTCATAGTCATCGTCCCTGTAGGCGGCGTCGGCCCGCCAGTAGGTCCTGTAAAGTCTGTTGCCGTCCGCAAAGATGATGAGGGCAGGGATAAGCAGAGCTGCTATGAGGACGACGAAGACGGCAAGCAAGATCCTGTAGAGCTTCTGCTCGGACACCGTTTCGCCTCCCAGCCGGGTCAATCCGTGGCCTACACCATGTTATGTCGCCCGAGACCGCCTCGACGTCAAGGCTTGATGTGGGGGTGAATCGGAGCCCTCTTCAGAGGGCGACATGTTGCTAGCCACGGGTGTCAACCCGTGGAAGGCCTCGTACGATGTTCCAATCTTGACAAGGAGTTTTCAGCGAAAAACGTTGTCCCCTTCCCTGCCCGTGGTATAGTTTGGCCGTTCGGCATTGCCTGAAAAACAACACGTCAGGAGGAGGAACCGGTGCCGGAGCGACCGGACACCTCAACGGGCACGACAGCGGAGCTGCAGCACTTCCCCGATGCCTCCGACATGCGCACGCACCCGGTGGACATCTACGAGCCGTGGTGCAAGCGCTGCCAGCTCTGTTTCGAGCTCTGCCCGAAGAGCGTGTTCGACGTCGAGCCGACCGGGCGCGTTTACGTCAAGGCGCCCGAGGCGTGTAGTCAGTGCAAGATCTGCGCCCTGCACTGTCCCGACTACGCGATCCTGCTTGAGCCGAAGGAAGCGAAACGGACCACCTCCTGACCGCACCTGTAGGACAGAGGTCGCCGGCACGCGCCGGCGGGAAAAGCAGAGTGAGAACCGCCCAGCGGGAGGTCGTTTTCGTCCAGGGCAACGAGGCCTGCGCACGCGGCGCGCTCGCGGCTGGGCTGCAGTTCTTTGCCGGCTACCCAATCACCCCCTCGACCGAGATCGCCGAGTACCTGTCCGCCGAGATGCCCCGGTGCGGGATGCGGTTTCTCCAGATGGAGGACGAGATCGCCGCGATGGCGGCCATCATCGGCGGCTCGATGGCCGGCGCCAAGACGATGACGGCCACAAGCGGCCCCGGCTACTCGCTCATGGTAGAGAACGTCGGGCTCGCGGCGATGCTCGAGACCCCCTGCGTCATCGTCAACGTCCAGCGCGGCGGGCCCTCGACCGGGCTGCCGACCAGAACACACGCAGCCGACGTGATGCAGGCGCGCTGGGGGAGCCATGGTGACTACCCGATCATCGTGCTCACCGCCTCGTCCGTCCAGGAGGACTTCGATCTGACGATCAAGGCCTTCAACCTCGCCGAGCAGTTCCGCTCGCCTGTGGTGTTGCTGATGGAGGAGGCGACCGGGCACATGCGCGAGAAGATCGAGATCCCGCCGGCCGACGAGATCGAGCTCGCCCGGCGCCCGGCGCCGACGGTCTCGCCCGAGGACTACCTGCCCCACGACGACCGGTTCGGCGACGTGCCGCCGTTTGTCGCCTACGGCAGGGGCTTCCGCTACCACACCACGGGGCTGACGCACGACAAGGCGGGGTTCCCGACGGCGCGGCCCGACGAGATTGACGCCCTCATGCGCCGGCACGCCCGCAAGATCAACGAGGAGATCCCGGCGCTGTGTCACGTCGAGCACTTCATGATGGACGATGCCGAGATCGCCATCGTCGCCTTCGGCTCCTCGGCCCGCGCGGGCCAGGGTGCCCTCGAGCTGGCGCGGTCGCGCGGCATCAAGCTCGGCATGATCAAGCTCGTGATCCTCTGGCCGTTTCCAACCCAGGTCATCCGCGACGTCGCCGACCAGGTCGAGCACATCATCGTGCCCGAGCTCAACCTGGGCCAGATCGTGCGCGAGGTCGAGCGCGCCGCGTGCGGCCGCGCGCAGGTGCACTCGATGACCAAGGTCACCAGCGAGATCTGGGCGCCCCACGAGCTCATCGAGAAGGTCGAATCACTGCAAGGCACGGGGGGATAACGGACGTCATGGGTGTGCCGGTCAAAGAGTCTCGGGGGCTGGACGTACTGGCGCCGGTACGCACGTACCTGCGGCGCCACAAGAAGCTCCCGACCGTCTGGTGCCCCGGCTGTGGTCTCGGCATCATCCAGGGCGCGATCCTGAGCGCCATTGCCCAACTCGGCCTCGACCGCAACAGGATCGTGTTCATGTCGGGCATCGGCTGCACGGGCCGGATGCCGACCTACCTCGACTTCAACACGCTGCACGTGACCCACGGCCGCGCGATCCCCGCCGCCACCGGTATCAAGCTGGCCAACCCCGAGCTGACCGTCTTCGTCGTGATGGGCGATGGCGATGCCACGGCCATCGGCGGCAACCACCTCATCCACGCGGCGCGGCGCAACATAGACATCAACGCCATCATCGTCAACAACTACATCTACGGCATGACGGGCGGGCAGTACTCGCCCACCACGCCGGTCGGCTCGAAGGCCTCGACCGCGCCGCACGGCCACATCGAGCCCCCGTTTGACATCAGCGCGCTCGTTGCGGCCGCCGGCGCAACCTACGTCGCCCGCACCACGGCATACCACTCGCCACGCATCACCGACTACGTCAAGCAGGCGGTGGCCAACCCGGGCTTTTCGGTCGTCGAGATCATGTCGAACTGCCATACCACCTACGGGCGCCGCAACAAGCTCCGGACGCCGATCGCCATGATGCGCTGGCTCAAGGACCACGCCGTGAATAAGAAAAAATGGGAGACCCTCGACGAGGCCGAGCGTCCGGAAGGCGCCTTCCCCGTCGGCGTCTTCGCAAGCGAGACGCGGCCCGAGTACACAGCCGTCTACCAGCAGTTGATTGACCGCCTGGCCGCGCCGCCCGAGGAACCTACGGAAAAGGCCGCGCCTGCCGCGCCCGAGTCCCCCAAAGCCGAGCCGCTGCCCGAGCCTGCCGCCGTGCGCCTGAGTGGCAGCGGCGGCCAGGGCATGATCCTCGCCGGCGTCATTTACGGTCGAGCCGCCTCCATCTACGACGGCCGCTTCGCCGCGCAGACCCAGAGCTATGGGCCCGAGGCGCGCGGCGGCGCGAGCAAGTCCGACGTGATCATCTGCGACGATCCGATCGTCTACCCCGAGGCTGAAACGTTCGACCTCATGCTCTGCATGACCCAGGAAGCGTGCACCAGCTACGCGCCGGAGCTCAATCCGGGCGGCACGCTGCTGACCGATTCCCTCTACGTGACGCAGTGCCCCGTCGAGGGAGCGTACTCTATCCCGTTCACCGAGATCGCCAGAAACGTGGTCGGGCGCCAGATCACCGCAAACGTGGTGGCGCTCGGCGCCATTTCCGTGCTATCGTCGCTGGTAACTGAGGCGGCATTGCGCGCCGCCGTGCTCGACGCGGCGCCCACAGGGACCGCCGAGCTCAATACGAGCGCATTTAATGAGGGGATCAAAGCGGCCCGCGAGCTTCTGGAACGGCGCAAGGGATAGACTTCAACACACCTGCAGTGTCCGCACCTCAGCCGATAGCTGTGTTGTCTTCCTGCGCCGGGCCGCAACGGATTCGGGGACGTCACACAAACAAGGAGGAGGACCCAATGGCTACACTACAGGAAACCCTTGCAAAACAGATCCCCACCCTGCGGGACGACATCAAGGCGCTGATCAAGGCGCACGGCGGCGACAAGATCTCGGAGGTCACCGTCAAACAGGCCTACGGCGGGATGCGTGGCATCAAGGGCCTCGTGTGCGACACCTCGTTCGTTGACCCTCAAAAGGGCCTCATCATCCGTGGTCACCCACTGCTCACCATCAAGCATCTCCTGCCCGAGCAGGGTTTCTTCCTGCTGGTGACCGGCGAGATACCGGACGACGGCGCGCTCAAGGCGCTCCAGGCCGACTACGACAAGCGCGCCGGCGTGCCCGACTACGTCTGGAAGGTGCTCGAGGCGATGCCCGAGGACTCGCACCCGATGTGCATGTTCGACACCGGCATCCTCGTGATGCAGCGTGAGAGCGTCTTCGCCAAGGCGTACGAGGAGGGGATTAAAAAGACCGAGTACTGGCAACCCGTACTCGAGGACTCGCTGACGCTGCTCGCCCGGCTGCCCGAGCTGGCCGCGGGCGTCTACCGTCTCCGCTACAAGAAGGGCCCGCGCATCCCGTACACCAACGGCCTCGACTGGGGCGGCAACTTCGCAAAAATGCTCGGCGTGACCGACGAGGAGAGCTTCGCCGACCTGATGCGCGTCTACCTGCTGTTCCACTCCGACCACGAGGGCGGCAACGTCTCGGCCTTTAGCGCCCACACCGTCGCCAGCGCGCTGTCCGACCCCTACTACGCCGTGAGCGCCGGCCTCAACGGCCTGGCCGGGCCGCTGCACGGGCTCGCGAACCAGATGTGCCTCAAGTGGGTGCTGGCCCTCATGGAGAAGTACGGTGGCGTGCCCACCAAGGAGCAGCTCGCGCAGATGACCCAGGAGACACTCGACTCCGGCCAGGTCATCCCCGGCTACGGCCACGCCGTGCTGCGGCAGACCGATCCGCGCTACACCGGGTTCCTCGAGTTCGGCAAGCAGCACTTCCCGGACGATCCGGTCTTCAAGACCGTGGCAACGCTGTTCGAGGTCGTGCCGCCCATCCTGGGCAAGATCGAGAAGATCGCCGATCCATGGCCCAACGTGGATGCCGGTTCGGGCGCGCTCCTCTACCACTACGGGATGACCGAGTTCCAGTACTACACCGTGCTCTTCGCCGTCAGCCGCGCCCAGGGCATGCTCTCGCAGATGATCGTCAACCGGGCCCT
>CBDUSE010000039.1:0-19006 GCA_965369835.1 uncultured bacterium
AATCGCACCCGCTGAAAACCAACGCCTTTCCACGGCGCACGGGACACCATACCCATTTCACCTCATGCATCGGCCTTCGGCCGGGCTTTCGGGGCCGCAGGGGTCGATCGAGCACGCACTCGACGGTCTCGACGGGCCGCGTGTGGATGAATCGCGGGACAGCATACCCATTTCACTCTCTCGGCCATGCGCGGTCGCCTTTGCGCGCCTGAACGCCCCCGCCGTTGTCTGTGGGTAGTGTAGCTCGCATCGTGGCGGGGAACAAGCCGCCTCGGCGGTGCTCGCCCGGCATCAGTGCGACACGTGCGTCGCCTAAGCCGTTGCTGCGGAACGGCCGTCTGCTCCTCCACTTTGGCCCAAAACAAACCGCGCTCGCTCCCGCCGAAGCATCTCGTAGGGCGTCATGCACTTGATCCCGAGGCTAATGCATGCGTCCGGGATCTTGATCTTGCGCGCTGATGCCGATGGAATCTCGTGCGTGACGACGGTGTGTTTGCCCGCAAGCGCGTGGGCGACCAGGTAGTAATCGGCGACTTGCAGGAAAGAACTCACTGCTGCCTGATCATAGTGTTGGCCTGATGCCCATTCACTGACTGTCGCCAAAGCGGGAAACACCGAAGCATCCGGCCGAAGAAAGAACTCATCATTGAGCGCAGCGGCCCACTCAGACAGTTCATCGTCCACGGCCTGAATCTCGTCGCCCACCTTCTCGATGCTGAACACGTGTCTTGCTTCGTTCTGCCGCGTCAGCCACTCCCAGAACGCCGGGCAGAAATCGAGTCCCTAGTGCAGATTCTTGGCACGAATAAACACATCGGCGTCGAGGAGGTAACTCATCAGACATCCACCCCCAGTTCGTGGCCAAGCTGCTTGAGCGTGGACATCTTCCTCATGCCAAGCATGCGGAATGTCTCGGTAAAAGGCGTGTGTCCCTCGAATGTACTCACGACCAATGCCCGTGCAAATCGCTTGCTGGCCCGCGCGCCGGTAGTCAGGTAGTAGTTCCCGCCGCCGCCTCTTGTGGCAAGGATGGCGCGCAACCGGTTTGTCTCTTCGCGGTATGCCTCTTGGAAGGTGCTCGAATCAATTCGTTCGGTATCGAGAATCCTGCGGAGAATGACGAGCGTACTCACCTTGAATCGACGGGCGAGCCGCGCTGCATCGTCAAGGGGATTCGTCCGAGGCAGTTCTTGCCGGAACACATCGAGCGGCACTAGCAGCTCGGCCGCCACTTGATTGCACCAGACCTCGATACGCTGCGAAGGTTGCGATGCGGGGCTTACGTCCGACAAGGCGCTTTCACCGAGCCAGATGTGCGCCAGTTCGTGGGCGAGGGTAAACATCTGCGCGGCCTTGGTGTCCGCGCCGTTGATGAAAACCAGCGGGGCATATTCGTCCGACAGGGCAAAGCCTCGAAACTCCTCCGTATCGAGCTTGCGGTTGTTGTTGCTGCCCACGACGCCGCTCGTCATGACCAGCACCCCGGCCTCGTCTGTTTGCTCGACGAATCGGCGCAGCGCATCGGTCCACGTCGGGCAGTCTCGGCGCGCATCGAGACTGAACCCCAGGGTATCGCGCATCCGTTGGGCCACCTGTGGAACGGAAGTCCTGCGATCGGCTGACCCCACAAAACGTACTGGCTCATATCCGGCCGAACGGGCGTGCTCCCGATACCATGCCTGCCGTTGCTGGCAGATGTAGATGGTGTCCAGCAGGTCGGGGCTCGGGTGGCCGATGTGCTCGTTACTGACCGTCCGGAGGTCCGGAATGGGCACCTCCTCTTGCGGCGGCTTCGGGAGGAATAGGTAGCCGATGGGCACATAGGTCGCCTTGGCGAAGGCCTCCAACTGCTTGAGCGTGGGCGCGGCCTTGCCGCTCTCCCACTGGGCCAGCTTCTTGAGCTGGCTGCGGCTACTCAGATCCTCAACGCTGCGCCCGGTCCGCTTCCGCGCCCAGCGCAGCAGTTCGGGTTTGACCGTTGCGCGGAGCATCAGGAGACCTCCCGTTGCACGGAATCCACCTCCATGATCTTCAGGCTCTCGATCCCCCGGTCGTCAAGGATCTTGGAGGCGATACGCCCGTGCTCACCCGGCTCGAATGGCAGAGACTCCGAGCCCCGGTAGGTCTCGATCAGTTCCTCGCTGGAATCGGGGGACATCGTATGTATTGCCCTCGCCCAGTCAGGTGCGGTTGCCGCTATGGTTGTGGACGGATCAGCCTTTGTCTGCGAGCAGTGTAGCTCACATCGCGGAGCAGGGCAAGGTGGGTGGCGGGCGTCGGGGCGGTGTTTTTGGTGTTGCGTGGGGGGTGGGGGGTCATAGAATGGCCTTCCACGACTTGAATAACGGAGGGATACCATGCGAACGATTCTGGCAGTGACACTCGGGATGTTGATGGTGGCGACGATGGCGGGCGCACAACTCGCGGAGAAAATCGTGAACACGTCGGGCACGTACCTGGTGTGGGGCGACTACAAGATCGAAGTGAACCAGTACGGCGGCCTCGGTCGCAACTGGCCGACGCCCGACCTGGTCTGGGAGCAGTACGAGTTTCTTAAGAAGCGGGCGGAGGCGAACGCCGACCTCGCCGTGCTCGGTCGGGCCGACCCGCCGAACGTGATCCGGACGCTGCTGCTCGTCTTCCCGACGACGGAAGCGACGGCGGTGAAGGAAGAGAACGGTGAGGAGGTCGTGGTCGGCACGAAGACCACGTCGCTGACGTCGGCCGAGCTCAAGTGGCACCTCGAGCAGTGGCGCGAGTTCGAGGAGATGGTGTTCGTCTACTCGGGCGGCAATGCGTGGGTGCGGACCGACATCAAGATCATCAACGAGCCGCTCAAGGTGCGGACGACCGAGGGCTGGGGCTTCTGGGGCGGCCAGAAGCGCGACATGATCGACAAGTACGTGCCGTTCGAGCGCGGCGACTACATGAGCTACAACTCGCTGTACTGCTCGAAGGGCCTGCACGCGGGCCCGCACGGCGGCACGATCGGCGCCATCGGCGGGATCAAGGGGTGCGGCACGTCGGATAACGCCATCTACTGCGGCGGCCGGCGGATCGACGAGCGCACCGGCTACGTGGCCCTGCACGAGTGGCTCAACCAGCAGGCGTCGGCGACGAGCAACATGATGCCGTACCCGGACCATGAGGCGCTCTGGACCAACTACGTGCTGCACAAGGTCGGCTATCGCGAGGACTCGGAGGTCAACCCCTGGCCGTGGATCTCGATGCGGCGCGACACGATGACGCAGATCATCCGGCCCGGGATGTGGAAGCGGTGGACGGCCATTGATCCGTACAGATCGCTCGCCATCGGTGAGTGGCTCATGTTCGGGCCGCTCGACGAGGGGCTGGCGCGCGAGATCTCGACGACGCCGGACTCGAAGGGCAACCTGCTGACGATGACGATGGAGAAGTACACGCAGTTCGACATCACGGAGGCCGAGGCCGCCGAGAAGCCCGTCATCGCCGAGGGGACGTACTACTTCCGCACGTACGTCGCGTCGGACAAGGAGCAGGAGGTGCGGCTCTGGGCGGCGGCCGACGACCGATTCCAGCTCTGGCTCAACGGCGTGATGATCCGCGACGGCTGGGGCTGGAACTACTCGGACGACGACGGGAAGCTGTTCGAGAAGGTGACGTACGCGACGCTCGAGGCGGGCGTCAACACGCTCGTGCTCGTGGTGCCGAACAGGGAGGTGCCCAAGGGGAGGCCCGGCACGTGGCCGACCAGCAAGGACCTCGTCGAGTTCCGCGTGCGGTTCTGCAAGACGGACGGCTCGGGCCAGCAGCCCGAGGGCGTGACGTGTCCTGTGGCGGGCGTGGCGGGAAACATCGTGCCGCTGCGGGATCCGGTCGTCTATGACTTCACGGACCCGACGTTCTTCACGTGGGCCGACATCAACGATATGCCGTGGACCAAGCTGCCGCGTCTGGGCGAGGCCGAGCTGCGCACGCTGACGGGCATCGACACGCTCTCAATCAAGACGGTGGGCGCGCCGTACACGAACAAGCAAGGTCAGACGTACGACCCGCCGCAGCACCTGTTCCTCGACGTGCCAGAGGACGCGGTGGCGTCGCCGTGGATGGCCGCGCCGGCCGAGGACAACGCCAAGCTCAACAACGACCTCGACTACAACTGGAAGTCGATGGCGTGGCTGCGCGTGCCGGGCCGCCCGGGGGCCGACAAGGACATCGTGTTCCTGCGCTTCGACGTGGCCGAGGCGCTGATGAATCTTCTGAAGACGAAGGGCCGACCGGCCAACGAGAGCATCGTCGGCTGGGTTCTTTTGCAGCACAAGCTCGCCTACGTGGTGCTCGTGGACCTCGATGGCTCGCCCACGAGAGAGTTGGAGGCGTTGAGCAAGCAGCCGGAATAGGAGTCTCACGCGTCTCCCGCCGCCTGCCACATCCGTTTGCCTTGCTTGGCGGCGAGGAGGCACTACGATGTATCTGAGGAATTGGTATGAGTCTTGGAGGAGGCGCACCATGCGAAGGTTCTTAACAGCGACAGTCTGTGTCCTCGTGCTATTTGCGGCGGCGTACACGCTAGCCGATCTCGGGGGCAAGATCGAAAACCCCACCGGCAAGTACCTGGTCTGGGGCGACTACAAGATCGAAGTGAACCAGTACGGCGGCCTCGGCCGCAACTGGCCGCACGGCGTCGTGTGGGACGAGTATGAGATCCTCGAGAAGAGGGCCAAGGCGAATCCGGAGCCGCCCAACACGATCGCGGCGGTGCTGCTGGTGTGCCCGACGACCGAGGCGACCGCCTACAAGAAAGAGGACGGCAAGGACGTCGAGGTCGGTACGAAGACGACCTCGATGACGTCGGCCGAGGTGAAGTGGGCGCTCGAGCAGTGGCGCGAGTTCGAGGAGATGATCTACGTCTTCTCGGGCGGCAACGCGTGGCTGCGCACCGACATCAAGGTGATTGACGAGCCGCTCAAGGTCCGAACGAACGAGAACTACGGCTTCTGGTCGGGGCCGAAGCACGGACTGCTCGACAAATACACCCCGTTCGAGCGGGGCGACTACGACAGCTACAACTCGATCTACAACGGGAAGGACCTCCAGCCCGGGCCGTGGGGCGGGACCTACGGCTCCGACTACGGGCCGAAAGGTTGCGGCAGTTCGGACAACACGTGGCTCAGCCGCGGCAAGGCGGTGGACGAGCGCCACGGTTTCGTCTTCTGGCACGAGTGGCTCAACCAGATGTGCTGGGCCACCACGCACGTGATGCCGTATCCGGAGCAGTTGTGGAGCCTTTACGTGTTCCACAAGAACGGCTACCGGGACGACCCGATCAACGCGTGGCCCTGGATGACGAGCCATCGCGACATGATGCGTTTCGCCATCCGGCCCGGCATGTGGAAGCGCTGGACGGTGACCGACCCTTACATCTCGCCCGCCATTGACACGTGGGAAGTGTTCGGGCCGACCGAGAAAAGCACGCTGGCGCGCGAGGCGTCAACCAGCCCGGCTTCGAGGGGCAAGCTCCTCAAGATGAAGCTGGGCACCTACGACCACTTCAACCTGGGCAAGGCCGAGCCTGCCGGCGTCACCGGCGCCTGGGAGCAGGCCGAGATCAGCGAGGGCACCTACTACTTCCGCGCCCTCGTCAGCTCCCAGACCGAGCAGGAAGTCCGGCTCTGGGCGGGCGCCGACGAGCGGTTCCAGCTCTGGCTCAACGGCGTGATGGTCCGCGACGGTTGGGGCACGCTGCGCTCGCACGACCACGGCCGCCTCCTCGAGAAGGTGACGTACACGACGCTCGAGGCAGGCGTCAACACCCTCGTGCTCGTGCTGCCGAACACGGACGAGAAGTCGAGAGACCTCGTCGAGTTCCGCGTCCGGTTCTGCAAGACCGACGGCTCAGGCGAGCTGCCCGAAGGCGTGCAGTACGCCCTGCCGGGCGTGGCGGGCAAGATCGTGCCGCTCAAGGAGCCGCTCGTGCGCGACTTCAAGCGGCCAAAGCTCTACACGTGGGCCGACGTAGGCGACGACCCGTGGCTGAAGCTGCCGCAGCTCGACGAGGCGGCGCTGCGCGAGCTCGCCGGCATCCCGACGCTCGAGCTCAGGACCGAGGGCGTGCCATATACGGTCACAGTCAAGGACAACAAGGGTGAGGACGTCGCAAAGGAGATCAAGCCGGTGCAGCACCTCTTCCTCGACGTGCCGAAGGGGGCGGTGGCATCGCCGTGGGTCGAGGAGCCGACCGAGAACGCCGAGGCGCTCAACAACGACCTCGACTTCAACTGGGAATCGCTCGCGTGGCTGCGCATACCCAGGCGCCCGGCTCCTGGGAAGGACATCGTCCTTATGCGGTTCGACGTGGCCGAGCCGGTGCTGCACCTGCTCAAGATGCAGGGCCGTCCGGCCAACGAGAGCATCGTCGGCTACCTCCTCGTTGATTTCAAGCTGGCGTACGTTGTTCTGGTGGACCTCGACGGCGCACCGACAAGAGAGCTGCAAGCCCTGCGCAAACGGCCGGAATAGGGCCGCCCTATTCCCTCGGCAGTCGCGCCTCGGGCGGCGGCAGCTCGGGGAAGGGCGCGTGCGGCAGCGTCTGGTACCAGTAGGCGGTCGAGGCGTAGTCGTACGACAGGTTGTTGGCGTGGCCGTGCTCGATGGTGACCCGGATCGACTTGTCGAACATGATCGGGTCGGTGACGTGGTAGCGGTAGACACTGTTCTTGCCGCCCCAGCGCCAGTGCTCGCCGCCGCTGTTGAGCGCGATGCCGTGATAGGGCGTCGAGAACTCCGTGCTCGGGCAGAACGCCGTGTTGAAGTAGTCCTCGGTGCCGGTGCCGCTCAATGACGGCAGCGGCTCGCCATCAATGAAGATCATGTCGTCGCCCTCGCCGTACCACAGGTTGTTGTCCGGCTCGAAGCAGTCAATGTCGAGGTGACAGCCGACGTAGTGGCCCTTGCCCTCGGCCTCGAGGATGACGTAGTTGCCCTTGCCGTCGAGGTTCGGCATGCGCCAGATCTCGCGCAGCTTCTCGCCCCGGAGCGGCACCTTGTCGCCGAAGCCGTCGGTGGGGTTCTCGCGTCGCCACTGGGCGTGGAAGTGGGCGAGGCCGGGCTCGAGCTCGTCGTGCGCCTCGTAGTCGATGTAGAAATAGAGCCATTGCGGCGCATCGCTCTGGTTCTCCACCTCGATCCGGGCGTTCCTGTAGAATGGCATCGCCCAGAACGAGTTGAACCCGCGCCCTTTGTCGGGGCTCATCGTGAGCGGCAGCGACCAGAAATCCTTGCACATCGCGTGGCCCATACCGAAGAAGTCGCCGATCGGCACCTCGACACACGGCATCGGCTCGTCGTCCCAGAACATGCGGAGCACCGAGCGCCGGAGCAGGTGCTTTGCCTTCGAGTCCATCGTCATCCAGATGTGTGTGATGACTCCGGCGCCGGCGATCTGGGCGATCGTGCGCCTCTGCCCCGGCTCGATCCCCCAGCAATCGGCGTTACCGCCCGTCGTGTCGTAGCTCGAGATGCGCCGCCGCCTCACGCCGGTGCGCAGCCGCGCCAGATCCGCCAGCGAAGTGCCCAAGTATGCCATCGCTCCTCCCTCCATTTGCTCCTCACGATGGGTGGTCGCTGCCATCGGTCGGCTCCCATAGTCATGTTTGGCCCCGATGGGTGCGCACAACGCCAATGCTTCCAGGCTGGCGCGACTCCACTAGCGGGGGGTTTGGGGCACGCGGGTGCTTTTCAGGACGCCATTTCACGAAGTGCCGCGTGGAACACCTGGAAGCTCTTGGATCTGTTCCGCTCAGGTCTCATGTGGGGAGCCACGGTCCGCGCCGCCTCGATCTTGCGGAGACCACCCCGGAAGTAGCCGGTGCGTTGAAGGACCCTCTCGAGAGCCTCCCACGTTCCTCCCCTGACTGCATCAGGCTCGCGGTACTTGGCCCGCGATGGAATGGTTGGCGGTGCCTTGGGGTACGCTGCTCGCACCGCGTCCCAGTCGCCGAAATACCAGGCCTCCAACTCCTCGATCGCGAGACGATTCACCACCTGGTAACTGGCGCCAGCGGCTGCCGACCGCGTCGTGAGCAGAGCACGGGCCGCCTTGTCTTCAAGACAGTTTTTCAGGTTGCGGCAGCTGTCATTGTCCTGGTCCACGACAACCATGATGCGCCAGTCTGCGGGAAGCCACCTCGAGTAACCCCGTAGCCGCTCCTGCAGTCGCCTCAGAAGATCCTGCTTGCACTCGTATGGGTATACCTCGAACGAGGTGTTTCCCAGCACCTTGGGCAGCAGCAATCGCAGCGCCGCCTCCATGGACGGCTCTTCAACGAGGATCTCGACGTGCCCTATGCTCATCAAGAGCGTCCCTTCTTGTGCGGAGCGCCCAAGTTGACCAACGGATCGCCCACGCCGAAGCGACCCTCGAGCCACAAGTGACCCATCGAAGCGCCTTCCTGAACGAACTCGGGAATGCCCCTGATGTCCGAAGCGCGCACCACCTGCGCATAGCCCCGCTCGTCGCGGTAGAGGACTCGCACTTCTTTTGGTCTAGTTGCGTTCAGAAAGGAAGGGGAGTGAGTCGTAACCAGCAGCTGCGATTGCGCCGTTGCTCTACGGCACTCTTCGGCGAGCTCTGGAAGCAGCCGCGGGTGCAAGAAGTTCTCCGGCTCCTCGATGCCAATGAACTGCGGCGGCGCGGGGTCGTAAAGCACAACCAGGTATGCCAGCATCTTGAGGGTGCCGTCGGAGGCAAAGCGGGACAGAACCGGCTGCTCAAACGGTGCGTCCTTGATCTGCAAGAGCAGCCGGCCGTCAGGCATCGGCTCGGCGAGCACGCTCTCGATGCGCGGCACGCGTCTCCGCAGCGTGTCGAAAATGCGCTGCAGCCGCTCGGGGTGCTGCTCGTTCAGATACTGGATGACGTTGGGCAGGTTGTCACCTGTCTTGCTGAGCCTCTCCTGCGGTCCAGCCTCCGGTTGGCTTCGTGTATCCTCGATGGACAGATACGAAACATACCAATCCGTGATGAACTCTCGAAGTGCTGCTACGCGCGGGTGCTCCTCAAACTGGCCTAGCGCACTAACCGCAATGAGATCAGGGGACTTCAGCGGCTTCTGGATGCGCTTATCCCGCTCGTCGGGCATCTCGCCGCTTGTGGCGTGGCCCCGACCCTCCCGGTATTCCAGGAACTTGAACGGTCTGCCTCGCTGACCCCTTCTCCACTGAAGCCACTCATGGACCACAACGGGGCCTTTGCCCGCCTCGTCGACCGCCAGATGGTACGTGATGACGGGCTGCCCCGGTTGTTCGCGGTACTTCAGCTCTATGACGATGGGCCCTTGTTGGCCGCGCGTTCTCAGCTCCTTGGCGCGTCCGCGCCTGTCCCAGGCGTGGCGGAGTCCGAACTGGAAGCACTCGGACAGGAAATTGAACACGTCGAACAACGTGGACTTGCCGCTGGCGTTCGGTCCCAGCAGCACCGTCAGCGGAGCGATTTCCTTGAGCTCAACGCGCTGAAGAGTCCTGTAGTTCTCGACTCTTAGGTACTCGATGCGAGCCGGCTCGGACCTGGCTGAAACATCGCTGTGTGGAGCCCTGTGCGTTGCCATCGCAGAATCCTCTCTTATTGCCTCGAGCGGCCTCTACCTCGGCTTGACGTAGCCGCCGCTTGCCTAGCCGATTGGGCCATGCCTGGACTGCGCGGCTTCTCCCAGATCGATCAGAGGCAACGCCTACGTCGGAATACGGCGCTCTACTTGTGGTGCGAAGCATAGCTCATCGCCGAGCGACTGGCAACTCGCGCAAGTTGCGTCAGGCTGCTGCGCGTTGCGGGCAACGGCCTAACCGGGCCAGGGGGTGTCGCGGGGGACCGTGTGGGAGAGGATGCGGCAGCCGTCGTCGGTCACCACCATGACGTCCTCGATGCGCATGCCAAACTGGCCGGGGACGTAGATGCCGGGCTCGACGGTGGTGGTGATGCCGGGCTCGAGCTTGAGACTGTTGCCGCCGACGAGGTAGGGGTACTCGTGGCCCTGGAGGCCGATGCCGTGGCCGAGCCGGTGGACGAAGTACTCGCCGTAGCCGCGCTCGTCGAGCCAGCGGCGCGCGGCGGCGTCTATGGACTCGCAAGTGGCGCCGGGCCGGATGGCGTCGAAGGCGGCCTGCTGCGCGTCCTTGAGCACGGCCCAGGCTTTCTTGATCTCGTCGGGAACGTCGCCGACCATGAGCGTGCGCGAGATGTCCGAGAAGAACCCGCCGACGGGGCAGCCCGAGTCGAGCACGACGGCGTCGCCGCGCACGATCGGGCGGTCGCTGATTGGGGCGTGGGGATCGGAGGCGCGCGGGCCGCTCTGGACAAGCGAGCCGCCGGGCACGCCGACCTCGGACTGGTATTTCTCGGCGATGAGCTCGGCGAGCTCGGTTTCCGTCATGCCTTCCTTGAACTCGGCGATGGCGGCCACGAACACCTTGCCGGTGTTAGCGCACGCCTCTTCGATAAAGGCGATCTCCTTGTCGTTCTTGAGCATGCGGCAGCGGTTGATGAGCGGCTCGCCGTTGACGAACTCGACCTCGGGCAGCGCCTCGCGCAGCCCCTCGAGGACCCAGTACCAGGTCTCGCCGTCAAGGGCGACTGTTGCAGAGCCGAGGCCGCTCTTCCTGAGCGTGTCGGCAATGAGCTCGAAGGGGCTCTCGTGCTCCTCCCAGGTGATGACTTGGCCGATGAGCCTGACGTTCCTGATGCGGTTGGCCTCGAAGCCGGGCACGACGAGGTACGGTTCGGTATCGCGTGTGATGAGCATAGCGGCAACGCGGTCGCCGGGCCCCAACGAGACGCCAGCGAAGTAGAGGTTGTTGGCGGCCGAGCTGAGGTAGAGGACATCGGCCCCGGACTGCTTGAGCTGGGTGCGCGCCTTCTCGATGTGTTCGCTGCAGAGGGCCTTGTCCATGCGCTGTCTCCTTGTGTGTCCCAGCCCTCGGGAGCGGCCTAGAGAAGCTCGACGTTGGCGCGCGGGATCACGGCTTCGTCGCCGCCATCGAGCTGGGCCCGCAGCGTGCGTACCTTTGCTCCTGTCTCGATCTCGACGAGCTCAGGCGGCAGGGCGGTGACGGTGCCGAGCTGGCCGAAGTACGGCTCGCGGATGACGCGGATGCGTGAGCCTACCTTGAGTTCGCCGCCGCCGCTTGCCTCCTCGGCGGCCACCGAAGCGCCGTCACGGCGCGGCACGATGATCTCGGGCCGGATCACGCCGGCGCGGATCTGTGTGGCGCCGTTGATCGAGCCGTCCTGGCCTTCGAGCGACTTGAGCAGTTCGAACGTCTTTTGGGCCATCTCGATCTCGCCGAAACCCTCGGTGAGCACGAGCGTGAAGCCGACCGCCTCGTCGCCGGTGATCGCCACGCCGATCTCGTAGCCGAGCAGCTCGATGAGCTCCTTCTCGACGATTCCGCCCACGACGACGCCGCCGACGCCCGCCTGGGCGGCCTCCTTGAGCGCCTCGCCGGTGACGAGCCGCTTGCCGACGATGATCTTGCCGCGGTGCTCCCTGCTGATGTGCCGGGGCTCGATCGTGCGGTCGGGCTCGGCCATGATGTGGATCGTGCCTTCGCGCTCGCCGCCGATGCCGAAGATGCCCTGCACCAGCGCCGCTGGCGTCTCGATCACCACCCCTTCCTCGGGGATCACCTCGATCACGGTGCCCTGCACGTAGGCGGTCAGCTCGACGGGCTTCGGGGGGCGGCGGATGCCGACGTTGCCCGAGACGTCGCTGATGTACTCGACCGTGCCGGTGGCGGACGCCTTAGCTTCGGATTTAAAGAGGCCGAAGAAATACGAGGTGCGGGCGATGACCTGGCCTTCGGTCACGGTCTCGTCGAGCTTGACGAGCATCTTGTGGGGCACTTCGGCCGGGTTGATGCCGAGCACGTGGCCGATCTTGACCTGGTCGAGGTCACCGGGCAGGTTGGCCCGAGCCACGACGCTGTCGGGCTCGACGCGGTCGCCTTCCTTGACCAGCACCGTGCCCTTGATCGGCAGCTTGCGCGTCTTTCGTACGATGGTGTTGGGGGTAACGGTCAGTCCCGGCGTGTACGCTGTGCCCACCTGCTCGCTCGCTCCTCCGGCTTCGATTGCGTCGTGTTCGGTTACTCGATCCGTTCGAGGCCGAGCGCTTCGGCCCACTCGTTGAGTTTGGCGCGTCGCGCCGCGTCGTCGGCCGGCAGTTGCCTTGGCAGCCCGCGGCAATCAACGATTAGCCCGACGACACCGCCCTTGAGCCTCGCCTCGACGGTCCGACCCGGCCCGGCGCCGACGTTGAAGCGCTTGGTCGGCGCGATCGTGCCCTGGGCGGTCTGGCCGAGTTCGAGCGGGATGAGGCGCATCTCGCCGTAGTTGACCGTCTCGGCGATCGTGCGGCCGTCGCTGGTTTTCAAATCGAGCTTGAGGGCCGGCGCGCCCTCCTTCTTGCCGTGGCCCACGGCGGTGACCGCCGAGCCGAGCACAATGAGGCAGTCACGCCGGAAGACCTCGCCCGCGGCGGCCGGATGCACTTCGCTCAGGATGCCGATCTGGGGCATCATGAAGATCGAGTCCACGGCGAGGTTGGTGATCCCCTGGGGCTGGAAGCCGTCGAGCATCATCCAGGCCGCCTGGGTGCGGCTCGGCGCGTGGCTGAGCACGCCGCCGCTGCCGATGATCCATTCGAGCGCCATCATGTCCACGAGCGTCTCGCCGGTGTCGGTCTGTCTGAAGGCGTCCGAGACGCTGCGCTGCTGCTGGATGCCCTTGAGGCCGACGGCGAGCAGCTTGTGGTGCTCGAGGCTCAGGCGCAGCGCCTCGCGCGCGATCGCTTGCTCGATCAGCAGGTCGGAGACCGACTGCGGGATGGTCGTCGGGCGGATCATCTTGTTGCGCAGCATGTTTCTGAGCTTCGGCTCGTTGATCTTGAACGGCACCCACCGGGCGACGTTGGCGATGCCGGCCTCCTTGAGCACGTTGCAGATCGAGTAGCTCAGGCCGAAGTTGGCGCTCACGGTGCGGTTGAACACCTCGCCGAAGACCGAAAAGATGTCGGTGGTGGCGCCGCCGATGTCTACGGCGAGCACGTTGGCGCCCTCGTCTGCGGCGAAGGTCTGGACCGCGCGGCCCACCGCCATCGGGGTGGGCATGATGTCACCGCTGACCCAGCCCATCAGCTTGTTGTAGCCGGGCGCCTGCTGCATGACGTGCTTGAGGAAGATCTCGTGGATCGCCTCGCGCGCCGGGGCGAGGTTCTCCTGTTCGAGGCGCGGGCGGATGTTGGGCACGTCCTTGACGGCCATCTTCCGGCCGATGATGTCGCGCACGCCCTGGCGCGCGTCCACGTTGCCCGCGTAGATGACGGGCAGCTCGAACCCAACGCCGAAGCGCGGCTTGGTGTCGGCGGCGAGCAGCGTGCCCGCCAGGTCGGCCAGGTGCGTCCTGGTGCCGCCGTCGGTGCCGCCGGCCATCAGGAACATGTCGGGCCGAAGGTGACGGATGCGCTCGATGCGCTCGTACTCCTTGCGGCCGTCGTCCACGGCGAGCACGTCAATGACGATCGCCCCGGCGCCCAGGGCGGCGCGTTCGGCGCTCTCGGCCGTCATCGCCTTGATCACGCCCGCCACGCACATCTGCAGGCCGCCGCCTGCGCTCGAGGTGGATAGGAACAGGTCCACGCCAGCGTCGGGCCCGCGTTTCGGGCAGATGATCGTGTTGCCGTCGAGCAGCGTGCGGCCGGTAAGCTCCTCGAGCTCGGTGACCGCCGTGATGATGCCGACGGTTACATCGTCGAACGGCGCCTCGACGGTCGTGGGCGCCTCGCCGCGGCCGATGAGCCGGTACGACCCTTCCTTCTTTAGGATGAGGATCGCCTTGGTCGTGGTGCTGCCGCAGTCGGTGATGAGAAACGAATCAGTTTTTTCGATGTCCACGGTCTCGTCCCGGGATGATGGTCAGTCTGCACGCTTGCCCTGCAAGCGCCTCCTCCTCCGTCGGCGGCCAAGGGAAAACTGTATATATCCCGGGGCGCGCGGCGTCAACCCATTTGAATCGGCGCCTGCACGGGGGACCTGCCCTGCAACCCTTCGACAGGCTCAGGGTGAACTGCTGACGCGCACGCCGGAAGCTGGTGGAGGGCCGTTTGGCAGGCCGGCGCCTGAGGCCAGGTTCTGTCGTGCCGGCCCACCTCCACTACAAAAGACCCCCTGCACCCGGGAGGGCGCAGGGGGTTCTCTTCCCGTATCTTGCGGCGCCGGTTGGGCGCCGTAGCGGTCTCCGCTCTTGGGCGGTTACCAGTCCGGCTCTTCGTCGCCCATGCCGCCCATCATGGCGCCGAACATCATGCCGACCAGGCCCTCGACGGCAGCCTCGAAGTCCTCGCGGCTCAGGTTCATCTTGATGGTGGTCTTGCTGCCGGCGGCCTTCACCTCAAGCGCGTTGATCAGCTTGGCAGCTTCCGGCATCTGCTCGGCCATCATCTCGCCCATCGGCTTGATCTGGGTGTTGAACATCTCGACGAGCGCCTTTGGGGTCTCCTCGTCCGCGAAGCCCATCGCGATGTCCAGGCTGACCTTGTTGCCGTAGTCAAAGGCGGCGGTGACAGTCTTGAGAGCCGAGATGTCGAAGGGCGCGCCCTTGACGTCCTCGGCCATGGCCTCGCGCAACGCCTCCGGGAGGCTCGCGACAACCCAGACGGTCGCCTTGGTGTTGACGTCCTTCATCAGCGGGGCCAGCTCCTTGCTGGAGAGGAAACTGCCGGCCACTCCCCCAAGCATCTTGGCGATGTCGGCCTCGACATCCTCGGTGGGGGTCAGCAGGATCACGCCGGGCAGACCCGGTCCGCCGGGCAGGAAGCAGACGTCCACCTCATCCATATCGTAGACGGTTTTGCCCTTGACCTTCCTCGACTCGGGCGTCTCGCCTTCCTCCTCCTTGTAAAGCTCGATGAACTTCTTTTCCGAGGGGAAATTACCGGCGATGGCGATGTAGACCTCTGGGTCATCATCCGGGTCGTCGGGATCAACGACGACCCCGACCATCACTTGCGCGATGTCCTTCTTGAGGTCGATGCCGATCTCTTTGAGCTCCTCGAAGGCATCCTCGCCGCCCATCTCCTCCACCATGTCAAACACGCCGGCCTCGACCAGCTTGCCGACGTCAACGGCGACGACAACCGTCGCGTCTTTCGGCATGTACTGGCCGATGGCGCCTGCCGACATCCCGCCGGGCAGCGACGGCAGGATCGCGTCGGCCGGCACCGGCGCGAGCACAACGAGTGCCACGGCAAGCCATGCACTGAGAACGAATCCGATACGGTTCATGCCACTCCTCCTTGATTGCACGTTCATGATCCCGTTCTAAATCCCCTCGTCTTGGCGCCCGATAGTTGTAGTGACGCCTCGCCGCAGTGGCGCGATAGGTTCCAGAGGCTGATACCTTAGGAGCGCATCCGGCGAGGTGTCAACGAAATTCGGGGATCCCCGGCTCTTGCGGGGCCTGTGCGCTGGGGGGGCCCTGCCCCGGGCGTGTTCGACGTGCATCCGGCTTGACACGGCCCGCCCCTTGGACTATATGGTGCATCCTCTGCCTGTTTCTCAGGTATGTGTGCCGGGGTAGCTCAGGTGGTAGAGCAGGGGACTGAAAATCCCCGTGTCGTCAGTTCAACTCTGACTCCCGGCACATTTTTGTGCCCGCGACCGGCACTTCTTGTGCCCGCAATGGAGGGCCTGCGGCCATGCCGACGGTTACATTCCCACCCGAGCAGACGGCGCCCGAGATCGCGCCACTGTACCATGTCGCTGCGCAGGAGCGGCTTCGCTCGCTCATAACGCTGGCGGGGGGGCTGGCCCACAACCTGCGCAGCCCGCTCACGGCGATCATGGGTCGCGCCGAGCTCATCGGCGTTCGCCAACCCGAGTTGCGCAAGCAGATGCACGGCATCGTCAGTGAGTGCGAGCGCATCAACGGGATGCTCCAGGGAGTGACCGGCAAGCTTGCGCTCGAGGCCGAGAAGGATCCGCGGCCGGTGAACTTCAACGATCTCGTCGAACGTGAGTGCGAGTTCATGCGTTTCGATCGGCACTTCAAGCACGAGATCGAAAAGGAATACGCGCTAGCGGATAAACTGCCGTCGGTCAGCGCCGTCTATGGCGTGCTCGCCCGGGTGTTCGCCGCCCTCGTGCAGAACGCCGTCATCGCCATGCGCGACGCCGCCGAGCGGCGCCTCGTCATCACCACCGAATCGAGCGGCGACACCGTCTCGCTCAGCATCCGCGACTCGGGCTGCGCGATCGCTCCGGAACACCTACCGCGCGTGTTCGAGCCGGGGTTCACGACCCGTGAGGACGCCGGCCCTGCCGAGAGCCCTGCCGGATGGCTTGCCGTGAGCGCCGTCGAACGGCCTGCCGTGAGCGCCGACGAACGGCCTGGTACAAGCCCGGTCGAGCAGAGCGGTCGCGGCTACGGCCTGGCGTTTGCGGCCGCCGCTGTGCAGGGCTACGGCGGCACAATCGAGGTCAGCTCCGAGTCCGGCGCCGGCACGACCGTGACGATCACGCTGCCCGTTCAGTAGTCTCATCCGCTCGCTCTACCCGGCAAAGCTCGCCCGCTTGCGGCGCTTCGCGCATTCTAGCAGGCTGCTGAAAGGGCACAGGACCGAGGGCCCTTGCCGTGCACGGGTTGAGGAGGCCGGCCCAGGGCAAACGCAGCGCTCGGCCCGAGCCTCATCGAGGGGCCGAGGCACTATCGGTTCCCGGGAACAACCGGCATGAATCGGAGCTGAGCTGCTCGCCCTCCTGACCTCAGCCGCGAAGCGGCGCCAGTGCCTAGCCTGGGGCGTTAGGGGCTGTTTCTTTTTTTTGCAATGCGGACATCGGGGACCATCCTGCCATTCGTGCTCGAGGCACCAAGTACGCAATGCGACTGTTGGGGGAGCGGGAGCCATCATCTGAAAACGTGCCGCGTCGCACCGGGTAAGGCCCGCGGTCATCCCGATCGCCGCGATCCCGCTTGTCCACGCTTCGCTCCTTGTCTCGGTCCCCTCCCGAGGCTCGGGTTCGTTCGGCGACGCGGCGGCGCGCGTAGGGGTGGCGGGTCGCCGGCATCGTCCAGAGATTCGCCGCCAGGCGGCGCGCCTTCCTTTTATGCCTTGAGGGCCTGGCGCACCTTGCGGACAAGCGTGTCCACCTCGAACGGCTTGTGGACGAAGCCTGCGAGCCCTTTTTCGGAGAAGCGGCTGACGGCGTCCTGCTCGTTGTAGCCGCTGGTGAGGATGACGCGCACGTCCGGCTTGATCCGACGCATCTCGCGGAACACCTCCTCGCCGCTCATCTCGGGCATCGTCATGTCGAGCAGGACGGCGGCGATTTGGCCGGCGTGCTCGCGGAACACCTCCACCCCTTGACGTGCCACGACGGCGGTGAGGACGGTAAAACCGGAATGCTCGAGGATTCTCTTGGCGACGTCGCTGACGAGTTGCTCGTCGTCCACGATGAGGATGGTTCCTGTGTCTTGCCGTTGCCCGGTGCGCCCCTCGCCCTGCTCGGTCGCCTCGATGGGCCGGTCCGAGCAAGGGAACAGGACTGTGAAGCTCGTGCCCGCGCCTGGTTCGCTGTCCACCTTGATCGTGCCGCCGTGCCCGCGCACGATGCCGAGCACGGCGGCAAGCCCCAGGCCACGGCCCGTGAATTTTGTAGAGAAGAAGGGGTCGAAAATCTTTGTGCGCGTCGCCTTGTCCATCCCGCAGCCGGTGTCGGACACCTCGAGAACGACATAGCGCCCTTCAGGCAACATGTCGCCCGCGTTGCCCTGCGAAAGGTATGTCTGGTCCGCGTCGAGGACCCCGGTACTGATGACGATCACGCCGGCGCGTTCGCTGATGGAGTCCGAGGCGTTCGTGATCAGGTTCATCACCACCTGCTGGAGCTGGCCGGCGTCGGCCTCGATGGGGGGGAGGTCCTCGGCGAGGTCAAACGTGAGCGTGGCCTTCTTCGAAATCGAGGCCTGCAGCAAATAGCCTATTTCACCGACGAGTTCATTGAGGTCGAGCGCCTTGACGACGAACTGGCCCTTACCGGAGTACGCGAGCATTTGCTGGATGAGATCCGAGGCCCGCCTCCCGGCCTTCTTGATCTCTTCGATGCTCAGCCTTGCCGGTGATGTTTGAGGCAGATTGACCAGGGCCAGGTCCGCGTTGCCCAGGATGCCCGCCAGCAGGTTGTTGAAATCGTGCGCGATGCCGCCCGCCAGCACCCCGAGGCTCTCGAGCTTCTGCGCGTGCTGAATCTGCGCCTCGAGCTTCCGCCGCTCCTCCTCGGCCCGCTTGCGCTCGGTGATGTCACGCGCAATGCCGCCGAGCCCAATGATTGCACCGGAGTCGTCACGTATCGGCACCTTGATGACGTGGAACGTCCTCGGAACGCCCTTGACGGGTTTTACGTCTTCCTCCTCGATGATCTCCCCGCTCAGGACATGGGAATCGACATCGCGAATATGGGCTCCTGCTTCCTGCCCAAAGAGGTCTTCGTCGGTTCGTCCGATCAGTTCCGAGGCCGGAAGCTCGAAGAGCCGCTCCATCGCCGCATTGGCCTGGGTGTAGCGCAGGTCGCGATCCTTAATAAAGATGCAGTCTTCAGCGCTCTCGAAGATCGCCCTGAAGCGCTCCTCGCTTTCGCGCAGCGCCGCCTCAGCGCGTTTGCGTTCGGTGATATCAATGGCTGTGACGGACAGGTATAGCGGGTTTCCGTTGTGGTCACAAACCGTCGCGCCGCTCATCAAGGCGGGGAAGACCGTCCCGTCCTTTCTTGCGTGCCACGCCTCTTGGGCCGTGAAGCTTCCTTCCCGCTGCATCTGCTCGTTGAGCCTGTTCACTTCCTTCATCTGTTCGGCGGTGTGAAATATGGACAGGTACTTGCCGATTACTTCCTCGACGGTGTAGCCGTGCATCCGGGCGAAGGCGTCGTTGACGTAGAGCAGACGGCCTTCGAGGTCCGCGATGGCGATGCCATAGCTTGCGCG
>CBDUSE010000040.1:0-18519 GCA_965369835.1 uncultured bacterium
CTGCGCATTCGGCGCGCTCAGCCCTTGTGCTGTGACTTGGGCATCGGTGCCCGGGCCACCCCCCCACAGGTTCCATACGCCACCGGAGACCACAGTCAGCGACCCCGTGGCGTAGGAGTCGAAGTTGTCGGAAAAGGCAAAAGCGCTTCCCGAAACGACGACGAAAGCCAGCACCATTATGATGATAACCAGTTTGTTCATAGACAGTTACCCCCTTATCGTTTGGAATACAGTCCCTTGGTTTAGATTCGGAGAAGAGACAGAACCCCCCGAGTTACTAAAACCTTATACCACATTCGAGGCCCGCTGTCAACACCTTTTCTCGGGTCTCTGCTTAGCCCGGATTTCTCACAAGTCCAGCGCGGCTTGTTCGAAATCCGCCACCGCCGCAAGACGTTGCGGCGGTGGCTTCGACGCGGCGCAGCAGCACCTTGCTCAGGGCTAACCCTGAGCGACAGCGACCCAAGTCGCTGGAGTCGAAGCCCGGAGGGCGCATTTCGCACACGCAGTGTGAGAAATGCGGGTTAGTAAAACGGCGTCGGGCTGCCGCCAGGGCGAGGCCTTGCGAACGGAGATTTGCGGTGGGATAAGCCGCGCTCAATTGGCCCGGCCGCCTGTGCAGCGGATCCTCAAGGCGCCGGATCCCGGCCCTGTATACGTGGCGCCCTTGAGGGCACCAACGAGTTGCTGGGAAACGCTCGCGAGCGTATCGAGGGGGATGCCGGTGGATTCATCAACGATGACGCTGCCGCTGAACGACTTGCGGAACTCCCTTTCGAGCACGTCAACCCGGCGACCCGCCTTCGTTTCCTCCTGCGCTGTGCTATGGAGGATATGAAAAGCTACGGATGGCAAACCCGCCCCATAACTCCTCGACGAGCTCAGAGGACCGTCGGCGCGTGATTGAGTGTTCGGTGGCCCCTGCGCTCTCTGCGGTTGATTGGCCTTTCTGAGCCGGGCGGGAGTTGCGCAGCGATGTCGAGGAGGGCTACCTGGCGTAGCCAAGCAGCTTGACGTAGGTGATGCGCCCGCCGTTGCCGAGGCCAAGCTGATAGACGGCCGAGTCGCTCTGGCGGTGCAGCTTGAGGGCCGTTGTCTTGAATGCGACGACGGTGTATGCCTGCCCATCGAGGCTCAGCACGTCGCCTTTGGCGTACTCTGTTCCGCCGATGTTGATCTTTTCTCTAGTGACCATCGGGACGCGGAGGCAACTGAGCGCGTCGGCGCGTTCGTCGGGTGCGGTGCGGGTCAACTCGTCGAACTTCTTCTTTCCGCCGATGTAGCTGAGCGTGACCGTGGCGCCGCCTTTCAACGTGAGCTCGATGCCCTGGACCGTGCCGCCGAGGCGCTGGGAGATGGTGAGGCGGCAGTCGAGCGGGACGCCGGTGGCGATATCCACAAAGACGGTGCCCTCGACGGTCTGCTCGAACTGCATACCGCTCGACGCGTCGGGGTTGTTGAACGCGGCCTCGAGTGCGAGCTTGAGGCACGAGCGGTTTCGGTGGGTCACTTGTTCGAGAACCGTGTACCTGGCCTTGCCGGCCATGGTGAGCTTTCCGCCCGGGAGCGCCGAGTTCTTGAACTCCTCCACGAGTTCGTGCTCCCAGGAGTCGCCGGGTCCAACCGGGTGTTCGGGGTAGACGACCTGGTTGTCGAGGGTCTGGCTGAAGTCCATGCCCTCGAAGCCCTCGAACTCCTTGGCCAGGGTGTCGAGGTTGGTCATCTCGAGCATCTCGCCTCGGTCGTTGAAGCGGGCGCCGAGGCTGAGGCGAAGCAGCTTGCGCATGTCGGGGAATTGCTTCAGCTCCGGCGACCCCCACGCGCCGGAGATAAGTTTCGACCCGTTTCGGGAGACCTCGATGCCTTGCTCGTCCGCCGTGACGCTGATTTTCTCCCTGTTGTGCGTCATGTCCATGCTTATGTACAAGCCGTGGAAGCGCACCTCGGCGAGCATCGTACCGTCGTCGCAGCACTCAGTGCCCTGGATGCTGAAGGGGAGGCGCATCGTCATAACGGTCGAGATCTTTTCGGGCTTGCTGAACTCGACCGCCGTGATGTCCATGTTCATCATGACGTCGGCCTTGTAGACCTGTACGTCTCCCGGTTGAAGCCGATAGCGCAGCAGGACGGCGCCGTCTTCGCCGTCTGCGGCGCCGTCTTCGCCGTCTGCGGCGCCGTTGTCGCCGAGCGCGAGGCTCGTCAGGCCGATGATGAGTAACGCAAGCAGTATGGCTACTGTGCGATTCATGCTGGCGTCTCCTTCCCGTAGGCCGCGGTCACGGGGCCACGCTCGGCCACATTTGCCTGTAGTCCGGTCATCGGCGGCCTCGGGCCGCGGCTTTATAATGAAATGGTTCGGGCATGGCGCCTGAAGGCATGGGGTCGAGTAGCCGGCTGAAGCGGGCTCAAAGGGGATTGAGTGCGTGGCCGAATACCACCGGCTGATGGTTATCGGCACATTACCTTGACCAACCGACAGCAAGCGATAGTCGCTCTGAATCCTTGGAGGGCCGGTCAAGTTCGGCTCGAGCTCCATGCTCAGTTGATGACCATCGGCATCGCAGCGTATCCCATTCATCGGACGGGAAGGCGCGGGCTTGACGGTGAAGCGCGGGGGGCGGCAGTCAGGCCTCCTCGATGAGGCGGCGCAGGTTGGCCATGCAGATCCGGCTGCCAACCTCGGCCCCGCCGAGGCCCTCGGCGCTGCCGCCCGAGAAGGCTTGGCCGCGCGGCATGCGGACGGTTTCCTCATCGAGATCTTGGCCGGGACGCCAGTGGGTCTCGAGCGAGAGGTAGCCGGCGTAGCCGTCGCGCTTAAGGCGGGCGACGAGCTCGGCGAGCATCGCCTTGCCCTCGCCGACCGGCAGCGATTTCGGCCCGTCGGGTGTGGCGACACCGTCCTTGATGTGGCACAGCGCTATGCGGTCGGCGACCGCCTCGAAGCCGTCGGGATACGGCGGCTCGGCGTCGGGATCGAAGAGGGCGTTCTGCGGGTCCCAGATCGCGCGGACGTTCGGTGGTTCGACTTCATCCAGGAGCCGTGCAAGCATCACGCCGCCGGCCACGTAAACGCTGTACTCATTCTCGACTGCAAGTGTCAGCTCCGCCTCGGCCGCAATCTCGGCCGCGCGGGCGATGAGCTCGACGATCTTGCTCCACACCGAGTCAATCGGCACGCTCGGCTCGCGCCAGAACGTAAAAGCACGGACGTTTGGGCAACCAAGCTCGTAGGCCACTTCGCAGCAGCGCTTGAGGATGTCGAAGTGCCGGCCGATCTCGCGCTGGGAACCGATGTCGCACTTGAACACGGGGCCGGCAATGTCGTAGCACTCGAGCGAGTGCTGCTCGAGCAGCGAGCCGATTTCTCTGATCCGGCCGGGACTCAGTTCGTGCACGCCGCTCTCCCACATCGAGCGGAGCTCGACGCCGCTCGAGCCGATCTCACGTGCCACGTCGAGCGCGTGGGCAAAGTCCTGGGAGATTTCGTCCGTGATGATGCCGAGCTTCATGCCGGGGGTCCTTTCGCGCCGTGCGCCTTACGCTCGCTCGATCTGTTGGCGTTTCCTGCCGGGTTCGAGTAGCATACGCCGCTTGATCTGTCAACGTGACCGGCGGCGTTTCCGAGGAGGCATCGGCGATGGCTCAACGCGTTCTCGTGACGATGAGGATTCCCGAGTGCGGGCTCGAGGTGCTGCGTCAAGCGGGCCTACTCGTCGAGGAAACCGAGCGGTCCGCACCGATGCCGCGCGAGGAGCTCGTCGAGCGCGCGGGCCCGTGCGACGGCCTCGTCTGCATGCTCGCCGACACGATTGACGCCGAGCTGCTCGACGCGGCGCCGAAGCTCAAAGGGATTGCGAACTTCGCGGTCGGCATTGACAACATAGACATCGCCGCGGCCACGGCACGCGGGATCCCGGTGACCAACACGCCGGGCGTCCTCACCGAGGCGACGGCGGAGCTCGCCTGGGCGCTCATCCTCGCTGCGTCGCGTCGCGTCGTTGAGGGCGACCGCCTGGTGCGCAGCGGCGGCTTTACCGGATGGGCGCCGACGCTGCTGCGGGGCGCGCAGCTTGCGCGCGCGACGCTCGGGATTGTCGGCGCGGGGCGGATTGGCACGGCTACCGGCCTGCGCGCAAAGGCGTTCGGCATGCGCGTCCTTTACTTTGACCGGCGCCGGAGCGAACGGATCGAGGCCGACGGCGCGCGGCGCGTCGAGCTCGACGAGCTGCTGCGCGACTCCGACGTGGTGTCGCTGCACCTGCCGCTCACAGACGAGACGCGGCACCTGATCGGCGCGCGCGAGATATCCCGGATGAAGCCGGGCGCGGTCCTCGTCAACACGGGCCGGGGTGCGGTGATTGACGAAGCGGCGCTGGTGACGGCGCTGCGCGAGAGGCGGATCGCCGCCGCGGGGCTCGACGTGTACGAGCACGAGCCGGCGCTGGCCGCAGGGCTGGCGGAGCTCGACAACGTGGTCCTGCTGCCGCACCTCGGCTCGGCAACGACGGTGACGCGCGACCGGATGGCGACGATGGCGGCCGAGAGCCTCGTGGCGATCCTCGCGGGGCGGCGGCCGGAGCACGTCGTGAATCCCGAGGTGTTCGACAAGAGAGGAGACGACTGATGGCGCACATATGCCCGTGGTGGCACGCCTACACGTTTGACCATGCCGGCCGCCGGCTCTTCCACAAGCCGGAGAAAATGTTTGCCCCGTATCTCGCCGAGGGAATGACGGCGCTCGATATCGGCTGCGGCATGGGGTTCTTCTCGATCGGCATGGCCGGGCTCGTCGGCGAGAGCGGCCGCGTCATCGCCGCGGACGTGCAGCAAGAAATGCTCGACGTGCTGATGAGACGGGCGCGGCGCAAGGGCGTCGCGGACCGCATCCGAACGCACAAGTGCGAGGCGAGCTCGCTCGGCGTCGAGGAGGAGGTTGACTTCGTGCTCGCGTTCTGGATGGTGCACGAGGTGCGCGACAAGGCGGCGTTCGCGCGCCAGGTGCGCGCGTGCCTCAAGCCCGGCGGGCACTTCCTCAGTGCCGAACCGAAGCTGCACGTGTCGCGCGCGGGATTTCGAAAGATCATCGAGGGGGTGGAAGACGCGGGGATGCGGCTGATCGAGCGGCCGCACGTCGGGCTAAGCCTGGCCGCGCTCTTCGAGGCCGTGGCCGATGCGTAGGCCGGTCTCGGAGTCGCCCGCGCTTCTCGAGCTCCGGCTCGTCGGGCGATACGACGCGCCGCGAAGCGGCCTTTCTGCGGTCTCCGCGATCTCTGCGGTTCAATCCTTCGGCGGGCCGAGGGTCAGTCCTCGTTGAGCTCGACGAACATATCCTTAGCGACGCCGCACTCGGGGCAAACCCAGTCGTCGGCGATTTCCTCAAAAGGCGTACCCGGCGCGATACCGTCGTCGGGCTCGCCGAGCTCGGGATCGTAGATGTAATCACAGACCGTGCATTGCCACTTCTTCATCGAAGCTCCTCCTGTCGCGCAAGTCCCGGCCGCGGTGCGGCGCAGCTTCAACGCACCCTACATACGCGGAATCGCGGGAGCGATGCAAGAGGAAACAGCCTGCTCCCGGCACGTAACCCTCTGTGCCAGGAGCACGTCGCGGAGGCGTATTGCCCTGCGGGCGCGGGGGTGATAAAAGGGGCTGAAGAGAGGATCGCGAGATGGCCTCGCCGGTCGGACATGGATTGATGGGCGTCGCGCTGTATGCGGCCACGGTGCCGCGGCGCCGCTTCTTGCAGCGCTGGGGCTGGCTCGCGCTCTGCGTCGGGTTCAGCGTGCTGCCGGACCTCGATTTCATTGTGCCGGCGGCGGTGGGGCGGATTGACTGGGCGCACGGGCTGCATCGGTCGTTCACGCACACGGTCTTTTTCGCAGCAGTCGCGGCGCTCCTCTGGTTCGTGCTAGCGCGGGCAATCAAGCGCGGCTCGAGCGCCGCGCGGGTCGGCGTGGCCGTGATGATCCTGGTGTGCCTGCTCGCACACCTGGCGCTCGACGTGATGAACGATGACACGACGCCGCCCTACGGCATCAGCATCTTCTGGCCGGTGTGGGGGAAGTATTTCTATGAGCCGATCGGGCTGCTGCCTCGGGTCGAGAAGCTGACGTACGCAGACATCGTGAGCCGGCACAACGTCAAGGTGGCGCTCACGGAGATCGCGCTGTTCGGCGGGCTCATCCTCGTTGTGCTCGGCGTGCGCCTCGCCCTCGAGCGGGTCATGCGGTCACGCCACGTCGAGGAAACCACCAGCGATTCGGCCCGGGGCGCCGAGCGAGCGGGTCTGTAGTCCGCGCAGCCTGTGCAGGAATACGGCCCTGGCATTTCTTGCGTCTCGGATCTGCAGCGTCAGCGAACTCTGCCGGCGCCAGTGCTGGCGCTACATTTCCTGGTAGAAGCCCTGGTCGAGCTCGTCCTCGATCAGCTTGATCTGCTCCGTTCCCTAGGCCGCTGGGCCGCGAGGAAGCAGGGCCTCCTCGGTCTCTGCGATCTCTGCGGTTCATTCGCTTTCTCGTGCCACTCCTTGGGCGGCAAACCTGCCTGTGGCGCGCAAGCTTGATTGGGCGGGGCCGCGGTTGTTAGAATCGGCGCGAGGGAGGGATTCATGTGACAGCTTCGACCGAGGACAACCAGGGCCCGACCTTCGAGATTGCGTTCTACGAGGGGATTCTCGCCGAGGACCCGGAGTTCGTGGATGCGCTTATCCCGCTGGCCGAGGCGTACACAAAGGCGGGGCTGCACGAGAAGGGGCTCGCGACCGATCTGAAGCTTGCCACTCTGCGCCCCAACGACCCGACGGTGCACTACAACCTCGCGTGCAGCTACGCGCTGACCGGGCATCGGGACGAGGCGCTGGCGACGCTCGAGCGGGCGATCGAGCTTGGCTACCGTGACGTCGGGTTTCTGATGAAGGATGAAGACCTCGTCTCGCTGCACGATGATGAGGCGTTCGCCCAGTTGATCACCCGGTTCTTCCCCGACACCAAACTCGATATTCCCTGAGGCCATCCTCCGTGGAAGCTACGAAGGGCAGCCCCTCCTTCGCCAAGGCTTCCTCCTTCTCTAAAGCTACGGAGGACGAGACGGAGGACAGGACTACGGGCGAGCCTGCCCCATAAGTGCGGTGGGCGAATGGCAAGCCTGTGTTGCTCGTGATTTTGAGCCATGTTAGGGCGTTGAGGCGGCGGGGCGGAATGCCCCATTGGTGAGGAAGCCGGCGCAGAAAAAGCGGCCCGAGGCGTTCTCGAGACGGACGTTTACGGGCTCGGGCACATTATTGTTCGGGCGAGTAAGTAGCGGCGGCGGAAGGCGTTGGAGAGGCGCCATGGGGCGTTGAGGGGCGCATAGGCCCCCGGTGGTGCGCGGGTTGGTACACCAATTGCAAACGAGGAGGGTAGAGGTACGAGTTCCGGCCTCGGAACTTCACCAGATGTGCGGACAGCTTGGGGCCGGTACTCGATCTTGGGACCTTAGGGACAAGGTGCCCTTCCTCTGCAGACCCAACACAATCCGGCAGACTTACACCTCACTCTCGTGAGCGCCTTGTCCCTGCGGCATCATCGGTAGCGTGGGCCGAGGGATTTCCTCCCTCGGCCCTTCGTTTTGTGTACGGGCCCTGCGTTGACATCGCCCGGGGCGGGGCTATACTGAGCGCCGACCGCAAACGCAAGCTCGACGGAAAGTGCCCGATGGTGCGACGCTCCCGCGCGGCTTCCACGCGCTGGCTCTGGCGGCTGCTGCTTGTGCCGCTGCCGTTTGTGATGGCGCTCCCTTTTCTGATCGCTCCGAGCTTCTCGCTGATTGACGACGGGGTGACGCTGGCTACCGCCCGGCGCATGGACACCAACGAGATGCGCCTGAAGCAGGACGCATCGGGCAAGCGGCACTCGCGGTACTGGTATATCGAGAGCGAGCACGGCCGCGTCCGGCCGACCTACTGGTGGTGGCTGTGGTTCAACTACAAGCTCTACGGCACCAACAGCGGGGCGTGGCACCTGGGCGTAGCGCTGAGCATCGCGCTGCTGTTGCAGCTCGTCTACGAGATCTCGTATCGAGTGACCGGGTCGGTGTTGGCGAGCATGGTCGCGGGCGGGCTGATCGTGGCGTTTCACCCGTACGCGGAGGTCTTCTGGCGTCTCGGTCTCGGTGAGACGCCGATGCTGTTGCTGATTGGGGTATCGCTGCTGTGCATGGTGCGGGGCTACTCGCTTGGCCCGCGGGTTCCGAGAAAGAAGGCGTGGCTGTACTGGCTCTGCTTTGCCGGCGCGGTGGTGCCGCTCGGGGTGGCGTACTTCGTCAAGGAGACGAGCCTCGTCATGCTGCCGACGAGCGTAGTGATGCTGCTCGTGCTGTGGCGGCGCAAGTCCGATCGGCTGTCGAAGGCGCTGCTTGTGGGCTACGTCGCGGCGAACGCGGTGGCGGCCGTGGCGCTGCTGGCGCACGTGTTGCCGACGCTCAGGACGGGCGACTACTCGGAGCTGTACCGCTACGACCTGCCGGGCTGGAGTGTCGGGCAGTTCTTCAACTACCTCGGCACCGTCGGGAAGGCGTGGAGCGCGCTGCCGGTGCTGGCGCTCGCGGCAATGGGGGTGAAGCTGGCGCGCTCGTGGCGCGGTGGAGGCTTAGCCGACGAGCAGCGCTGGCAGCTCGTGTGGCTGACGTGTGCGGCGGCGAGCATCGTGGTGATCGCGCCTTGGGGCGGCTCGACGGTGGCGATTGCGCGTTACCTCTTTCCGTTCGCGATCTTCGCAGCGCTGCTGATCGGGCATGAACTGGCCTGGCTTTTCACGAGCGCGCGGCGGCTGCTGGCCGAACCGGCGAAGGCGCGCAGCAACTGCGAGCTGCGCCGCGTGACGCTCTCGAGCGTCGCGGTGTTCGTGGTCGCGTCGCTCGGCGTGCTTGCGGCGGCCAATCTGCCGTCGGCCTGCAAGGCAACGCTTGCTTCGGCCCGGCTCGAGGCGGCGAACGCGAACCTCGTGCGGCTGCTCGCGGCGGAAGCGCCCCGGGGCAAGACGCTGTACGCGAACCTGACGCTTGACGAGGAGGAGATCCGCTACGAGATCCGTCTTCACCTTGCTATGATCCACGGGCGAGACGACTTCGGTAGCGATCGGTCGGTCAAGTACCTTGGCCACCCGGACGAGCCGGGCATTCCAGAACAGTTCAGGGACTACATGGGGATGCCCGAGCCGGGCGAGTGGGTCCTGGCGCCGTGGCGCCGGTATCGTTCTCGCGCCGAGATTCACGCCTTGTACCGCGATCTGAGACCGACGCGCGTTTTTCTGGTCACCGCGAAGGGCTGGGAGCCGACGACCGACTCGGGTGAGCTGGCACGGAAGCTGCAGGCCTTGAAGGGCGCCTGGGTCGTGCTCGAGACAGGGCGGCCCGTATGGACCGGAGAGAGAACGCCATGACGCCACACGACGCGGAGAGGCCACGGGATGTGGTGAGGCCACGGGACGTGGTGAGTCCACGTTACTCGATCGTTGTCCCGCTCTACGAGGAGGAGGCGGTCCTGCCGAAGTTCTACGGGCGGCTCGCGTCGGTGCTCGATGAGCTCGACGGGCCGTCGGAGGTGATCTTCGTCGTGGACGGCGGCCGGGATCGCTCGTTCGAGATCGTCAAGGAGCTCAGGGTACGCGATGCGCGGGTCAAGGGGATCAAGTTCTCGCGCAACTTCGGGCACCAGTACGCGCTGTCGGCGGGCATTGACTCCGCCCGGGGCGAGGCGGTGATCATGATGGACGGCGACCTGCAGCACCCGCCGGAGGTGATCCCGGAGCTCGTTGAGAAGTGGCGCGCGGGCGCGCAGGTGGTCAACACCTATCGCGAGAGCACAGAGGGGATCGGGCCGTTCAAGCGGTTGACGGCGGCGGTGTTTTATGGGTTGCTCAACCGGTTCGGCAACATCAAGCTCTCGCCCAACACGGCCGACTTCCGACTCATTGACCGACGGGTGGCGGATCGGTTTCGCGGGATTCGGGAACAGGCGCGGTTCCTGCGTGGGCTGTTCGTGTGGATCGGCTTCCGCCAGGCGACTGTGCGGTACGCGGCGGCAAAGCGGCCGGCGGGTCGGAGCAAGTACCCGGTCCGGAAGATGGCGCGGCTGGCCGTGGACGGGATCACGTCGTTCAGCGTGGCGCCGCTGCGGGTGGCGACGGTGCTCGGGTTTCTTGTGACGTTTTTCGGGTTTCTCTACGCGATCTACGCGTTCGTGATGGCCCTGCTCGGCAAGACGCAGCCGGGCTGGACCTCGCTCATCATCGTCGTCTTGTTGCTCGGCGGCGTGCAGCTTATCACGCTCGGGCTGATTGGCGAGTACATCGCCAAGATCTACCTCGAGGCGAAGAAACGACCGCTCTACATCGTTGACGAGACGCTCGGCCTCAGCGACCCCGGCGCCCTCAACGACCTCGTCGGGCGCGACGAGGCGTAGGCCGCAACCGCCGGGTCGGAACACGGCGCGAATAGGCGCGAACGTTTCCGCCCGGCGGGGGTCTCAAGACGAGGAGCTCGGAGCGGGAGGCGTTGCGAATGGCGACGAAGCTGCCGATTCCCTTTCTCTTGGCCCTGGTCACATCGCTCTCTGTGTGGGCCGGCGAGGAAGGGGCGAAGCCGGAACAGGTGCAGGTCGACGTCCACACCCGGGCCGAGTGGCTCGTGCTGCCGGCGCCGGCTGATTCTTGCCCGGGCCGGGTCAAGGCGATGTCGGCGCTCAGGATCCTGCGGGCAGTCGACCCGGTAACACACAAGGCCTACGACGAATCGAATGATGCCCTGGGTTGTGACCCCGAAAACCTTCGCCGGGCCTTCCTTTTGGAGAAGACGGAGTTCCTTCTCGGCGAGCCGATCCTGATCGAGTTTCGCATAGAGCTGGATGGGCCGGGTGAGTGGACGGAGCCGATCGGCGGTAACAACCGGGCCCGCGGCCGCGACGACAACTTCCTATTTCTCATGCGCCAAGAGGACGGCACGTGGGTGGGCGACCCGTATGCGCCCATCATGCACAGCTTCGGAGGGCTGGGGAGTGCTTTCGGAGCCACGCAGGGCGAGCCGGGGTCGTATTGGCTCGCTGTGCAGCGCTGGTGCGCGATCAAGCGGCCGGGAACGTACGATCTCTTCTGTTTCCAGTGGGCCCACGACTGGCGGCCCATCGGCCGACGCGCAGCGGTGGCTGCGGCTCTTCCTGACGAGCTGAGGGGGGAGTGCGTGCTCGACGCCGACGGTCGGTTCGTGGACGCTGCGACCGGGCAGCCTTCCGAACGCTACAGGTTGTCGATGCGCGGCGTGCGTGTTGGCGGCCAGGGCGCCAAGATGTGGAGCCGCACGCCCTTCTACGACGGGCTGCCCGTCGGTGCCCTCAAGCAGGTGCCCAAGCTCTGGAACGCCAAGCAGACGGCCGACTTCGCGCATTTCCGGATAGTCATCACGCCGGCAACGGCGGCTGAACGGCGTGCGATGATCGAGCACTGGACGCAGGTCGCGTCGAGTCCTCGCGAAGGACGTTGGTACTGGCTGAACAAGGCAGTGGCCGCACGGCAGGCGATCCAGTTCGCCCAGCAGGACGATTTCCTGCCGCTTATTGCCGAGTGGATCAGGTTCGACCGGGACACCGATGGGAACAACTTCACCGGTTTGGCCATGCGGCCGAGCGCCGAGGCGACGGCGCTGCTGCTGAAGTCGGATCCGAGGGCGGCCCGCAACGGGATGTACTACCTGCGTGACGAGAAGGTCGCGGACGTGATCCCGCACCTGATCGACTGGCTCGTGCACGAGCACGTTGAGGTGCGGAGGCAAGCGGAATGGTACCTGCGCAAGTGGACGGGGCAAGCGTTCGGGCACACCTGGGAGGGGACAGATCGCCAGCGCCCGACGCTCGAGGAAGGCAAGGCGATGCAGCCGGCCTGGCGCGAATGGTGGGCCACGAACAAGGCGGGATTCGTGCCGGTTGAACGGTGAGCTCGAGCGCGGCGAGCGTTGCGGCGGCGCTCGGGTTTTTGTATGCTGTCTGCGCGTTCGTCTTTGTCCTCTGTAGCCGGAATCTGTATCTTGAGCGAAGGTGGAAGTGAAGACCTCCCTGTTCAGCCAAAGTCTTCTGGGGCTCGGTTTCGAGGAGGCGGTTCGAGCGACAGCGGAGGCGGGATTCTTGGCCATCGAGATTGCCTGCATCAGGCCACACTTCGGGCTGGGCGAGGCTCGCAGAGACCCCGAGAGATTCGCCGGGTGCGTTGAACGGTCGGGTCTGTCGGTTTCGGCACTGTCGCTCTTTAACAACTTCACCGACCGAGGTGGCCTGGATGACGAAGTTGAGGCGGCGGCGCACTTCATCCGGCTCGCCCCGCTGTTCAATACGACGGTGATCAAGCTCACCCCCGGTCCTCCCGCATCCGCGCAAGCGGCTCCAGAACACTGGCGATGCCTTGAGACCGCCATTCAGAAGCTCCTTCCGACCGCCGAGGAAGCCGGGGTCCGACTGGCGTTCGAGACGCACATGCGGCAGTTGAGTGATACGCTTGCCTCATCCGAACGGTTGATTGAGATCGCCCGTTCTGACGCCGTCGGACTCACCGTTGATTTCTCCAATCTCGCTTTTGCGGGGGAGAGCATGCGCGAGGTTGTGTACGAGCTGAGCGACCACATGTGCAGCACTCATCTCAAGAATGGCACCATTGACGACAAGGGCGGCTGGCATTTTCAGAGACTCGACGAGGGCCTGACCGATTACGGTCTCGTGATGAAGATGCTGCGTGAAGTCGGCTACGACGGTTATCTCACCATCGAATGCCTGGATCCCGAGGCAAGGGACAACCCCCGTGCGGCCGTTCGCAGGGACCTCGAGATACTCATGCAGTATCTCTGCTCCGCTGATGGTGATGTTGGAGGGCGGGTGTTGTGAGCGGAAGGCTGGATGGCGGCCCGCCGGTGGTGGGGATCGGCAAGCCAGTCTCACGGCTGGCCCTGGGCACGGCCTTCTGCCGCCTGGAAAGCACACGGCAATGGTCGGGGGTTCTGGACGATTTCGTGCGCGACGGCGGTACTCTGATTGATACCGCCCGTGCCTATGGGGAGAGTGAAGAAGTAGTCGGCGAATGGCTGGCAAGTCGCAAGGCACGAGAACACGTTGTGCTTATCACCAAGTGCGGACACGGACATGACGGCATCCTCCCCGAGGCGAATTTCTGCGATGTTGTGACGGAAGAACTGTGCCAAAGCCTTGAGCGTCTCAGGACCGACTACGTGGATCTGTACATGCTTCATCGTGACAACCTGTCGGTTCCGGTCAATGTGGTGATCGACCGACTGAACATCGAGATAGAGCGAGGCCGTGTTCGCGCCATCGGCGCTTCAAACTGGGGCTATTCCCGCATCTCCGAGGCAAACGAGTACGCCAAGAAGGCCGGTGTGCGTGGTTTTGCGGCCGTCAGCAACAACCTGAGCTTGGCGATGCCTTCGGGACCGTTCTGGCCCGGCGTATTATCTGCGGACAGCAATGGTGAACGCTGGCACCACGAAACACGGATCCCGCTGATAGCCTGGTCCGCCCAGGCACGGGGTTTCTTTGGGGGCGGATTCTCTCGCTCCCTGCGGGCTGAGATCGGCAATGTCAAAGACAGATTCACAAGACGAATGCTCGAAGTCTACGGGACGGACGAGAACTACGAGAAACTGGGGCGTGCGGAGGAGCTCGGCCAGAAGAAGGGCGGCTATTCAGCGACACAGGTCGCCCTGGCGTGGCTGCTGCACAAGCCGTTTGTCATTGTGCCTGTAGTCGGGCCACACACGCGAGCGGAGTTGTCTTCTTGTGTTGAGGCCCTCTCGCTCGAACTCACAGAGCCGGAGCTGTGTTGGCTGGAAGCAGGTCGAGGGCCGAGCCCCGGTTGAGCCGCAGCGCCTTGGCGTGAGAGCTAGAAGCGCAGGGCGCGGAGGCGGTCGAGGTAGTAGCGGTAGTCGCTCAAGGAAGTGCCAGGCATGATGAGGTGGTCGGGGAGCGGGACGTAGCCACCCTCGCGCATCAGCGGCAAGCGGCGCTCGATCTCGGCGTCAATGGCGACGCGGCCCTTGACGATCTCGAGCTTGTTGATCCCGCCGAAGATGCGCAGCGCCTTGCCGTGTTTCTTTCGCATCGCCATCGGGTCGGCGCCCCAGGGGCCGATCTCGACGGGGAACATGACATTGACGCCGCCGTCGAGCCAGTGCGGGATGAGCGCGTCAATCATGCCGTCGCAGTCGACCATGTGCAGGTCGACGCCGTAGTCGAGCAGCTTGTCGCTGATCTTGCGGTAGGCGGGCACGGCGACCTGGGCGAAGATGTCGGGGCTGATGAGCGGGCCGGTGCGGAAGCAGATGTCCTCCCAGCCCGAGCCGAAGTCCACCTTGACCTTGGGGAGCACTTGGTCGAGCGCCCAGCAGACGAGGTCGGCCTGGGTCATGACCATCTCCCCAAGCAACTCGCGGTTGTCGTAGGCGATGTAGGCGAGGCCTTCGACGCCCATCCAGTCGCGGATGAAGCCGATCATCGAACCGGTGAAGACACTGAGGGGCGCGCCCGAGGCGAGCGCTTCGGCAATTCGCTCGTCGTGGTCGGCCGGGATGCGCGCGGAATCGGGCTGGAGGCGCTTCTTGTATTCGTCCCAGCCCTCGGCGCCCTTGAGCGTGTAGTCGATGTACTGGGGGATGCCGCTCCTGTCCTTCCACTCGCGGGCGATGACGCCGTCGAACCGGCGGACGACATGCGTCTCGCCCTCATCGTGCAGGACCTCCTCGTCGAAGGTCGGGAAGAGCTTGCAGTCGATGCCGACGTTGCGTTCGCACCGCGGCACGCCGAGGAATTCGAACTGGTCGGCATCGGCCGGCATGCCCTGCTCGTGCCATTCGGCGTACACCTCGTCCCAGCAGCCCCAATGGAACACGGGCACGCGGTCGACGGGCTCGTAGTGCATGATGCGTTGGGAAAGTTCGCGCGCTGTCGGCTCCATGGTGCATCCCTTTCCTCGGTGGCCGGTGTGGCTTGCGCCCTCTTACGCCGCGCCGCCGTCTTGCGCAAGAGGAAACGTCAGAAGCGCAGCGACTGCATGCGGTCGAGGTAGTAGCGGTAGTCGCTCAAGGAAGTGCCGGGCACGATGAGGTGATCGGGCAGCGGCACGTAGCCGCCCTCGCGCATCAGCGGCAAGCGGCGCTCGATCTCGGCGTCAATGGCGGCGCGGCCCTTGGCGATCTCGAGCTTGTCGATCCCGCCGAAGATGCGCAGCGCCTTGCCATGTTTCTTTCGCATGGCCATCGGGTCGGCGCCCCAGGGGCCGATCTCGACGGGGAACATGACGTTGGCGCCGCCGTCGAGCCAGTGCGGGATGAGCGCGTCAATCATCCCGTCGCAGTCCACGAGGTGCAGGTCCACACCGTAGTTGAGGAGCGTGTCGCTCACTTTGCGGTAGCCGGGCACGGCGACCTCGGCGAAGATGTCGGGGCTCACGAGTGGGCCGGTGCGGAAGCAGATGTCCTCCCAGCACGAGCCGAAGTCCACCTTGACCTTTGGGAGTACCTGCTCGAGGCACCATACGACGAGGTCGGCGATCGTCATGACCATCTCCCCAAGAAGCTCGCGGTTGTCGTAGGCGATGTAGGCAAGGTTCTCGACGCCCATCCAGTTGCGGATCAATCCGATCATCGAGGCCGTGCCGACGCTGAGAGGGACCCCGGCTGCGAGGGCTTTCTCGATCCGCTCATCGAGGTCGGGCGGGATGCGCGCGGGGTCGGGCTGGAGGCGCTTCCTGTATTCGTCCCACCCCTCGGCGCCCTTGAGGGTGTAGTCCATATAGTGCGGGATGCAGCTCTTGCTTTTCCAGTGCCGGGCGATGACGCCGTCGCCCTGGCGGATCACCTTCGAGTCGGCGTCTTCCTCGAGCACCTCCTCCTCGAACTCGGGGAAGAGCTCGCACCGGATGCCGACGTTGCACCAGAGCGGGGCGTTGAAGAACTCGTGCTCGTCAGCACCCTCGGGAAGGCCTTGCTTGTGCCATTCCTCGATCGTCTCGGGCCAGCCGCCCCAGTGCAGCACGGGCATCCGGTCAACCGGTTCGTAGTGCATGATGCGTTGGAAGAGCTCGCGCGCTGTCGGCTCCATGGTGCGTGGCTCCTACTTGCTATGCTTGCGCGGTCTGTGCTCTCCTACGCCCAACCGACCCGGGATGCAACCGCGAAGTGCGAGGGTGTTCGGAAGTTGCAGCGAACATTCTCGCGGCGGCCGGTGTCTGAAACGTTTACAGAAACCTGGTAACCCGTCAAATGTGTGGAGGCCATCATGTTCAGATCATCGGGAGTTTTCATTGCAGTGTGTGCGCTGGTGACGGTGTGTGTGGGCGGCGCGGCTGCGGCGACGGTGGCAAAGCTTGAGGACCTACCCGTGCGGGAGGTGACGATCTTCAAGGACAGGCACGCGTTCGTCACGCACGAGGGAACGCTGAAGGTCAAGGATGGCGCGGTGATCTTCGAGCACGTACCGGAGCCGGTCCTGGGCGCATTCTGGTCGTACGCGCGCGGGCGGCGTGTGACGCTCAAGAGCGTCGTCGCTTCCAAGCAGGAGGTGACCGAGCGCCGGACGGCGATCAACCTCGCCGAGTTGCTCCGGGCCAACGAGGGTAAACGGGTGACGCTCGTGCTGAATCTGTATGTTGACAACAAGCCCGTGGAGATCGAGGGGGCGAACCTCGGTATCCCGAGGCGGTCGGTCGAGCGCGAGACAACAACGCAGCTGCCGCAGCGGTGGGACCACCGCACGGGGCGCTACGTTCAGCCGCCGGCGAGCGGCAGAGTCGAGGCAGTGACCGAACAAGGTGATATCGTGCTCGTGCGGACCGATGATGGCGGCCTTCGCACGGTCAAGCTCGACCTGGTGCGGAGCGCTGCTTTCCCGGACGACGCGCGCACGGAGTTCGAGGAGACGGTCGAGAAGCGGCGGCTGCGGCTTAACATCTCGGGCGGGCGCGGCGCGACGACGGTCGGGATGACGTACCTGCAGAAGGGGCTGCGCTGGATCCCCGAGTACGCGGTGCTCATCGAAGACGATGGAAAGGCATGGATCAAGCTCCAGGCGACGATTGTCAACGACATGGTTGACCTCGACGACGTCACGGTGCACCTCGTGGTCGGCGTGCCGAACTTCATGTTCAAGGACCAGATCTCGCCGATCGCGCTGCGTGAGGCGGCGGCGCAACTATCGCAGTACTTCGAGCCGGCGTCGTCGCGCACGGGCTACGCGTTCTCGAATGTGATCATGAGCCAGGTGGCGGGCTCTTACGCTCTGGAAGAACGGGGCGCAGCGGGAATCGAGCAGCCGTATGGGCCGGGCGCCGAGACGATCGGCCCGCACGAGGATCTGTTCCTCTACAAGGTCGAGCACCTGACGCTGAAGAAGGGCGAGCGGATGGTGGTGCCGGTGATCGAGGTGCGGGCGACCTACACGGACGCCTATACGTGGCAGATCCCGTTCAGCCCGCCGCCGGAGCTGCTGCGCCACCTCAACAACCAGCAGCGTGAGCAGATGCAGATGCTCTCGCGCGGCGCGCGCGTGCACCACAAACTGCGGATCAAGAACGAATCCGAGGTGCCGTTCACGACGGGCCCGGCCCTGATCCTCAAGGACGGGCGGCTGCTGGCGCAGTCGCTGATCCGCTACACGTCGGTCGGCAATGAAGTGGACGTGGATGTGACGGTGGCAACCGACATCCACGCGAAGAAGTGGGAGAAGCAGACCGACCGCGAGGACAACGCGAAGCGGATCGGCGGTCACGACTACGCGCGGCTCGATATACGCGGCTTCCTCGAGCTGACGAACTACAAGAAGGAGGAGGTCACCGTCGAGATCACACGCGCCGTGCTCGGCACGGTCGTCGAGGCGGACAACGAGGGCGAGATCACACACCTGAACAGCTTCGAGGACTTGTCGTATCTGCCCGAGGGCGATCTCTCGGCCCGGGGCGGCTGGTACTGGCGCTGGTGGAGCTACTGGCCGTGGTGGTGGCATTACGTCAACGACATCGGCCAGATCAAGTGGACGATCACGCTCGAGCCGGGCGAGAAACGGCGCGTGCAGTACGAGTGGTACTACTACACCCGCTAGGCGCACGCTCCACGAAGATGGATATGCTGGGCTGAATCCGGCGATCCCGGCGGCGTCCGTTTTCCCGCCGGGCTCGCCGAGCCCCGTTCAAGAGTCTGCATGAAATTCGGGAATCTGGGGACATCATACGCGATTCTTTGGACAGGATGACAGGATGTACAGGATCAAGAGGATCCGGTTGATCCAGTTATCCTGTCCCCATCTGCACTATTGCCCAGGCGAGTTGCATCACCGGCTTGCGGCGTCAGTGGGCGTGTCTCCCTCTGCGGGAATCGGGCGACCCTCCTTCACTGAAGCTACGCCCGCGCGAACGGATTCACGAAACCTAGCAGGCTGCTGAAAAAGCCCGACGTCCGGTTGAATCGTTGAGCCCTCAAGGGCGTTTAGTAGGAGCCTATCAG
>CBDUSE010000041.1:0-18503 GCA_965369835.1 uncultured bacterium
CACAGCCATCATATTATATAAGAGGAAACGGGCGAGTTTTTCAGCAGCCTGCTAGGGCGCAAGATTCATGGTCGATCCAGGCGCTGGTGATGCCGGCAAGCCGCCTGTTAACGAAGAAGAAGAGCTGTGGCGGGGAATAGTCCCAAAGCACAAAACAAAGGATAAGGATGGAACCACGCGTCCTTCTTCAGCCACTTTCAGGAGCAGGACCACAGATATCTCGGTCTTCGTAGCATCGCAAACCACGGCTGACGCATGCATGGGCATGAACGAGCGATGGGTAGGCCTAGCCAGCATACCCGCCGCACTGCCAATAGGTCTGGGTTACCGTGTCGTGATGGATCCACTGCCGGACAACCCCGCCCATGCCCTGATCTTAGGGCGGATTAGTACGGGACACAGCAAGGTAATGGCAAAGTCTGCGCGCTGGGTCGTAGAGCCCCCCGACATCGTTTAACCCTCACCTGCCCATTAGTTTTGAGTCTTGCCAAGGGCGCGGTGTGTCTTTAGGATACCCCGATCTTTGCCGGCGTCGCACGAGTGAGGAGGGATGCCGATGAGCGGCCAGCGTGAGACCTGGCGGACGCATGTGGGGATGATGTTGGCCATGATCGGCACGGAGGTCGGTCTTGGCAACGTCTGGCGGTTCCCCTACCTGTGCGGTAAGTACGGCGGCGGCAGCTTCCTGGTGCCGTACATGGTCCTGCTGCTGGGCGTGGCGATATTCGGCATGATGTCCGAGTGGGTGGTCGGCCGGGCGACGCGCCGCGAGCCGATGGGCGCGTTCCAGAAGATCGGCTTTCCGCTCGGGCGCGACATCGGCGCCTGGGGCGTCATCGGGCCGTTCTTCCTCTACGCGTACTACATCGTTGTGACCGCCTGGGTGCTCTTCTTCATCGTGGCGTCGGTAGCGGGCCTCTACTTCGGCAAGGACACCGGTGAGTACTTCGTTCGCTTCCTCGGCAGCCCGTGGGTATTCGTCGCGCACGCGGTGGCGGTGGCGTTCACCAGCCTGGTGCTCTCGTTCGGCGTGCAAAAGGGGATCGAGCGGGCCTGCAAGTTCATGATCCCGACCCTGTTCGTCCTGCTGATCGTCGTGGCGATCCGGTCGCTGACGCTGCCGGGCGCGGCCAAAGGCGTCGAGTTCTACATGCGGCCGCGCTGGGAGGGAATCGCCAACCCGGAGGCGTGGCTTGCTGCGCTCGGGCAGGTGTTCTTCACGCTCAGCCTCGGCATGGGGGCGATGATCATCTACGGCTCGTACATGAAGAAGTCGTGGGGGATCCCGCTCAACGCGATTGCCTGCTCGCTTGGGAACACGTCGGCCTCGATTCTCGCCGGCTTTGCGATCTTCCCGGCGGCGTTTGCGCTCGGCTTCAGCGCCGAGGTCCAGGGAGAGGAAGCCGTGGGGCTGACCTTTCTGGTGCTGCCGAAGGTCTTTGGGACGATGCCTGCGGGCTGGCTGTTCGGCGGGTTGTTCTTCCTGCTGCTTGCGTTCGGTGCGCTCTCGAGCGCGATCAGCATTCAGGAGCCCTCGATCGCGTGGTTGAAGGACGAGCTGCGATGGCCGCGTCGCAAGAGCGCGCTCATTACCGGCGTGATCCTGTGGCTGATGGGATTGCCGTTTGTCCTCAACGGCTTTGTCAGGCACGGGGCCGGAGGCGTCCCGGCGGGGATTGGGGACAAGTTGGCGCTGCTCGGCAAGATGGACGCGGTCATCAACTACCTCGGGCTGCCGCTCTTCGCGCTATTCGCGATCCTGGCCGTCGGCTGGGTCATGAAGCGGAAAGGATTCGAGGAGATGAACAGGAACGCGAGGGTCAAGATCGGTGGCCGGCTCAAGGTGTGGATCCGCTATTTTGTCCCGGTCTTTGTTATTCTGATTTTCCTGCTCAACCTCGTGAACGTGGTCTGTCCGTCTTTGCAGAAAAAAGTTCTCGGCGAGGCGAAGCTGCCTGATTTCGTCCCGATGGGGCTCACGCCCGCGACGGTCATCACCATCGTTGTCGTGTGCGGGGTCGTCTGGGGCGGCGCGATCGGCGGGTTCCTTACCGTCGTCGGCATTGAGCGGCGCAAGGAACGTAAGGCGGCAACCGAGGGGGGTGGGGAGTAATGGAGTTTCTCACGGACACAACGTTCGGCTGGTGCTTCGTCCTGGGCGAGATCTTCGTGTTCTTCGTGATCTTCATGGTGCTGCACCGGCGCGCGCTGCGCAGGCACGAGGCGCTCACGCGGAACGACGAAGCGTCCGGCCACAACACGGACACCACGCCCGCCTCAACATGATCAGGGATATCGAGAGAGTACTGAAGAAGTATTGGGGCTATGACGGCTTTCTGCCACTGCAGCAGCAAGCCATGCAGTGCGTTGCGAGCGGACGGGATTCAATTGTCGTTTTACCGACCGGGGGCGGAAAATCGCTTTGCTTCCAAGCGCCGGCGGTGACGATGCCGGGCCTGGCCGTTGTGGTCTCGCCCTTGATCTCCTTGATGAAGGACCAGGTTGACGCCTTGGTCGAATGCGGCGTTCCCGCGGCCCGCATCGACAGCACTCAGTCCCGTGAGGAACGGGGTGCCGTTCGCACCCGGATTCACAAGGGAACGCTCAAGCTTCTTTACCTCTCGCCGGAGCGGCTTGTCTCGGACGGTTTCATCGCATTTCTTGGGAGAACCGAGCTCTCTTTGATTGCCGTGGATGAGGCCCACTGCGTAAGTATGTGGGGACATGACTTCCGGCCCGAATACCGAGAACTGGGGTTCTTGAAGGAGGCTTTCCCGGGCGTGGCCGTCCACGCCTATACGGCCAGCGCCACCGAGCAAGTGCGCCGCGATATCGCTCGGTATTTACGGCTTGAAGAACCCGATGTGCTGGTCGGCTCGTTCGATCGGCCGAACCTCGTCTATAAGGTCGAACGGCGCGCAAATAAACTGAAACAGGTCTGCGCCGTGCTTGATCGTCACAAAGGCGAATCAGGCATTATCTACTGTATCCGGCGCGCCGACGTTGACAGGCTGTACGCGTCGTTGAACGCCAAGGGCTACCGCGTCCTCCCATATCACGCCGGCATGAATGACGTTGACCGGAAAAGAAACCAGGAATCTTTCTTCGAGGAGAGAGCCGATACAATTGTTGCCACCATCGCGTTCGGCATGGGTATCGACAAGTCGAACGTGCGGTACGTGATTCACTGCGGGATGCCCAAGTCGCTTGAACACTATCATCAGGAGAGCGGGCGGGCGGGGCGCGACGGCCTCGAAGCCGAGTGTTGTCTCTTCTATTCTGGCGGCGACTACGGAATCTGGAAAAGCGTCCTGCGCGACATGGAGCCGGAGGCAAAGGAAATCGCCTTGGGTAAGCTGCGCGCAATGTATGACTATTGCACGGGTGTCACCTGCAGGCACGCAGCGATTCTCAACTATTTCGGTCAACACCTGAGCAAGAACGATTGCGCCGCCTGCGACGTGTGTCTCGGCCACCTGGACTCGATGGAAGACTCGTTGGTGACCGCCCAGAAAATCCTTTCCTGTATTGTGCGCCTGGATGAGCGGTTCGGCGCCGACTACACGGCGTCGGTGCTGATCGGTTCTCGCGACCAGCGAATTGTCCAAAACGGCCATGAGGCGCTGACCACGTACGGCCTGTTGTCCGATTTCACGAAGCGTGTCGTGCGCGACTGGATCGAACAGCTCGTGGCGCAGGCGTGTGTTCAAAAGACCGGGGATTACAACGTCCTGAACGTAAGCGAAAAGGGATGGCGCGTCCTCAGAGGGAAGGAAACGCCCCGTTTGCTCAAGCCTGCCAAGGAAAGCACCAAGTTGCCCAGGCTCTCCAGAGCGGCGAAAGAGTCGTGGGAAGGTGTTGACGAGGGGCTATTTCAGGCGTTGCGAACGTTGCGCCGAGAGATTGCGAACGAGAAAAGCGTTCCGGCGTTCGTTGTGTTCAGCGACGTCGCGCTGCGCGACATGGCGCGGCGAAGGCCCTCGACCCCCGAGGGCTTTCTCGAAGTCAAGGGAGTGGGGGAGAAAAAGTGCGAACAGTACGGTGCCGACTTCCTCACTGCCGTCAAGCAGTACTGTGGCGCGCATAAGGGAGGGGAATAACACCGTCTGCCACTATTCTGGGATACACAGGAAGGGAAGCATGATGACAAGGTTCTTCAAGACGAGAGCAGTCGGCTGTGTTACAGTTGTCGTGATTCTGATGGCGGTGGGTGCGTGCGCGCCCAGCACCCGTTCCCAAACGGAGAGGGCGCTGAGAGGTACGCCCGACGAGTATCGGGACGATCTCCTCGCGGCCCTGGACACGGCGGGAGAGAACAGGGCTGAGATTCTTTACGCTCTGAGGCATGCCGGCAAGTTGCAGAAGGAAGCCGTCGCCTTCCTCGTGGCGAACATGCCGGCCAGGGACCTCGAGGCGCTCAAGGGCGATTTCATTCTCACTAACGTGAAACTGGCCTACGCAGCGCGCGAAAAGGCCCCGTGGGGCGCCGATATCCCCAATGAACTTTTTTTGAACTACGTCCTGCCGTATGCGAGCGTCAATGAAAGACGCGACGACTGGCGAGAGGATTTTTTCGAGCGCTTTCTACCTCGCGTGCACGATTTCGGCACGCCGGCGGAAGCCGCCCTCTGGTTGAACAAGGGCGTTTTCAAGACCGTGAACGTGCAATATCATCCCACCAAGAGGCCGAAACCCGATCAAAGCCCCTACGAATCAATCGAGGCCGGTTACGCCTCCTGCACCGGCCTGTCCATCCTGATGATTGACGCCTGCCGCGCGGTTTGCATCCCGGCGCGGTTCGTGGGCACACCCTCCTTGGGCGCCGAGCATCCCGGGAACCATAGCTGGGTAGAGATCTGGGACGGGCAGTGGTACTTCCTCGGCGTGACGGAATCCGACTCTCTGAATTCGGCATGGTTTGTGGACGACGCGGCGCATGCCAACGCCGAGGAGCCTCTCGAGTGTATCTACGCGACCTCGTTCAAGAAAACGCCGCTGCGTTTCCCCCTTGTCTGGGACCTCGACATTGACTACGTGAGCGCCCGCAACGTCACGAAGTACTATACCGATAGGAAAACCGTGGAAATCAAGGTGCTCGATAGACCGAACGGCAACCCGGTGGCAGCGGTCGTCACCCTGTGCCTTGACGGTGAGCTCTACGCCAGGGGCGTAACCGGCGCCGCGTCGAAAGACGGGCACGACGTGCTGCGCCTCGAAATACCCGGCGAAGAAACCTACGAAGTCGAGATCGTCCCGTCCGGCGCCGAAGCCGTCAGAAGGGCTTTTCGGACCTCGAACGAAGACAACCAGAAGGTAACGGTGTTTCTGTCGGCGCCGTAGCGTCCGGCCCTGGCGCGGGGCGAGGATGTCGCGATCGGGTGCGCTCCGGCCTTACTGGATGATCCAGACGTCGCCCGCAGCGAGGTCGGTCTCGAGCAGGATGAGGCCGTCGAAGTCCCGCACGATGATAATGTGGACGATGTCCGGCCCGAGGTCGTAGTCCACCGCCTCGCCTGGGTAGAGCAGGTCGCCGAACGGCTCGATCACGATCGCATCGGGCGACTGGTTCTCGATCGTGGCAAGGGCGTACACACCGTTTTCGACTATAACGACTTCGCCGCCGCCGTCACAGGCGAGCCCTGAAAGCCCCAGCCCCGCGAGGAGCGCGAGCGCGGCGAGCGGTCGCAGAAGCTTTTTCATAGTTGTTCCCTCCATCTGCTGGGAAGCCTGAGCGCTCTTTCACTGGGTTGGACGCGCTATTGCGCCTTTTATTTTATGGAATTGATCTTTCAGGAGCTTAGGTAACTGGGGCTGTGTCAGGGTAGAAGCGGCTAGTGCGCCAGCTTCGCGGCCGTTTGGCTGAGCACGTGCAGGAGCTTGGCCTTATCAATCGGCTTGGGTAGGAGGGCGTCAACGCGGGCTTCATCTATTCGGTCCTGGTAAGCTTGCTTGCCCCAGCCGGTTACGAGAATCACGCCGGTGTCCGGGGCGCTCTCCTTGACCGCCTGTGCCACGTCCCAACCGCTCATCTCCGGCATGCCGATGTCGGTGATAACAAGCTCGTGGTGGCCCTCGCGGAATGCACTGAGGCCCGCGGCGCCATCGTGCGCGATCTCGACTTGGTGGCCTGCCTTGGCAAGGATGTCCTGCATGATGTGGGTCAGTTTCACATTATCGTCAATGATCAGCACGCGGATAGGCCGCTCGACTGGCGGGGGCGCTTCCTCCGGCTCGGGCGCTAGGCGCAACACCTCGGTCGCCGTGGGGATCGAGATCATCACGACCGTGCCATGGCCGGGCGTGCTGTCAACCGTGATCTCGCCGCGGTGGCGCTGGACGATGCCGTAGGTGACGCTCATGCCGAGGCCGGTGCCCTTGGCCCCCTTGGTGGTAAAGAACGGATCGAACATGCGGCTCTTGACCTCGGCGTTCATGCCGATGCCGGTGTCGCTGATGCGCACGAACACCGTCCGCCCGCTCTCCTGGCCCGTCTCGATGGTGAGAGTGCCGCCGTCCGGCATGGCGTCAATAGCGTTGAACATGATGTTGGTGAGCGCCTCGCGCAGCTCGCGCTTGTCGCCGGCCACGGGCTCGATGCGACCCTCGATCCGCTTGAGCTCGACGTGCACTCCCCGGAACTCGTCGTTCTGCTTGAGGCGCGTCTTGGCGATCTGGGCGAGCTCGCGTACGACGGCGTTCAGGTCAATCCGTGTGAACCCCTCGAGGCCCTTTGCGCTGACGAACTCCTGTACGCGCTCGACGGTGCGTGCGCCGTCCTTGGCGGCCTGCTCGATCGCCCGCAGCCCTTCGCCGACCTCCTTGTCGGAACATGCCTCGAGCAGGAACTGCGCATGGCCCAAAATGATGCCGAGCATGTTGTTGAAATCGTGCGCGACCCCGGCGGCGAGTTCGCCGAGAGAGCGGAGCTTCTCGGTCCGGAGCAGTTGTTCCTGCGCCTGCTTGAGGTCGGCGAGCGTCCCGCTCAGGTCAGTATAGAGCCGCACGTTACTGATTGCGGCGGCTATTGACTGGGCCACCGACGAGAGGAGCGACACCTCCTTCTCGGTGAATTCGTGGAAGGAATGGTTCACCAGTATCAACGCGCCGATGAACAACTCCCCGCGCAGGCGAAGGGGTATGGCAAGACACGAGCCGTTTATCTTCTTGTCGGCAACGAGGTTCGAGGTGGCGGGATCCTCGAGGAGGTTCCCAACGAGCAACGGCGCGTTGTCGCGCGCCAGGCGACGCACCACGTACTCGAATAGTCGCGCGTCCTCCTTGCTGCCGTCCGGCACGTAACAGCGGCATGCTAGTATCTGGAAGCCGGAGTCCGGATCGTCCCCGGGCAGCACCACGCACGATGAGGTGTCGGGCGGGAAGGCACCGCACAAGCGGTCCAGCGCGGCCGTGATGAGGTCGTCGAGCTCCAGGGACTGGTTGAGCGACCGGGCCACGTCGTACAGGATCGCCATTTCCCGGTTCGCCTGGCGCAGGTTCTCCTCCATCGCCTTGCGCTCCCTCAGGTCGGTGCCGATGATGAGGTAGCCGATGAGTTCGCCCGCCTCGTTCTCGAGTGGCGTGGCGAACACGGTCAGCGGCACGTGGTTACCATGGCGGTCGCGGGCGGTCGCCTCGGCGTTCTCGACCGGGCGGCGCGATTCGAGGCGCTCCCGGCTCGTGTCCCATCCCTCGATGAGGAAGGAGCCGATGTCTCGCCCGGCCATCTCCTGGCTTGTGCGCCCGGTGAGCCGCTCCGACCCTTCGTTGAACAGATCAATCTTCCAGTCCGGCGTGCACGTCACGATGCTTACCAGCGGGTTCTCGATGAGGCGGCGCAGGTAGCGCTCTTGCTCGCGAACGGCGCGGCTCAGGCGGTGCTTCTCGGTCACGTCAACGAGGGCGATCAGGTACTGGGCAGACGCCTCGCCTCCCGGCTCGGTCTCGATCAAGGGCGCCACCGTCACGTCGTAGTGCCGCTCGGTGCCGTGCACGTCGCGCGCCGGCACGTTCGTCAGGCGGACTGGTCGGTCGTTGTCGAAGACAGCACGCACCGCGTCGAGCACGCCGCCCTCGTGCAGCATGTCGTGGGGCAGGGCATCCTCCAGGGGCCGCCCCACCATGTCCTTGGCCGCAACGCGTCGCATTTCCTGATAGAGACGGTTGACCGCGAGCACCTCGTGCTCCCGGTCAATGACAACCAGCGCCGCCGGCAGTGTGGCAATCATTCGGTCCTTGAACGTCTTGAGCCGGGAGAGTTCCTCGTTGATCTCGCTGAGCTCGCGGTTGCGCGCCTCCAGGTCCGTGTTGAGCAGCGTGAGCTCCTCGTTGGCCGACTCGAGTTCCTCCTTGCTGGTTTGCAGCTCCTCGTTGCTGATTTCGAGCTGGGCGTTGAGGTCCTCGATCTCATCCGTGCGCCGCTCGAGTTCCGCAGTGCGCAGCCTGACCTGAGCTCGCAGCGCCCGCACAAAGAGGAATACGACGAGCGCACCCACGAGCACGGCCGCGAGCCCGAGGAGCATCGGGGCCTCGAGCAGCGAAGCCGACATCAGCGCCGGGTGTCCGGGCAGCAGATCGGGAATCATCGCGAGAGGCCCTCGATTCTGCGGTAGACTCGCCACTTCTTGTCCACCTGCTCGAACGCCGCCTCGAGCTCTGGACGTAGCTTCTCAGACTTGCCCAGCACAAGGTAACCGCCCGGGACGAGGCCGTAGCAGAGGTTCTGGAGCGCGCGTATTTGCGCCTCTTTTCGCAGGTAGATGAGCACGTTGCGGCACGTGATCAGGTCGAGTTTCGAGATCGGCGGATCGGCAAACACGTTGTGCTCGCCGAAGCAGACCAGGCGGCGGAGGAATGCGCGCACGGTGAGCGTGCGCCTGCCGGTAAAATACCGCGCCACGGTCTTGGCGTCCACGTCTTCCAGCTCCTCTTGCGTATAGGAGCCCGCGCGCGCCTTCGCCAGGGCCGTGCGATCCACATCGGTGGCGAAGAGCTTGACGTCGAACCGATCGAGACACCCATCGAGCGCCTCGAACAAGACGATTGCCAGGGAGTAGGTCTCTTCGCCGGTGGCGCAGGCAACCGACCAGGCCCGGATCTGGTGCGGCGTCACTTCCTTTCGACGGCTCACGATCTCGGGCAGCACGCGGCGCCGCAGGACCTGAAACAACTCGGGGTCGCGAAAGAAGGTGCTGTAGCCCACCATGATGTGCGACAGCAGCGCGTCGAGCTCCGCCTCGCTTGTCTCGACCATGGCGCGGTACTGTTCGATCGAGGCGCATTTGCAGGCGGTTGCCCGGCGCGCGATCGAGCGGCCAAGCGAGCTGCGCTTGTAATCGGACAGATCGAACCCCCCGCGCTCGTGGATCAGCTCGATGAGACGCGACACCTCGTCCGGGGGCGCCGTCATCGGAGCGAGTCCCGGCAGACTTACGTTGCTCGTGGTCATCGCCGCCCTGCTTTCGCCATACACTGCAGAAACACTCTTGACCAGAGTGGATTGTATCTCATTTGTGCCGGATCTGCAACTTGATCCTACGACGGTGACCAGGGGGGCGCGAGCGATTGCGCCACCCCGAGGTGCTCGAGGGTGCGTGCGACGATCGTGTCGGCGAGTTCCTCGATGGTCGAGGGTTTCGTGTAGAAGCCCGGTGAGGCGGGCAGGACGGTTGCGCCGGCGAGCGTTGCCTGCTCCATGTTGCGGATGTGGATCAGCGAATAGGGGGACTCGCGCACGACGAGGACGAGCGGTCGCCGCTCTTTGAGGCAGACGTCCGCGGTGCGGGCGATTGCCGTGTCGGCAACGCCCGAGGCGATCCGGCCGAGTGTCGCCATGCTGCACGGCACGATGGCGCAGCCGTCGTAGCGCTGGGAGCCGCTGAGCGACGGGACGGCGAGCGCATTGTTGTCATAGACCGGGAAGCCGAAGGCCTCGAAGTCCATCCCGCATTCATGCTCGTTGACCAGTCGGGCATTCGCGCTCACGATGACGTCCGCCTCGTGCTCCGTGCCCGAAAGGTAGTGCAAAAGACGCTCGGCGTAGATCAGGCCGCTGGCCCCCGTGATCCCGATGACGAACCTCATGGCGCTCCTCCATGCCTCATGGCAGCCTCCCGTGCCTCACGGCGTCCTCCCGTGCCTCACGGCGTCCTCCCGTGCCTCACGGCGTCCTCCCGTGCACGAATCCCGCGATGCCGGCCGTGATCTGTCGCCCCTCGACGCGGCGGAACCCGATCGTTTCTATCAGGAATATAAACTCGTCAATCCGCATGTAGTCCAGGATCGAGCGGGTCAGGTAGCGGTACGCGCCGAGATGGCCCGAGACCAGCCACCCCGCGAGCGGGATCAGCGTCGTCCCCGCAGTCCAGTAGAAGAGGCGCGCGGGCCACGTCGAAGGCCGGAAAAACTCGAGGATCACACACAGGCCGCCGCTCTTGAGCACGCGCTTGATCTCGATGAGCGTCTCGGCCTCGCGGTTGATGTTGCGCACGCCGAACGCGCAGACCACCGCGTCGAACGAGCGGTCCGGGAAGGGCAGATGGAGCGCGTCGGCCGTCACGAGCCTCGATCGCTCGGCCCACTCGGCACGCTTCGCGAGCTTTCGTCGGGCCCGCTCGAGCATCGGCGCGGAGAAATCCGCAAAGGTCACCCGGCCCTGCTCGCGTTGCTTGAGGAACTCGATGCCGAAGTCTCCCGTCCCGCAACAGAGGTCGAGGAGCTGCTTGACGCGCCGGCCCTCGAGCGCCCCGATCGCTTCGGCGCGCCACCGGCGGTCGCGGCCGAGACTCAGCAACCGGTTCAGGCGGTCGTAGCGCCGCGCGACCCGCGAGAACATCTCTTGGATACCCCGGTTCATTTAGCCGGGGCATCATAGCCGGAAATGGGGGACAGTCACCCATTTTTCAGAAGCCGGCGGTGGAAATGACGACGAGGCCGTGCGAAAAATGGGTGACTGCCCCTCAGTTCCACGATATGGTGTGAGTTCCTGCCCTGGATTCCGGGGCGACGCGAAAGCACCAACAAGGACGGTAGTTATGGCTGAAGTCCGCCCGTTCAAGGGCCTCCGATACAACCCGGCAAAGGTCTCGGTCGAGGCCGTGGTGACTCAGCCGTACGACAAGATCACGCCCGAGATGCAGGCGGCCTACTACGAGGCCGATCCGCACAACGTGGTGCGCTTGATCCTCGGGCGCGAGGAGACCGGAGACAACGGATCGAATAAGTACACGCGCGCCGCCGATTTCTTGGGTCGGTGGCTCGAGGAGGGCGTGCTCGCCGAGGACGCCGAGCCGGCGATGTACGCGAGCGGGCAGACCTACGAGCTCGGGGGGCGCACGGTGCGCCGGCGCGGCTTCGTGGCGCTGGTGAAGATCGAGCCTTTTGGCTCCGGCACGATCTTCCCGCACGAGCGCACCTTCGGGAAGTACAAGGCCGACCGGCTGCGCCTGATGCGCGCCGCCGGGGCGAACTTCGGCCATATCTTTATGCTCTACTCGGACCCGACGCGGACGATCAGCCGCATCCTCGAGGAGCTTGACGAGGGCGGCCGGAGCGGGGCGCCCGAGGTCGAGGTCAAGGCGTTGGGCGTGCGCCACACCCTGACGCCGATCGCCGATCCCGACGCGATCAAGACGATCACCAACGTCATGGCCGACAAGCAGCTCTTCGTCGCCGATGGCCACCACCGCTACGAGACGGCCGTGAACTACCGCGACGAGATGCGCCGCGAGCACGGCGAGGGGGGCGCGTACGACTGGCGCATGATCACGCTGGTCAACATGGAGGACGAGGGGCTTGTCATTCGAGCGACGCACCGGCTGGTGCGCAACCTGCCGGCGTTCGATCCCGCGCAGGTGCGCGAGAAGCTCGCGCCCTTCTTCAACATCGTGGAATGCGCGCTCGACGAGCTTCCCGCACGAATCCAACCCGGCGACGAGGCGCAGGCGCGTCTGGCGCTCTACACGGGCGGCGACACGGCCTGGGTGCTCACGCTGATCGGCCGCGACCGGATTCCCGAGGCGGTGCGCCGCGAAGCGCCCGGGCCGGTGCTCGAGCTCGACGTAACGGTGCTGCACGGCTTGATCCTCGACCACGTGCTCGGCATGCCGCGGGAGCAGCAGAACCAGGTGGGCAACATCTGGTACGTGGCGAGCTTCGACGAGGGGCTCGAGGGGGTGCGCAGCGGCGAGTACCAGGCGGCGTTCTTCCTCAACCCGACGCGGATCGCCCAGGTGCGGGCGGTCGCCACGAGCGGCGCGGTGATGCCGCAGAAGTCCACCGACTTCTACCCCAAGCTGCTGACCGGCCTGGTCATGCGGCGGATCGCGGGCTGATCGCGCCCGATGGCATCGGGCTCGAGGACTGCGGGACGGGCGCCGTCGTCAAATGATGTAGTGAGAGGGCCAAGGTTCCGATACACTAACCATGACGCCCCGAGAGCTCGACACAGGGAAGGACGACGCGCATGATGGCACATAAGTTCGCTGACTGGGCTGAGGGCATCATGCAGGAAATGAGCGACTACCTCGTCGCGGTCAAGAAGCTCTGGTACGTGCATTGCGAGCAGACCGAGCAGCCCGAGGTGTCGCTCCAGGAGCTGGCCGACATCCTGCGTGACGACCCGCGCTTCTACTACATGGATCTGCCGGAGGATGAACCCGCCGCCGAGGAGGAGGAGATCAAGCTCGAGAAGATGGGCTTTTTTCACGGCCCGAAGGTGATGCTTCACAGCCGGGTGCCGAGCACGGACCAGCTCATCGAGAAGATGAGCGAGAACCTCGGCCGGCTGATGCAGAACCTGCGCAAGGCCTACGAGATCCGGCCCAAGGACGACGAGAAGGCCGAGGACGAGCTGATTGACATCATGATCAAGGCGGACCAACTGCGTAAGGAAGTGCTCAAGGCGATGGGCAACGTCGCGCCCGAGCAGGAGTCCCTCCCCGAACGCTGAAGCCCGCGCTCAAGCGGCTTCGCGCCATGTCCGGCAAATCGCCCGACGTCTATGTGAAGACTGTCGTGTTGTAGTTTCGGCTTTCAGCCGGTCCGTTCTCCGTAGTGGTTCTACTATGAAGGATGAACTGGGAGCCGGCAGGAGACGCATCACGAAGGTCTCAAAGCGTAAGGCCGTCTCAGCGACATAGCACCAGCCCCGGGCGCGCGTGCTACTTGGGGCAGGGACGTTCCTTGTCCATGATCTTCCGGATGCGTCGCGCGTGGCGTCCCCCTTCGAACTCGGTGGAGAACCACACGTCGAGGATCGCGTCCGCCTCTTCTTCCCTCGTTTGCTCGCCGGCCAGGCAAAGCACGTTGGCGTCGTTGTGCGAGCGGCTGGTGGCGGCGAGCTCGGGATCGGCAACGAGGGCGGCGCGGATGCCGGGCACCTTGTTGGCCGTGATGCTCATGCCGATGCCGGTAGTGCAGCACAGGACCCCGGCGTCGGCCTTGCCCGCAGCCACCGCCTCGCTCGCGGCGAACCCGTAGTCGGGGTAGTCCACAGGCTCGGTGCTGCCGGTGCCGAAGTCGGCCACCTCATGACCGTGCTTGGCGAGCCACCGCTTGACGTGTTCCTTGAGTTTGTACCCCCCGTGATCGGCGGCGACCGCGACTTTCATAGGATCTTGACAACCTCGTGCATCGAGCGTTCGAGCATGGTGAGCACGCGCCGATACGCGTCCAGGTCAAGCCCGATCGGGTCGGGCACGTTGGGGTAGTCCGAGTCGGTGCGCTCCGGATCGAACTCGCGCATCAGGTATATCTTGTCATCCATGCTCTTGAACCAGTCAACAATATGCCGCCGGTGGCGATCAGCCATGCAGAAGACGATGTCGGCCTCCTCGAGCATGTAGCCGTTGAGCGACGAGGAGCGATGGCCGGTCAGGTCAATGTCCACCTCCTGCATCGCCTCGATCGCCACGGAGCTCGCGGGCGAGCCAGTGTAAGCCGAGGTGCCCGCCGAGCGGATCTCGAGATCGAGGTGCGGCGCCATCCTGCGCAACAGCGCCACCGCCATCGGGCTCCGGCAGGTGTTGCCCGTGCAGACAAAGAGGACCCGTTTAGCCATCGCGTTCGGTCCTTGCTGTTTGCGGCACACTAGCGGGCCGCGCGCGGTGAGTCAACCGTTTTCACGACGAGGGGGCGGGCAGCTCTCGCACGGTCTGAAGCGAGACGCCGAGCACCGCGGCGATCTCGGCAGCCGGGATCGCGCCCTCGCGGATGAGCGTCGGCGACGAGCCGGCGCAGTCAATCACGGTGGAGTCGGTCCCGAGCTCCGTCTTCCCGGCGTCGAGTATGACCTCAATCCGTCCTTGGAAGGTCCGAAGCACCGCGCCGGCCGTCGTCGGGCTTGGGCTCCCGCTGGTGTTCGCGCTCGTGCCGACGAGCGGCCGACCGACGGCTTTGAGAAGCTCCGCGACCACCCGGTTGGGCGAGACGCGAAAGCCGGTCTTCGAGCCGGATTCGCCCTCAAGAATGATCGTCAGCGGTCCCGGGAGGTAGCGTTTGATCAGGCGGCGCGCTTCGGGCGAGACCCGCGTGGTGTGACTGAGGATGTCGCGCGGCTCGGCCAGGTAAAGCGCCAGCGGCCGATCGGGCGGCCGGTTCTTGATCGCGTAGATGCGCGCGACCGCCTCCGCGTGCTCGGGCAGGCAGCCGAGGCCGTAAACGGTCTCGGTCGGGAAGGCGACGATGGCGCCCTGCTTCAGGCGCTCGGCTGCTCGCGCAAGCGCGGCGGGATCGGGCTTCGCCGGCTCGACGGGAATGATCTCGGTCTCCACGGCTACTCCTGCCGGACCTCGCGCGCGGCCTTCTCCATCTTGTCGGCCAAGTCCTGGCGGTAGTTGTTGAGCCGTTTGAGGAGCGCGCTGTCGCTGAGCGCCAGGATCTCGATTGCCAGCAGCGCGGCGTTCGTCGCGCCGGCCTCCCCGATCGCTACGGTCGCCACCGGTACGCCCGATGGCATCTGCACCGTCGAGAGGAGCGAGTCGAGCCCGCCCAGGTGCTGGGTCGGCACCGGGATACCGATCACCGGCAGGGTCGAGTGCGCCGCGAGCGCCCCGGCCAGATGCGCGGCGCCGCCGGCGGCGGCGATGAGCACGCGCACACCGCGGGCCCGGGCCTGCTTGGCGAACTCGGCGGCTTTGTCCGGCGTGCGATGGGCCGAGAGCACCTTGACCTCGTACTCCACGAAAAATTCCTTGAGCACCTCGATCGTCTTGTGCACGAGCGGCAGATCGGAACTGCTCCCCATCACGACGCTTATCTGCGGGTTCGAGAGCGTCCGTCCCTTGTTCATCATGAGCGTGAGTCTCCTCGCGTGCTAGCGCAGCGCCTTTGCGCCGATGTCCGTGCGGAAGTGGGCGCCCTCGAAGTGGATCATCTCGACCGCATTGTAGGCGCACTCGATCGCCGACTCGAGGGTGCGGCCCCTTGCCGTGACGCCGAGCACCCTCCCGCCGGCGGTCACGAGCGACTCGCCGTCAACGCGCGTGCCGGCGTGAAAGACGACGACGTTTGGATCGCCTGCCACGTCGTCGAGGCCCGTGATCACCTTGCCTTTCTCATAGCTGCCGGGGTAGCCGCCGCTCGCCATCACCACGCAGACGGCGGCGCTGTTCGACCAGCAGAGTTGCGTGCCCGCAAGCGTGTCGTCAATGACGCTGCAAAGAACATCAACCAGGTCATCCTCGAACCGTGGCAGCAGGGCCTGGACCTCGGGGTCGCCCAAGCGGACGTTGAACTCGAGCACTTGCGGGCCTTCGTCGGTCATCATCAGCCCCGCATACAGCACGCCGTGGTAGTCGAGGCCGTCGGCCGCCATGCCGGCGACAATGCGCTCGAAGATCTCCATGCGGATCCGCTCCCAGGCGAGGCGATCCACCACGAGCGCCGGCGAGTAGGCGCCCATGCCGCCGGTGTTCGGGCCTTTGTCGCCGTCGAAGGCCGGCTTGTGGTCCTGCGACGAATCCATGAGCACGAAGGACTCACCCGAGACAAAGGCGAGCACCGACGCCTCCTCGCCCTCGAGCTTCTTCTCGACGAGGATTCGGTTGCCCGCGTCGCCGAAGGCGCGCTCGCGCATGATGCGGTCAATCGCGGCGAGCGCTTCCTGCTCGGTCGCGCAGACCATGACGCCCTTGCCGGCGGCGAGGCCGTCGGCCTTGACGACGAGCGGCGCGCCGATGCGCTTGACGTGCTCGGTCGCTTCGTCGGCGGTGTCGAAGACGCGGTACGGCGCGGTCGGTATGTTGTAGTGAGTCATCAGCTCCTTGGCGAAGATCTTGCTCCCCTCGATGCGGGCGGCGCGCGCGGTCGGGCCGAAGATGCGCAGGCCGGCCTCTTGGAACGCGTCCACGATCCCGGCACAGAGCGGCGCCTCGGGGCCGACGACGGTCAGGTCAATCCGCTCGGTGCGGGCGAATTCGACGAGTCCGGCGATGTCGTTCGCGGGAATCGGCACGCACGTGGCGCACTGCGCGATGCCGCCGTTGCCCGGGGCGCAGTAGAGCCCTTTGACCTGTGGGCTCTGCTTGAGCTTCCAGACCACCGTGTGTTCGCGGCCGCCGCCGCCCACGACTAGGACCTTCACTGTTTCCTCTTGCTTGCGTTAGTGCCGGAAATGCCGGATGCCGGTAAACACCATCGCCACGTTGCGTTCGTTGCACGCCTCGATGGATTCCTCGTCGCGCACCGAGCCGCCGGGCTGGATAATGGCGGTTGCGCCGGCGTCAATCGCTGCGTCCACCCCGTCGCGGAACGGGAAGAAAGCGTCGGAGGCGACGACGCACCCCCGTAAAGATTTCTGCGCCTTCATCACGGCGATCTTCGACGAGTCCACGCGACTCATCTGGCCCGCGCCGATGCCGATCGTCTCGGTGGCGTTCGCGTACACGATGGCGTTCGACTTGACGTGCTTGACCACCGTCCAGGCGAACATCAGCGCGCGCATCTCCTCGTCGGTCGGCGCGCGTTTGGTGACGACGTTGACGGTGGCGGGCGTGACTCGGGCGATATCACGCTCCTGCACGAGCAGGCCGCCGACGATTTTCTTGAGGTCGCGGTCGGGCAGGACCGTGCCGCCGACCATGGCCCACGCCTCGAGCCCCTCGAGCTGCATGAGGCGGCGCTGCTTCTTCTTCTGCAAAAGACCGAGCGCGTCCGCGTTGTAGCCGGGCGCGACGATCACCTCGACGAACGTTTCGTTGAGCACCTTGGCCGTCTCGATGTCCACGTGCCGGTTGAACGCCACGATGCTGCCGAAGGCCGAAGCGGGATCGGTCGCCCGCGCTTTGACGTAGGCCTCCTTCGGGTTCTTGCCGATCGCGACGCCGCACGGGTTCGTGTGCTTGATGACGACGGCGACGCACTCGGAAAACTCCTTGACGAGCTCGCACGCGGCGTCGAGGTCGAGGTAGTTGCACAAAGAGAGCTCCTTGCCCCAGAGCTGCTTGGCGGCGACGGCGCACGGCTCGCTCAGGACGCTCTCGCGGTACAGGGCCGCCTGTTGGTGCGGGTTCTCGCCGTAGCGCAGATCGCGCACCTTGAGGTAGCTGAGCGCAAGTTCCTTCGGGTGCTCGATGGGGCCCTTGGTGCGCAGCCCGTCGAGGTAGGCGCAGATGGCCGCGTTGTAGCGGCTCATCAGCTTGAAGGCCTCGGACGCGAGCTCGAGGCGGAACTCCCCGGAAAGCGTGCCGGTGTCCTTGAGCTGGGCGAGCACGCGATCGTACTGCGACGGGCTGGTCACGACGCCGACGTCCTGGTAGTTCTTCGCCGCTGAGCGGATCATCGAGGGGCCGCCGATGTCAATCTGCTCGACGATCTCGCCGTGGCCGGCCCCTTCTTCCGACGCCGTTTGCTCGAAGGGGTAGAGGTTGACGACGACCAGATCAATCGGCTTGATACCGTGCTGCTCCATCTGCTTGCGATGCGCGGGGTTGTCGCGCAGCCCGAGCAGACCGCCGTGGATCTTCGGGTGCAGGGTCTTGACGCGCCCGTCCAGGATCTCCGGGAAGCCCGTGTGGTCCGAGACCTGCGTGACCGGGATGCCCGCCTCGCCGAGCGCCCGCGCCGTCCCACCCGTCGACAGGATCGTCACCCCCAGCTCGTGCAGCCCCTGGGCAAACTCCACCAGCCCCGTCTTGTCCGAGACGCTGATCATCGCCCGCTCAACCTTCCCCGCCACCGAGAAGCTTCCTCCTTCCGCACCGTCAGATTGAGACCCCAAGACGCGCGAAAGGGTACACAATGCTCGGGCGAAGCGCAACCGTGGGCATTCGGGTCTGATGAACGGGGACCGAAAGAGGTCCCGGAGCTCAATGGGTGCTAATCGTCGTATATGAGCACTTGCTCCGCCATTCGCCTGATGACCGAAAGCCAGGGCCTCAGCTTGCGGTCGTTGGCAGGCGTCGGCGTGATGCAATGCTTCTCTCTCTGCTCCCTTGCGTGGGCCAGGCAATTGCGGATGCGACATAGCCTCTGTGCCATCTCCTGGCACCAGTTCTTGTCGAGGGTGT